>NZ_VOYD01000005.1:0-141890 GCF_013420435.1 Acinetobacter sp. YH01008
ATTTCGAAGGTGACACTGTAATTGGTAAACATCATAAAGGTGCTTTATTAACTCTCGTTGATCGAAAGAGCCTGTACGTACATATTGTTCATTTAGGGCCAACGAGAGCATCCTCTCAAACGATTACTTGTGCATTAGATCGTTTACGGATGAGCCATGCTTATAGTGTTACTTTTGATAATGGTAAGGAATTTGCCGAACACAAAAGAATCACTGATGCCGGCATAGATACGTATTTTGCTGATCCTTACAAGTCTATTCAACGAGCAAGGAATGAAAATACGAATGGTTTAATCCGGCAATATCTGCCAAAATCATCATCGTTTGATGACGTGTCAAACGAACAAGTAGAGCAGATAGAATTTGCACTCAACCATCGTCCTAGAAAAACACTAGGTTGGTATACGCCTAGTGAAGTTATGGCTGGTTTTTATACTGTTGCACTTGCCGCTTGAATCCGCCTTTTATTACATTCAGTTTTTTGTCGTTTAGAGATCATTTGGATGATTTAAAAACTTTTTCCAGTACATGCCGATGTATAAATCGAAGCTTGTCTTTTACCGCTTCGGTCAGCTTGAATGGGTAGGCATCTTCCAGACCCATACAACGGTTCAAGGCATTTAAATTAAAGGTTAAGGTAACCCAGTTTGCAAGAATATGTTCAACGTCCTGTCCGCCAATTGGACATTCTTTAAAATCCATGCTGGCCAGATAGCCACCATTGCCAATAACGCGGATTCCAGCATAGTAAGCAGTTTCCAGTGTTTCCATCATATGCAGATAATGCGCCCAGGTTTCTGCCCAGTCTTCCCAGGGATGTGCGGTGGCATAAGCACTAATATAGTTTTCCTGCCAGTTGATCGGGGCGCCGTCATTATAATAAGTTTGCAGCGCCTCACTGTAATTTTGCCGCTCATCGCCAAAATAATGACGAAACTCTTCAATCAGTTCCGGATGTAAGTGTTGCATCAGTGCAAAATAGTAATGTCCGCTTTCATGGCGAAAATGGCCCAATAAAGTCCGGTAATTTTCTCCCATATTCACGCGTGTTGTTTCACGATACACCACATCCGCTTCAATCGCATTTAAGGTAATCACACCATTGGCATGACCAATCAAAACCGGCTGATCATCTTCAGGCAGTAAAAAATCAAAACACAGGCCAAATGGATCATCTTCAGATTTTTTGGGGCGTGGCATCATGTTCATACGCTGCGCCAAATAAAGGAAGCGGCGTTTGGCCTCTTCCAGTCGAAACCAGTAAATCAGGTTCTCTGAATTTTCCAGATCAGGAATCACATGAGTGAGTTGACAGGACTCACAAAAATCTTCATCTTCATTACTGGGAATCATCCAGTTACATACCTGATAGTGCGTATAGTTATGACAGGGTTTATAACTGGCATGCTGATAACTTTTGGAGACTGGAATCCATTGATCAGCACTCTGCTTTTTAAATGCGCACAATTCTTTTTCCGAAGCGACATAGCCGATTGGTGACATACAATGATCACAGACTGATTTGTAAAAAAATAGCTGTTGCTGGCAGACGGCGCATTCAAAATGTTTCATCTAAACTCCCTGTAGGGAAGCAAACTGTCTAGAATGCCTACCTAAATTTCATCCTATTGTAATAACATCATAAAAATTTTAATAAAAACTCTATATGGCTGAATTGTAAATGGAGGATGCTTGGCATTATATTGTGAGCTAAATAACTCGTTATTTTTAAATAGAAAAAGATTGCTTAGAGAAATACAAATTGACAGATGATCTGTTTTTGCAACAAAGCCAGGTTAAGGTGAAATTTAAAATAATATGAAAATTAGAAAAGCTACTGTTCAGGATACATTTGCTATCGTAGAAGTCATTGCACCATTTGTAGAGGCTGTCACTACGGCAGAAGAGGGACGCTTACGTTTTAAAGCTGAAGCGATTCAAACCATTTTTGAATGGCCAGATATTTATTATTATGTGGCTGAAATTGACCGCAGAATAGTCGGTGTTGTGGCTTATATAGCGCCGGCACATTTCATGCATTTTTTCTTGAATAAGGCTTATCAAGGTCAAGGTTACGGTCGCCAAATGTGGCGCTTTTTAGAAAAACATATTCGTAGCCAAGGTCATCAATCTATTACTGTAAAATCCAGTTTATATGCTTTGGATATTTATAAACGCTTCGGTTTTGTTGAAATGGGCGAATACACTGAGGAAAATGGCATTCGTTTTATTCCCATGCGAAAAGACTACTTAGCTGAAATTTAAACCATCTAAAAACAATCCAAACTTTCCGCTATTCACCTTCACTCCATTTTTAATTAGTCATGCCTTTTACTTAGGCTTAGAATTGGTTCACTTTTGTTATATATGCAAATCATTTTATGGCAATCAGCTGGATCTTTTTCACCTTAATGGCTGCATTTATGCAGGCATGGCGCAATGCATTTCAAAAACAGCTGAGCACTACGGTCGATGTTTGGGGGGTCACGCTGGCACGGTTTATCTTTGCCTTGCCCTTTGCAATAATCTATCTGTCCAGTCTTTATCACTTCAAGCCCGTTGAAAATATTATCCATTTTACTCCCAGGTTTTGGGTCTATATTGTGATTGCTGGTTCAAGCCAGATTTTAGCGACTGCCTTGATGGTGAAGCTGTTTCAACAAAAAAATTATGCGATTGGGGTCGGTTTGGCTAAAAGTGAAGCCATTCTTGCCGCCGTCATTGGTGTCGTGTTTTTAGCCGATCATTTATCGGTACTGGCCTGGATCGGTGTGGTACTCGGTGCTTATGCCGTGTTCTTGCTGAGTAAAGGCCAGCAGATCAGCGAATTTTCTGCCCAGACCTTAGCGATTGGAATCGGCAGCGGCTTAAGTTTTGCGATTACCTCACTCTTGGTCAGGGAGGCGAGTCTGGAGCTAAGCACATTGCCAACTGTCCATCGTGCTGCATGGGTACTGCTGATGGTCATCAGTTTCCAGTGCATCAGTATGCTGATCTATCTGAGTCTATTTAGCCGCCAGACTTTAGTGGCCATGTGGCAACGCTTGGGATTAACCTTTAAAGTCAGCGTGTGCAGTTTTATGGCATCGCTGGGCTGGTTTACTGCCATGAGCATCATGAGTGTGCCCATTGTCAAAACGCTAGGTCAAATCGAGATTTTATTTAGTATGCTGATTTCTGCATATTTCTTTAAGGAGAAACTGGCACGTGCCGAGCATTGGGGGCTGGGCTTGGTGGTGATCGCTGCGATTTTGGTCATTTGGGCTTAATGCTGACTCCATCTTGATAAAAAAAAGCCACTGATGATGATCAGTGGCTTTTTTCTTTTTTTGAGCAGTTTAAGCTGCAATAAATGCCTGAACTGCCTGATTGAACGCTTCAGGTTGCTCGACATTGGAAATATGCGATGCATTGATTTCAAACAGTTGGCTATTGGCAATGCTGGCTTGCATCGACTGACCATCAGCAACAGTCGTTACAGGATCTTGCTGACCTGCCACAATCAATACAGGAACTGAAATTGTCTTTAACTGTTCACGTAAATCCGCTTTAGCCAAAGCTTCACAGCAACTCGCATAACCTTCCGGGCTGCCAGCTCCAAGGTCGTTTGAAAGTTCTGCAACAATTGCTGCGTTGCTTTGAATAAAGGGTTCGGTAAACCAGCGTGATGCTGCGGTCGATGCAATCGGTGCCAAGCCTTGCTCACGCACCAGTGCAGCACGTTCCAGCCAGGCCTGTTCCTGACCGATTTTGGCTGCCGTATTACACACAATCACTTGGTTAAAGCGTTCTGGACGGTTAATTGCCAGCCATTGGCCAGTCAGACCCCCCATGGAAATGCCACAGAAAGCAGCTTTCTGGATATTTAAATGATCCAGTAGATTCACTACATCTTGACCCAGTTGATCCAGGGTATATGGCCCTTGTGGTGCGCTCGAGCCACCGTGACCACGAGTGTCATAACACACCACGAAATAATCTTTCTGGAAAAATTCAATTTGTGGCTGCCACATGCTGAATTTGGTGCCCAATGAATTGGAGAACACAATTGCAGGCTTAGAGGTATCCCCAAAAGTCTGGTAATTAATTTGTGCATCGTTAGATGTAAATGTTGGCATTAAAATCCCTCCCGACCTCCCTTTAAAAAAAGGGAGGGGAAATTTTTATTAAGTGATCGTGCTTTTAGACGCGTTCGATAATCAAAGCAATACCTTGACCGACACCAATACACATTGAACATAGTGCATATTGACCGCCAGTTTGTTCCAGCTGGTTCAAGGCAGTGGTCACCAGACGTGCACCAGATGCGCCGAGTGGATGACCCAAGGCAATTGCGCCACCGTTCGGATTGACTTTTTCCGAGCCGTCTTCAATGCCTAGATCACGGGTACATGCCAGTGCTTGGGCCGCAAAAGCTTCATTCAGCTCGATCACATCCATCTGCTCTAGCGTTAAACCGGTTTGAGCAAGTAGCTTTTTGATAGCAGGTGCCGGGCCAAAGCCCATGATGCGCGGCTCAACACCCACAACTGTTGAGCCAATAATTTTGGCACGTGGTTTTAAACCGTATTGCGCAATCGCTTCATCAGACGCGATCAGTAGGGCGGCAGCACCATCGTTAATGCCTGAAGCATTACCGGCTGTAACTGTACCATCTGCTTTGACCACAGGTTTCAGTTTTGCCAGAGCTTCTGCAGTGGTAGAGGCACGTGGATGTTCATCTTTATCTACGACCACCGGATCGCCTTTACGTTGTGGAATCACCACCGGAATGATTTCTTTATCAAAGAAACCCTTGGCTTGTGCTGCGGCTGTACGTTGCTGGCTGCTCAGGGCAAATTTGTCCTGATCTTCACGGTTAATCCCAAACTGTTCAGCGACATTTTCAGCCGTTTGCGGCATGGTTTCTACACCGTACATGTCTTTGAGTTTCGGGTTAATGAAACGCCAGCCCATGGTGGTATCTTCGATTTTCTGACTACGGCCATAGGCGGTTTCTGATTTGCCCATGACAAAGGGTGCACGAGACATTGACTCGACACCACCGGCAATGATCAGATGGGCTTCACCCGCTTTAATCGCACGCGCAGCCATGGAGATAGTATCTAGCGATGAACCACATAGGCGGTTGACTGTAGTTGCAGGCACTTGATAAGGCACACCTGCAAGCAGCGCTGACATGCGGCCAACGTTACGGTTATCTTCACCGGCCTGGTTGGCACAGCCATAGATCACATCATCGACCTGTTCCCAGTTCACCGATGGATTACGTTCTATTAAGGCCTTGATTGGAAGTGCACCGAGATCATCAGTACGAACAGGAGCGAGGCCACCGGCATAACGGCCGAATGGGGTACGGATGGCATCGATAATATATGCGTTTTTCATGTTTTTACTTTCCAAATCTTTGAATCCCTCCCAACCTCCCTTTACTAAAGGGAGGCGTTTTTCCCTGAATTTAAAGGGTGAAAGTCCCTCCTTTAATAAAGGAGGGATTTAGGGAGGATTTATGAATTAGTTTTGAGTCGCATCAATCAGCTTGGCGCCAGTCAATGACTGCAATTTTTCGAATGACAGACCGTCGACTTTCTCAATCACTTTCATGCCTTCGCTGGTGATATCAATCACACACAGGTCGGTATAGATACGATCCACACATTTCAAACCAGTCGCCGGATATGAAAGCTCAGCCACAATTTTTGGCTCGCCTTTTTTAGTCACGTGGTCGGTGGTGATGAAAACTTTCTTGGCACCCACAGCCAAATCCATTGCACCGCCAACAGCCGGAATCGCATCCGGTGCGCCAGTATGCCAGTTGGCCAGATCACCATTTTCAGCAATCTGGAAGGCACCCAATACCGCGATGTCTAAATGACCGCCACGCATCATCGCGAAGGAATCACCATGATGGAAGAATGAACCCCCTTCCAGTAAGGTTACGAATTCTTTACCAGCATTGATCAGCTCTGGATCACGGTCTTCTTCAGCAGGAGGAGGACCAAAAGCCAACAGGCCATTTTCAGAATGCAGGAATACATCTTTATCCGAAGGCAGGTAGCTGGAAATTTTGGTTGGCAAGCCGATGCCCAGGTTGACATAGGCACCATCAGGAATGTCTTGTGCCACACGTTCAGCGATCTGGTCACGGGTCAGTTTGGTATAGCTCATTATTTATCTCCGATGCCAATTATTGTGCAGGTTTAACTTGAACAACGTGTTGAACAAAAATTCCAGGGGTGATGATGTGTTCTGGATCCAGTGCACCGAGTTCCACCACTTCAGACACCTGAGCAATGGTGATATCTGCCGCCATCGCCATGATCGGGCCAAAGTTACGGGCAGATTTACGATATACCAGATTGCCCCAACGGTCGCCTTTAGAGGCTTTAATCAAAGCAAAGTCCGCTTTAATTGGATTTTCTAAAACGAAGTCTTTGCCTTCGTAATTTAAAGTCGGTTTGCCTTCAGCCAGCAAGGTACCAAAACCAGTTGGTGTGTAGATTGGACCTAGACCTATACCAGCCGCCTGAATACGGCAAGCCAGATTACCTTGAGGAACCAGTTCCAGTTCGATCTTACCTGCACGGTAAAGTTCATCGAATACCCAGGAATCAGACTGACGCGGGAAAGAGCAAATGATTTTACGTACAGCCCCGGCTTTCAGCAGTTTCGCCAAACCGTAGTCGCCATTGCCGGCATTATTATTGACGATAATTAAGTCTTTGATACCCAATTCGATCAGACCATCAATCAGTTCAGCAGGCTGACCCGCTGTACCGAAACCACCAATCATGATGGTTGAACCATCTTTGATCTGGGAGAGTGCTTCTTTCAATGATAATGAACTTTTATCTATCATAATCTGGTCCTTTCATATCCTAAACTTATGGATGTCTTTAAACTCATTTTGAATCTGATGCTGCAAGCGAAACAGCGTTACGGTCTTTTTGTGACAATACAAAGTGCGCCACCAAACCAATACAAATCCCCCAAAAGACTGAGCTCAGTCCAAGGAACTGCATACCAGATGCAGTCGCCAAAAATGTGATCAGGGCAGCATCACGTTGTGATTCTTTGCCCATTGCAACGGAAATATTGGTGGCAATTGCACCGAGCAATGCCAGTCCGGCCAGAGCCGCAATTAATTCTTTAGGCATCAGGCTAAAGAGCATGACGATGCTGCCGGCAAATAAACCGCCTAAAATATAGAAAATCCCATTCGCGATACCGGCGATATAACGTTTTTCTTTCAGCTCATGTGCGTCTTTACCCAAACATAAAGCAGCCGTGATTGAGGCCAGTACAATGGTAATACCGCCTACACAGGCCACCGCAAGCGAAGCAATACTGGTCACACTAATAATAGGTTTGGCCGGCATGTCATAACCGCTGAGCTTGATAATGCTCATGCCTGGTAAAAACTGGCCAGAAAGACTGACTAAAATCAACGGTAGTGCCAGATTCAAGGTAGAGTTCCAGGTCCATTCCGGGGCAATAAATTGTGGAATCGCCAAGCTAAAATCAGCAGTCACCGGGTTAATTTTGCCCAGTAACAGACTTAAAACCACACCTGCCACTAATACCCAAACCATGGCATAGCGTGGGCTGAAACGCTTGGCCAGTAAAAATACTGCCAGCATGCCAAACACAATGTAGGGCATGGTATCGGTTGCCGTAAACAGACCTAAGCCAAACTGCAATAAAATCCCAGCCATCATTCCGGCAGCGACTTCCTGAGGAATCCAGGACAGCAGTTTGTCGAAATAACCGGTGATCCCAATTAAAAAAATCACCACGGCAGAGGTGATGTAGGCAGCGACCGCTTCATTGAGTGAAATATCAGGAAAAAGCGTGACTAATAAAGCCGTTCCAGGTGCAGACCAGGCAGTCACCACCGGTATTTTGTATTTAATCGATAAGAAAATACCGGCAAGTGCAGCACCAATAGAAATGCCCCAAATCCAAGAAATCATCATGTCTGGGGAAACTTGGGCTTGTTGAGCAGCCTGGAAAAAAATGATTAGTGGACCTGAATAGGAAATCAGCACTGCTAAAAATCCTGCAACAGTCGCTGAAATTGACCAATCATTTTTTAAACTGTGAAACAGGTTATTCATTGGTGATGTGCCTCCTTGCGTCAAACCATGATCCTGTTAAAAAAGTCATGATCAGGACTTAGCCCTGATCACCACCACCGACCGGTACGACAGTACCAGTCATATACGATGATTCATCCGAAGCCAGGAATACAATTGCATTCACTTGTTCCTGAATCGTACCGTAGCGACCCATAAAAGTACGGTCAATGGTCTGATCAACCACTTGCTGCATCCAGTCTTTTTCTGACTCAGTCAGTGGATTGGCATTGCGTGGCACTTTACGCGGTGGTGCTTCGGTACCGCCAGTTGCGATCGCATTAACACGGATTCCATCTTTGGCATGTTCAAAGGCAAGGGAAGCGGTCAGACCGTTCACACCACCTTTAGATGCTGAATATGGAACACGGTTAATCCCTCGTGTGGCAATAGAAGATACGTTTACAATTGTACCTTTCTGATTTTGAATCATTTCTGGAAGAACTGCACGGCAGCACCACAGCGTTGGGAACAGTGAGCGGTTCACCTCCTTGATAATTTCCTCTTCAGAAAATTCTTCAAAAGGCTTCATCCAAATCGCGCCGCCAACGTTGTTAATCAGGACATCGACACGGCCATAAGTTTGCAGCGCTTTGGCGACAACAGATTCTGCGCCGGCAAAGGTTTCCAGATTGGCTTTGACAGTAATCGCATCACCGCCAGTGGCTTCAATTTCAGCCAGAACTTCCTCGACAAAAGGGGAAAGATCCGCCATGACGACTTGTGCGCCTTCGCTTGCCACTTGCAGCGCTACACCGCGCCCGATGCCTTGGGCAGCACCGGTCACGATCACGACTTTATTTTCAAATCTTTTTGCACGGTTCATTCTATTCTCCGGTTCAGTCTGAACTTAGTTTGCAGAGAATTTTTCAAACAGGAAGTTTGCAGGTTTAACGCCTTCAGCATCTAACCAGCCGCGAACTGCTTCAACCATTGGCACAGGACCACACAGATAAATATCCACATCACCCGCATTGAGCCATTCTTTTTCGATATGACCGGTCACATAGCCTTTACGCTCATGATTAGATTCTGGATTTGCAATCACAGTACGGTATTCGAACCAAGGGAATTTATCTTGCAGCTCATTTAGTTTTTCAATCGCCACCAGGTCAAAATCATTGGTCACACCAAACACCAGACGCACTGGATGTTCTGAACCTTTTTCTTCTAAGACTTGCAGCATCGACATAAACGGCGCGATCCCTGTACCACCCGCCAGCATCAGCACTGGACGGGTCACATTACGCAGGTAGAAGCTACCAAATGGACCCGTGAAAGTCATTTTGTCGCCAGCTTTGGCATTGACGCTTAAAAATTCACTCATTTTACCGTTTGGCACGTTACGTACCACAAACCCGGTTAAACGGTTACCTGGTTTTGAACTGAATGAATAAGAACGGGTTTCAGTCGTTCCCGGGATACCGACATTGACATATTGACCTGCAAGGAAGTGAATGTCTGCCTGACCTTCGTCTAACTGAATATCAAAAGTAATAGTCGAGTCAGATAAGTTCTCTACGCGTGCCAAAGTACCCTGGAAGGCATGAATTTCAGTTTTGCAGACCTCAGAAGATGCCTGGATCTGGAATACTGCATCTGAAGTTGGTTTACATTGACAAGCCAGAATAAAGCCTTCAGCGGCTTCTTCAGGCGTTAATGCATCTTCAATATAAGTTTCTTCAGGCATGTCATACGAACCTGATTCACAAAACGCACGACACGTTCCACAAGCACCATCACGGCAGTCCAAAGGAATATTGATCTTTTGACGGTAAGCTGCGTCTGACAGCGTTTCTCCGTCAGAAACAGAAATAAAACGTGTAACGCCATCTTCAAATTGAAGTGCAACATTGTGGTTTGACATGGCTGAATATCCTATATAAATCTTTGTAACTGAGCCTTTCAGTCAATTTTCCATCTGACTGAAAGGCTTAACCTGGCTGTATGAACAGTCTTAGAGGTGATAAATATCGATGACCTGGTTGATGTAATCGTTTTTCAGTACCACGTATTTGCTTAAAATTTGTGGTTTATCGCCTGAAAAGTCGATTTCATAACGTGACATACCGAAGTAGCTGTAGCTGTTTTTGTAACGGAAACTCAAAGTGTTCCAGTTAAAACGTACCGTCACTTTGTCACCATCACGTTCTACAATTTCAATATTGCTGAGGTTATGGCAGGTACGTGTGTCCGGCATGGTTGCAGATGAACGTTCAGTCTTGATACGGAACACACGGTCTTCCAGTCCTTGACGGTCCGGGTAGTAAATCAACGAGATTTCAGACTGTGGATCTGTGGTCAGTTTGTCGTCATCATCCCAGGCTGGCATCCAGAAAGACGCAGTAGGGGCATAACAAGTTAACCAGTCATCCCATTGCTCATCATCTAAAAAGCGTGCTTCCTGATACAGGAACTGCGCAATATTTTCTAAAGTGATGTCGCTCATGCGTTTTCTCCTTCAGTCGATGCTGCAATTTCTTTCTCAGACGCGATACCTTTCTTGATTAGTTCCAACCAATATTGATGCTGAGCCAGATACAGACCTTCATCTTCCGTTTTAATACCAGATAGTTTTGGTTTTAAACCGATTTCGTTCGCTGCATCATCTGGACCATGGATCCAGTGTTTTGAACCGCGACACATGTCGTTCCATTCCAGTGCAATACCGGCATAACCTGCCTGACAGGCACGGAATTCTTCAAGATCGTCTGGCGTTGCCATACCTGATGCGTTAAAGAAATCTTCATACTGACGGATACGACGGGTACGTGCTTCTGGCTCTTCACCGACAGGCGCGATACAGTAGATGGTCACTTCAGTCTTATCGACAGAAATCGGGCGCAGTACACGAATTTGTGAACCGAACTGATCCATGAAGTAAACGTTTGGATAGATACACAGGTTACGTGAACGTTCGATCATCCATTTCGCCATGGCTTCGCCATATTGCTCGGTGTATTCATCTTTCTTGGCAAAGTTAGGGCGGTCTTCCGGGTTGGCCCATTGCGTCCAAAGTAGCATGTGACCATGTTCAAAGCCGTAAGAACCACCGCCTTGTTTACCCCATGAACCTGCGCTCATGGCACGGATATTGTCACCCGCTTCTTTTTCTTTACGTTGCTGAGTCGTGGCAGCATAGTTCCAGTGTACAGCAGACACGTGATAACCATCGGCACCGTTTTCAGCAGTTAACTTCCAGTTGCCTTCATAGGTATAAGTTGAAGAACCACGTAATACTTCCAGACCTTGCTCAGACTGACCCACGATCATGTCAATGATTTTGGTTGCTTCACCCAGGTATTCTTCCAGAGAAGGAACATCCGGATTCAAACTACCAAACAGGAAGCCTTTATAGTTTTCAAAGCGCGCTACTTTTTTCAGGTCATGTGAACCGTCTTTATTAAAACAGTCTGAATAACCTGCCTCAGCCGGGTCTTTAACCTTTAATAACTTACCGGAGTTATTGAAAGTCCAGCCATGGAATGGGCAAGTATAGGTCGCTTTATTGCCTTTCTTGTTACGGCACAACTGTGCACCGCGATGCGAACAGGCATTAATCATTGCATTCAGTTCACCTTGACGGTTACGTGCAATGATAATGGGTTGACGACCCATATAAGTGGTATAGAAATCGTTGTTGTTTGGAATCTGGCTTTCATGTGCCAGATAAACCCAGTTGCTTTCAAAGATGTATTTCATCTCAAGGTCAAACAGGGCCTGGTCTGTAAATACTGAACGGTGTAGTTTAAATTCACCAGATTCATAATCATCAACCAGTAATTCGTCAATGCGGTCTAAATGGCTGGTGTTAATTACGGGAATACGAGGCATGTCCTTTCTCCGACTTTCCAAGGGGGAAGTCAGCGGGATATATCTTTGAAACATACCCCGCTTCTATAGTTGTATTAAGCGCTAGCGCGGCGACGATCAACTTCAGTCGTTGGTGCAGCAGCTTGTTCTTTGACAAGTTCAATATCGAACTGGATGTGTTTGAAAGGACCTTTTAAGCCACGTTTTGCAATTTCAGCTTCATCAGTCACGTCAACCGCAGTTGCAACCAAGCCTTCACGAGTCGCGAATGCAAAGTCATCCCACAGGTATTGGTCGCCTTCAATGTTGAATTGAGTAGTCAGTTTGCGGTAACCCGGTGCAGATACGAAGTAATGTACGTGCGATGGACGGTTACCGTGACGGCCTAATTTGTCCAGTACAAACTGGGTGGTACCTTCTGGAGGGCAGCCATAACCCACTGGCATTGTAGTCAATGCAGTATATTGACCATCGGCAGCGGTAATGATGCTGCGACGCAAGTTAAAGTCAGACTGTGACTTGTCAAAGAATGAGTAGTTACCCAGGCTGTTTGCATGCCAGATTTCAACTTTGGCACCTTCAACACGGTTGCCGTCAGTATCCGTCACTGTACCTTCAATGATCAGCGTCGGGATTTTGCCTTCTTCAGAACCATCATCCATACGCGCAAAGCTTACAGTTTCAGGTGCGCCAGCGACATAAAGTGGACCTTCAATCGTACGTGGCGTACCGCCAGTAATACCTGCTTTAGCATCTGCTTCATCAGCACGTAAGTCTAGGTAATGCTCCAGACCCAAACCTGCAGCCAATAAACCTAATTCGTTCGCTTGACCGGCATCAGTAAAGTATTCCAGGCCTTTCCACAGTTCTGACTGGGAAATATCAAGATCTTCGATAGCCTGGAAAAGGTCGCCCAATAAACGCACAACAACTTGTTGTACACGTTCATCTACAGGACCTGTCGCTGTATCAACGTTCATTTGCTTAACTAATGCATCAATTTCTTGGCGATTCATACTATTACTCCTCAGTATATCTACATTCTTTTATGTGGCGCGCTGTTTAGCTTGCTCTGGCTGGCTAAATCTTGCTGGCCACAATCCTTGTTTGGTTACCCTCTGGTCTTGCTGTGGGAAGGGGAATAACGTTATTCCCCAATTCCCATATTCTTAATTAGCTGTCGTCATCACGAATAGAAGAAGGGTGACGATTCAATGCCATCACTTCGATCTTCATATAGGGATAGAGTGGCAGGCCCTGAAGCAGGCTGTGCAATTCTTCATTGCTTTCAACATCAAAAATACTGATGTTTGAATACTGGCCAGTGATTCGCCAGATATGGCGCCATTTACCCTGACGTTGCAAGTCGTGGGAATAGGCTTTTTCAATGGCCTTGATTTCATTGGCCTGTTCCACTGGCATATCCTGTGGAATGTTCACGTCCATCCGTACATGGAAAAGCATGGGTATCTCCTCGAATTATTGACGACGCAAGTTGTCAATCTTGTTTTCATCCAACTCAATCCCCAGACCAGATCCTTTCGGAATCTCAAGTTCAAAGTTTTGATAGTTGAGTGGGGTTTTCAAAATATCTTCAGTCAGTAGCAAAGGACCAAACAGTTCAGTACCAAAAGCTAATGTTTCAAAGGTTGAAAATACATGTGCCGAAGCAATCGTGCCGACCGGACCTTCCAGCATGGTGCCGCCGTACAGATCGATTCCTGCAAGTTTGGCAATATTTCCGACTTCACAACCTTCGATCAGACCACCTGACTGGGCAACTTTCACTGCAAAAACAGATGAACCGTTTTGTTTTGCAATTTCATAGGCTGAATGTGGGCCCATTAAAGATTCGTCTGCCATGATGGCAATATCAAAACGTCGGGTGAGACGGCGCATTGCATCGAGGTTATCAATCGCACATGGCTGCTCAATCAGATCAACACCGCCGTCTTGCAGCAACTGAATTCCTTTAATGGCGTCTAATTCTGACCAGGCACGGTTGACATCGACACGAATCGAAATGTCTTTGCCCAGGGCTTTTTTAATCGCCAGCACATGCTCAACATCTTCTTCAACTGGACGGGAACCAATTTTGAGTTTGAAAATGTTATGGCGTTTTGCTGCAATCATTTTTTCTGCTTCAGCAATATCTTTTTCTGTATTGCCTGAAGCCAAGACCCAAAGCACTGGAATACTGTCACGTAAGCGGCCACCTAAGACTTCACTGAGCGGCTGCTGCATGCGCTGTGCCTGAATATCTAGCAGGGCAGTCTGAATCGCGCATTTGGCAAAACGGTTACCATTAATATTCTTTTTGATCGCTTGTAATGTTTGTGCAACATTTAAACCGGATAATGTCTTTAAAAGGGGGGCGAAATAAGTTTCAATATTGACTTTAACGCTTTCCGGGCTTTCATCACCATAACCTAAGCCGCCGATCGTCGTTGCCTCACCCCAACCGATATAACCATCTTCAGTGGTGATTTTAACTAAGACCAGGGTCTGGGTTTGCATCGTCGCCACAGCCATCTTGTGAGGGCGAATGGTCGGGATTTCTACCAGCAAGGTTTCAACTGACTTATACATAATACGGATTCACATTCTTGCTTTAATGCTTCGATTTGATATACCTTAAAAGAATAATGTTGATTGGTCTAAGATCGATTTAGCATTTTTTTATACTTTAAAGGTATTCTAGATCATGGAACTTAGACATTTACGCTATTTTGTTGCAGTGGTAGAAGAGCAAAGTTTTACTAAAGCGGCAGAAAAACTATTTATTGCTCAGCCTCCTTTAAGCAGACAGATCCAAAACCTTGAAGCAGAGCTGGATATTCAGTTATTTGAGCGTGGTAGCCGTCCATTGAAGACCACAGAAGCAGGTCAGTTCTTCTATCAGCACGCTGTTAAACTTTTGTCTAATGCGGAAGAGATTAAGTCGATGACCAAGCGCATCGGCATTGCAGATCGCACCATTACCATCGGTTTTGTTGGTTCTTTATTGTTCGGTTTGCTGTCGCGTATTCTGTTTTTGTTTAAACAGCAGCATCCTTATCTCAAAATCGAGATGATGGAAATGAATACTTATGAACAGATTCAGGCCCTCAAAGAAGGCCGTATAGATGTCGGTTTTGGCCGCTTAAGAATCTCGGATCCGGCCATAAAGCGGGTGTTGTTGCGTGAAGAGCGTCTAGTGGTGGCAGCGCATGCCAGTCATGTATTGGCTCAACGTGAGAGCCTACATTTATCTGAACTGGTCGATCAGCAGTTGTTTTTATATCCGAATACGGGAAAGGCTAATTTTGCCACCCAGGTGCGCGGCATATTTTCTGAGTATGGATTAGAGCCTAAAAATCTGCGGATTGTACGCGAATTGCAGCTGGCACTCGGTTTTGTAGCGGCGGGAGAGGGTGTTTGTATCGCGCCGGAAAGTGCACAAAATATTAAATTGGCCCATCTCAACTTTATACCTTTAGCAGATGCATTTGCTGTGAGTCCTGTATTTATGGCCATGCGTAATATGGATGAAAGTGAATATATCCGCTACCTATTTGATGCTGTCTATCAAGCCTATGATCTTGAAGCATTAAAGTATGATCGTTCGGTGTTTTAAGTCCAATCAATCCTCTCAAGAGGAACAGCAATCAGCAGCTCTTGGCAAGTTTATCGGCCTATGTTAAAAAATATTCCACGATTCAATAATATATTTTTTAATTAATTTAAATGCTTAGCCTGAATCAGACTTTATAGGTATAAAGGCATGCCTATTGAGTTTTGGACATTCTGCTGCATCTTCTTCATTGTGGCATTCATTGAATGAACTTCACAATATGGAGGTGGAGATGTCTACAAATAAGGTGAATATAAATACGCTGATTGATGAAGCTAAATTCACTCCCTTTCATTGGGGCGTCCTAATCTGGTGTCTGCTGATCATTATTTTTGATGGTTATGACTTGGTGATCTATGGCGTCGCATTGCCTCTGTTGATGCAAGAATGGGGCTTAAGTGCAGTACAAGCAGGTCTGTTGGCCAGTACCGCACTTTTTGGCATGATGTTTGGTGCCATGACTTTTGGAACCTTGTCCGATAAGTTAGGTCGTAAAAAAACCATTATGATCTGTGTGGCTATTTTTAGCGGATTCACTTTTATTGGGGCGTTTGCGACCTCTCCGGTTGAATTTGGGATTTTACGTTTCTTGGCGGGCTTAGGTATTGGCGGGGTGATGCCAAACGTGGTCGCACTGATGACCGAATATGCGCCTAAACGTATCCGTAGTACCCTAGTGGCTTTAATGTTTAGTGGTTATGCGATTGGTGGAATGACGTCGGCACTCTTAGGTGCATGGCTGGTGCCACAATTTGGCTGGAAAATCATGTTCCTGTTAGCCGGTATTCCACTGTTGCTTTTGCCAGTTATCTGGAAATACTTGCCAGAATCACTGATGTACCTGACCAACAAAAATCAGACCTCCCAAGCGCACGATATTATTCAAAAAATATCTCCGGAACAGGTCATTACCCATGATACTCAATTTGTACTGAATGAAGTGCAGAAAGGTGATGAAGCGCCATTAAAAGCACTTTTCCAACAGGGCCGCAGTTTCAGTACGTTCATGTTCTGGCTAGCGTTCTTTATGTGCCTGTTAATGGTATACGCATTGGGCAGCTGGTTGCCAAAACTGATGATTCAGGCCGGTTACTCGCTTGGTGCCAGCATGATCTTCCTGTTTGCCTTAAATATTGGTGGCATGATCGGTGCAATCGGTGGTGGATATCTGGCAGATCGCTTCCATATCAAGAAAGTACTGACCATCATGTTCTTATGTGGTGCGCTGGCCCTGATTCTGCTTGGCTTTAACAGTCCGCAATTCGTCCTATACACCCTGATTGCTGTGGCGGGTGCTGCAACAATTGGCTCGCAAATTCTACTCTATACCTTTGTTGCACAATATTATCCATCGACTGTACGTTCTACAGGCATGGGCTGGGCATCAGGTATTGGACGTATTGGTGCGATTGTTGGTCCGGTATTGACTGGTGCTTTATTAACCATGAATTTACCGCATCAAATGAACTTCTTTGCTATTGCGATTCCTGGTGTGATTGCTGCACTTGCGATTTTCCTGGTCAACTTAAAGACCTCAGTAGATGCGCAAGCCCTTGCAAGATCTAGCATGAAGCCAAATCCTGTGGCTGAGAACGCGACCCAATAAGTTAAACTTCAATTAATCAATATAATATCGTCAATGATATAGATCGCCATCGTAACGGGTGGTGATCTGTTGCTAGAATCTAGTCGAACAATAAAAAGCGAGTTTAGGATGAACACGACACTATTCACCACAACAATCAATAAGCCAACACGAAAACACACGCTTTTGATGAGCATGATTGCAATCAGTATGGGGAGCATGAGCTTATCGGTTCAAGCACAAACCACGCAAAGCAGTCAGCAGGAAATTGAACAACTGCGCCAAGAAGTTCAGGCTCTACGCGCACTGGTTGAGCAACAGCAAAGACAGACGGCTGTGGTCACTGCACATGTTGCAGCAACACCTGCTCCAGCTAGCAAACCTGTCATGAAAATTGCCAGTGGTGCCGAATTTAATCTTTATGGAAATATTCGTGCCGATGCCTCTTATCAGGTAGAGGGAACCAGTCGAGATTTGCCATACAACCATATTAATGCTGTGGCATTAGAAGGAAATAATGAAAATAGTGATCGTTTAAGATCAACACTTTCTGCTACCCGCTTAGGAATGGACTTCAAAGCACCTGTCGGCGCTGGGGACAAAGCCCTGAGTGGTAAAGTTGAAGTAGACTTTCTGGGCGGTGCAAGCTTTGATAATTTACGTATCCGCCATGCTTATATCAGCTATGCCAACTGGTTAATTGGTCAAACCTGGTCAAACTTTGCTGTACCGGATTATATGCCAGAAACAGTGGATGCTTTGGCTTATGTAGGTGGCGCAGTAAAACGTACACCACAAGTGCGTTACACAACTAAGTTTAGCCCACAAACTAATTTAGTTGTTGCTGCGGAAGATCCAAAAGATAAATTAGTCAGTGATAAAGCGATTAATCAGCGTTTTCCAGCTTTAACTGCACGTTTAAACCATCAATTTGCAGATAATTTAAACGTAAGTGTTCGTGCAATGGGGCACGAAAAACGTATAGATACTGATGAAGAAATGGCATGGGGGGTAGGTGTTGGTACAAAATATGAAGTTGTACCAGGTACTACTATAAAAGCCGACTACTATCATGTGAAAGGTGATAATAGCTTTGTATCATTTGCAAACCCAGGCGTACTAGTTAAAGATGGTAATCTGATACAAAGCGAATTTGACTCGATTACGGTAGGTTTAACCCAGCAGTTTAATGACAAATTGCGTGGTACTTTGGGCTATGGCTATATGAAGTTTGATGATGATCAAGATTACATTAATGCTTTAAGTAACAAGAGTGCTGCGAATAAAGATCTTTGGCAGGCATGGGCCAATATATTCTATAGCCCACGTAAACCACTTAGCTTCGGTCTAGAATATGTCTATGGTGAACGTAAAGCCTATGGTCCTGTTTTAGATGAAGACGATCAACCAGTTAGCGGTCGTACAGGTGAAGACAACCGAATCAATGCGGTTGCCATTTACAACTTCTAAGATGCTTGTAAATTCGGGTATCTTGACCTAAAAAAAGCGTGGATGAACTCATTCACGCTTTTCTATTTCTGCTGAATGGTATCTGCTAAAAGATTCACTGCATTTTCTATCTCGGCGGTCCATTCAAAAGAACAATTCAGGCGCATATAATGCTGACTGGCATGATCCGGTTTAAACAATAATGCAGGGGCGATTGAAATACCTTTCTGAATCAGTTGCTCATAAAGCACCTGTCCATCTAGACCATTTGGCAATTCGATCCAGAGAAAATAACCACTGGAATAATAGTAAATTTTACATGTAGGCGCTAAGCGGTTTTTGAGTTCCTGATAAAACTTCTTTTTATATTTTTCCAGATGATGTCTTAGCTGTCGTAAATGTTTTTCATAATGATGATGCGAAATAAATTCTACCAGCGTGTTCTGGAGTAAGGGACTGACCGTTAAAGTGCTCATGAGCTGCAAATGCTGAATGGCATCGGAAAATGGACCGGCATAGACCCAACCGACGCGTGCGCCCATGCCTAGTGTTTTGGAAAATGAAGCACAGTGCAGCACCATCTGATGCTGGTCAAAATATTTAACCGGTAGCGGTTTGGATGAACCATAATTCAATTCCTGATAAACATCATCTTCGATTAAATAGACCTGATATTCATACAAAAGTTCAGCAATTCTCTGTTTAATTTCCGAACTAACAGTAAAGCCAATCGGATTATGCGCGTTCAGCATTAGCCAGCACACCTTGATCGGATACTGTTTCAAAGCCTGTTCAAATGATGCCAGATCAAAACCGAATTGCGGATGCTCAGGGATAGTAATCACCTGTAGCCCCAAACGCTCGGCTGCCTGCCAGGCCCCATAAAATATGGTTTGTTGCAACAGGATAAAATCACCGGGTTGGGTCAATGCCTGTAAAGACAGATTCAGTGCTTCTAATGCTCCAGATGTAATGACAATGTCATCTGCATGGCAAGCAATGCCTTGCAACTGGTAACGATTAGCAATCAGTTGGCGTAAATCCTGATTGCCAGGCGGCATATGATTCTGGTTGTTATAACTGCTTTTTCTTTTGGCCTGCTGCGCCAGAATCTGCATAAATTTGGCGTTATATAACAGCTCTGCATTGGGAAATGCGGAACCAAAAGGCACAATTTCTGCTGCTTGGATCGATTTTAAATAATTAAATACCACAGAGTTGATTTGAACTTTTGGGCTTAAACTAATCTGGATTGGTTGTTTGCTGTTGACCAGATCTGTAGAACGCTCTGCAACGTAATAGCCGGATTTATCTCTGGCATAAACCAGACCTTGCGCTTCAAGTTCCTGATAAGCATTGAGTACCGTCATCAGGCTATAGCCAGACAATTGGGTCTGTTCGCGGAGTGAAGGTAATTTTTCATGTACCTTCCATACGCCGTTTTCAATCATCTGACGGATATTCTGCGCCAGTTTTTCAGACTTATACATACACTTGCTTGAACTAAGACTGTTCTAATTATTTTGATTTATAGCATATTTCAAGGTGCTCAATATAACAAATTAAGTTTAATGTGGTTGTCAGTCTATTTTCAAGCTGGCGTTCTATCGATCTGCTGTACTGTTCTTCTAAGATCAGTATCCAAGTAAATATTTCCATTCAAATGGGATGGTTGTATTAATCGGGTCGACATGAACTCAATACATGATCATTAAACTGAATATCAGGCCTCAACCTTTCTAGAGAAATTCTCTACCTCTCCATCAATCGTATTCTAATTTTTATACGCCTGAGTCACTTCTCTTAATTTGTCACAATTCGATACTTACAAATTCAGATTTACTTGCTAAATTCAGTCCACATGATGATAAAAACTATGTCACGGTCTTAGACCGAACCATCATGTCTAGATAACAACGATACGAATACACGGACCAATAACAAGCACAAAGGAGTGGACAATGCTCGGAAATATGATGTTTCAGCCTTTACTGATCAGCAGCATGATTGAACATGCAGGGCGCTATCATGCCGATACCGAGGTAATTTCCAAAAATACCGACACCAGCATTAAGGTGACTAACTGGGGCGAAATTCATCAAAACTCGAAACGTTTTGCCAAGGTATTGCAACAACTCGGCTTGGAACAGGGAGATCGGGTTGCCACCATTGCCTGGAATAATCATCGCCATTTAGAGTCCTGGTATGCTATTTCTGGCAGCGGTCTGGTCTGTCATACCATTAATCCGCGCCTGTTTCCGGAGCAGCTGATTTTTATTATGAATGATGCTGCAGATCGTGTGGTCATCTTTGATAAAACATTTGTACCTTTAATCAAGGCGGTAAAACCGCTGCTGACCTCAGTCGAGCATTTTATCTGTCTGGATGCTGCCGATCCGAGCGTCACTGAAGCCATTCCAGAAGTGCAATTTTATGATGATCTGATTGCCAGTCAACACACAGAATTTGAATGGCCAGTCATTGATGAAAACTCAGCCAGTTCACTGTGCTATACATCAGGAACCACGGGCAACCCTAAAGGCGTGCTATATAGCCATCGCTCTACTGTATTACATAGCTATGCCATCATTTTACCGGACTCATTAAATGTCTCGGCTGCCGATATTATGTTGCCAGTGGTGCCGATGTTCCATGTGAATGCATGGGGCACGCCATACGCGGCAGCCATGGTGGGATGCACGCTGGTACTGCCGGGGCCAGGTCTGGATGGTGCCAGTCTGGTGAATCTGATTGATACTTATAAAGTTTCAGTGGCGCTTGGCGTGCCAACCATCTGGCAGGGTTTGATTGCCGCAGCAAACCAGTCAGGTTCCAAGCTGGAAAGTCTGAAACGTAATGTAATCGGAGGATCGGCCTGTCCACCGGCAATGTTACGAACTTTCAAAGAGCAGTTTAACTGTGAAACAATTCATGCTTGGGGCATGACGGAAACAGGTCCAGTGGCTACTGCCAATCAGCTCAAAGCCAAACATTTACAGCTATCAGATGAAGAAAAACAGCAGATTCGTCTGTCTCAAGGCCGACCGCCATTTGGGGTTAGTGTACGTTTAACTGATGTAGAAAAATGTACGCATGAAATTGAACGAGATGGTGAAACTATCGGAAGTTTACAGGTGAAAGGGCACTGGGTTATTAATAAGTATTTCGGTAAGCAAGAATCTCCATTGACTGAGGATGGTTGGTTAGATACAGGGGATATTGGCACGCTGAATCAAGATGGTTTTGTAAAACTCAGTGACCGTTCCAAAGATTTAATCAAGTCTGGCGGCGAATGGATTTCATCGGTGGATCTGGAAAATATTGCTATGGGCCATCCGGAAATTGCGATGGCGGCGGTGATTGCCGCCCAGCATCCAAAGTGGGATGAACGTCCGGTATTGATTGCGATTAAAAAATCGGACAGTCAGCTGAGTGAGACAGAGCTACTCGATTATTATGCTGATAAAGTCGCTAAATGGCAGGTTCCAGACAGAGTGGTTTTTGTAGACTCAATTCCACTAAGTGGAACTGGAAAGATGCTGAAAAAAGATTTGCGGGAACTCTATGGGAATATTCTTTTAGAGCAGGCTGTCGGTTAGAGCCTCAACATGAAATTTTGATTGAGCCATATATGACATATCTTTTGTCATAAGAAAAGCCTATTCTAGAGAGGATAGGCTTTTTATAAATACTCATATCATTGATTTTTAAAGTTATATATGGAGTTTTAGGGCATTGGTTTTAGAAAATTATAAAATCTTAAATTTCTTTTTCATAAAGTAAAAAGCTAATAAAACACTTAACCAAAATAAATAATTTAAAAGAAAATAGTTAAAGAGAAATTCATCTTGATCCCAGAAAATAAATAACACACTTATATTATTAGCAGGTGATGTAAAATCTCCATCAATTAAGAATACAAAAGGAAATCCTCCTGCAAGTCTATGTACTTCCTCAATTTGATCTACCACTATACGATTAATAGGGATGTATCTTTGATAAAACAAAGATACCGAGGTTAGTGCAAAAGATAAAATGCTGATATATAATATTTTTTTCATAGACTAATTCTTTGTCTTTTAAGTTTATCAAAAACAACCAATAACACAGCCAGGAAATAGAGTCAGAAGAATGGTTGGTATATTGCTATACATTTCAACTATTCTTTAAAAAACTACCCTTTACGAATTTGTCTAAAAAGAATAAAACTAACGTAGCAATAATTAGAGAAGCTAATATATACGGTTAGCAATTTAAGGATGCTATGTTATCAATTCAAATTACTAGAGATGACAAATAATGTATCGCATGACGATCTCACAAGCAAAAAAATCACTCAGAATTGATTTCCCTATAAAAGTCAGCTTTTTATATAGAGTTAGCAGAATTAACAGATATAAAAATCCCTTTTTCTAAAAAACTACAGTTTCAGCAGATGCTTTTGCTTCATATTGTCCGACAAAAAGCTCTATTATGTTTGATAAGCACATAATTTGACCTGTATTGATATGGTCTGAATTATAAAACGCTTTATGCTGACAACATAATAAATAGACAGTTGTACATTAATATTACTGTCTGCGGATAAGGGGATAAAAATGACAAGTATGCCGACCTATCAGCCGCATTGGGTTCGTGAAGATTTCATTGATTTTATTGGTGAAAAAATCCATCCAACCTGGGCGTTTAAAAAAGTTAAAGCGGCCATTATGGGCATTCAGGCCATCAGTCCTGACTTTTTCAAGATTCACTTGCGCCCGAATCATAATTTTAAAGCCAGGTCATTTCAGGCTGGCCAGCATATTGCAGTAACAATAAGACTCGATGGTGTACGTCATCAGCGATATTATTCTGTGGTGACGGTATTAAAAAATGGTGATCTGATTATTGCGGTGAAACAGCAAGGCAAAGTGTCACGCGCCTTGAGCCAGATGCAAATCGGGGCTGTCATTGAAATTTCGCAGCCGCAAGGTGACTTTATACTGCAAAACTCTAGCCAGCCAACCTTATTTCTGGCATCCGGCAGTGGTATTACTGCAATATATTCCTTGCTGCAAAAAGCAGTGATCCAGTCCCTGGAACAGATCGACCTGATTTATTTTACTCGCGATGATGCCTTTCATGCTGAATTGAAAACCCTGGCTTTAATGCATCCAAACTTGAAATATCATCATTTTAATACACGGGAACAGCAACAGCATCTGAATCAAAGATTATTGCAAAAACTGGTGCCAGATGTTGCAGAACGAAAAATATATGCCTGTGGCTCTGCTGGGATGATGAAGGCTGCACTTAGAATTGTAGAAAAACTGGATTTGAAATCCAATTTTCATTCGGAATATTTCCAGATTGTGGTCGATGAAAAAATTAAGGCGCAGCCAGTACAGTTTTTAAGATCGCAGCAAGTGTTTCAGGCTCAGTCCAACTTGCTGGAAAGCGCTGAAAATTCAGGCCTGCGTCCTGCTCATGGTTGCCGGATGGGAATCTGTAATACCTGTTCCTGTACCAAAGTCAGTGGCTCGGTGCGTAATGTCCTGACCGGTGAGGTTGATCATGGCAATAACACCCAGATTAAACTTTGTATTTCCCAGGCGATGAGTCCAGTCGTTATTAATTTATAAGCCAGTATTAAACGAATAAAAAGGTGCTCCCATGAATATGCAAATTGATTTTAAACGACACAGTAAGTCGCAATTTCTCAGTCCTGAACAGATTGAGGAGTTTGGTGCTAAAGTCGATGCGATCCGCCGCGAGGTCATGGACGATCTGGGTGAAAAAGACGCCAATTATATTTATAAAATCCGTAATTTTGTCCGTTATAGCGAAATTGCATCCCGAGGCATGTTGATGTTTGCTGGCTGGTTGCCACCGGTTTGGCTGGCAGGGACAGGGCTGCTTGGCATCTCCAAAATTGTGGAAAATATGGAGCTGGGACATAATGTCATGCACGGTCAGTTCGACTGGATGAATGATCCGACCCTGAACGGAACCACCTATGACTGGGATACGATTTCCACAGGAGATGACTGGAAATATACCCATAACTATATTCATCATACCTATACCAATATTGTCGGGATGGATCATGATGTCGGTTATGGCCTGATTCGGGTCAGTGAATCCCAAAAATGGGAACCACGTTTCCTGTTGAATATTCCACTGGGCATGCAGTTAATGGTGTTTTTTGAATGGTATGTCGGCCTGCAACGCTTGCATCTGGAAGATGTGATTGCCTATAAAACCAAAACCTGGAAAGAAGTTTGGAAAGAAGCGGCTCCACTGCGTCAAAAAATGCGCCGTCAGGTGTTAAAAGATTATGTATTTTTTCCAGTGATTGCTGGCCCGAATGCCATTCCTGTGTTTGCCGGAAATGCCGTAGCCAATGTAATTCGTAGTCTGTGGGCGTCTGCAGTGATTTTTAATGGTCATTTTACGGAAGATGCTGAAACTTTTGAGATGGACAATACCGACAATGAAACCCGTGCTGAGTGGTATTTACGCCAGGTTCGTGGTTCGAGTAATTTTACCGGGACGGACTGGCTGCATATTTTGAGTGGTAATTTGAGCCATCAGATTGAACATCATCTATTTCCGGACATGCCAGCCAATCGCTATGCGCAGGTGGCGCCGAAAGTAAAAGCGCTGTGTGCTGAATATGGCATTCATTATAATGAAGCGAGCTTTATAAAACAGTTTTCTACTGTTTGGGTGCGTCTGGCCAAATGTTCATTGCCGAATCACTGGACTGCACAGATTATTGAAAAAACCCACTCTGCTAAATCTGCATTGAGCTACTTTAAATCCAAAATCATGCCCTAATTTTTAATGTGCGGTATTCACCCGTTTGCTACGCCTCAATAGATTTACATGGTCTATTGAGGCCTTTTTTGCTTTTTTGTCGTTTTAGTAGAAATTGAATCATCCATTTTTATGAATGAAGTATGGAGAGATATTTCAAAAAAATCACCAAAGAAAAACAGATACGGTACTGCTGAAACGCTTTGCCTACAACAACCTGCTTAAGCTCTAGAGGGTTGTCCCTATAATGGCCGCGTTGTCACAATCAAGGTCTCAGTTTTGAAATATCTTCAATTTTTTTCAGGCATCTCATTATTACTGCTTTTAACTGCTTGTAACCTCACAGAAGCACCAGCTCCAGATTATCAAGGAAACTGGAAAAATACGCTGGAAAATCCAAAACTTGAAAATGTATTGGTCATTTCGAAAAATGGTGAAAATTACTTCATTACCAACACCATAAAAGACAAAGAAACTGGTAAAACCGAAAAGAAAAATCCGATGCCGGCAGCAGTGAGCAAAAATGGCTTACTTCAGTTAAATGCAGGTGCAGGTATGGTTGATTTTGCAATCGATGAAAAAACAGGAAATCTGGTCGGTTCAGGCTCAGTCTATGAGAAAGCCAAATAACGTTTTCTTCTCAGGTCAGAGATCTGCAGAAAAAAATGTCATGAAATACAATGATTCATGGCATTTTTTTTATTGGGCTAAACTTAATAACTCAGTAAAATCTTCTGCAAAATAATTTGCTTGGACCTTGATCAAATCTATTTCATGAACAGAGTATTGATCATAAACTGCAATCACATCGATTCCTGCATTGTTGGCCGCTTCAACGCCAATTAATGAATCCTCAATAATCAGGCAATCTGCGGCTTGCACCTGAAAATGCTGAAGGGCATTGAAATAGACTTCAGGATGCGGCTTGATGTTCTGCACATTTTCACGGGTCAAGAGCAGGGCAAAGTCATCATTAAAGCTGATTTTTTTGTTAATGTTTTGATTATTGTCCTGATAACGCTGCACATTGAACAAACTGGTGGTTGTGGTCAGGGCGATCTGAATCCCTTGTTGTTTCAGGGCTTGAATGAACCGTTCAGCATGTGGTTTTAGCTCGACCACATGATCGAGAAAATGCCGTGAAATTGCATAACGGCGGTTTTTTACTTCTTCTTTATTCGGCGCAAATCCATAAAGCGCTTTTAAATAAGCACAATATTCCAGATAGGGATCCGGCCGATGTTTAAATTTTTTGAGCTGAAGATCGCGCTGTTGCTGGATCTGCCTTAAGTCGACTTCAATATTTGCCAACTCCTGAATCAGCGCAGCATCGACCTGATTCCAGACTCCCACAGAATCAATCAAGGTGCCATCCAAATCAAAACACACCAACTTTTTGCCTTGGAACATATGATATTTCTCTTAATTTGCATCGTTAATTCTGTGGGCTTGAGTATATAGCATGAAGCTTGCGTGTTTAAGTTGACCAAGGAAAAACAGAAGTGCATATTTACAACAGAACTACTTGTAACGAGGCTCCACATCAGAGAAAAGTAATTTTTAACACCACATGGAAATTGACTGATCCTAGAAATCGTTGCAAAGTGTTATATTTGAACATTGGCAATTGATAAAATGATGTCGATGATATCTTCGTCAAAATTATTAGAAAGTTAAAGGAAATGTGTTTCTGTGTTTGAACTTGACTGTAAATTGCTCAGTATTTTTTATTATGTCTATAAATTTAAAAACGTATCTCAGGCAGCCGATCATTTAGATATGAGCCAGCCAGCGGTGAGCAATCTGCTGAATAAAATTCGCCAGCATTATGGTGATCCTTTATTTTTACGTATTGGCAATGAAATGCTGCCGACAGATTTATCTAAGCAGTTGTTTCCCTTGGTCAGTGAAGCACTCAGTAAAGTTGAAGCGATTAATAATTTCACCATCAATTTTGATCAGGTCACTTCACAGCAACGTTTTACACTGGCGATGACCGATGTATCGCATCTGGTGTTATTGCCAAAAATTTCACAGTATCTCAAGCAGCATGCATCACATATCCGCCTGAATGTGCGTCCGATTACCTCGGAAACCAGTTATCAGATGGCCAATGGCGAGATTGATCTGGCTTTGGGCTTCTTGCCAAATCTGGAGAATGGCTTTTATCAGCAGAAACTGTTTGAACAGTATTATGTGGTGATCGCAGCGAAAGACCATCCGCGACTAACGGGTGACAGCATCACGACCGAAGAGTATTTACGTGAAACCCATATCGATATTGATGCCGGGATGGGGCATTACCATATTGAAAATGAATTGCTGAATCTGGAACTCAAGCGCGACATTCTAATGCGTCTGCCCAGCTATTTAGGCGTGGGACTGGTGGTACAGGAAACCGATGCGATTGCGACCGTGCCTTATTATTTGAGTGAAGTCCTGTTATCACGTGGCAATCTCAAGATTTTTGGGGCACCGATTGCTTTCCCGACCTATTCTGTAAAGCAGTATTGGCATATGTCCTGTCATCATAAAACCAGTCATCAATGGCTACGCAATATGTTGCATGAAATCTTAAGCAAATAGCATTTCAGCATACATGCATTGTGCTGCAATCTGCTTTTTCTCTATCTCAGAGATTTCGACACCATCCCATTTTTCAATCTGCTCGATTAACCAGATAAAATCGGCAAGCTGCGGTTTCGCACTTGCACCAACAAGATTGCGGATGATGTTTTGAATTTTATGATAGTCACAGACATGACGCTGTGCAGAGCATTCAAACTGGATAATCTGATAATCAACCAGCATGTCCCAAACTTGGGACAGATCAGCACGCTGTTTTAAATCCGTTTGGGCTTTTTGGACAGCATTGACCAAAGCCTTCACCGTGCATGGATGTAATTCTGCCCATTCCTGAGTCATGGCCAGAACCTTGTCGGCAACTTTAGGAATGACATTCTGGCTTGCAGCGACAATTAAACTATAGCCTTCAAGCTTGGCCTGAATATTCCAGGGTTCTCCCACACAAAAGCCATCAAAGACCTGTTCCGAGATTCCTTTTACCATCGAAGCTGGTGGTGAGGTCATGAGCTGAATCTTGTGGGCAATATTGACATCTGTCAGGGCTAACCATTCTTTTATACAATAATGATGAATTGAGTGCTTATAGACATAGGCCAGATTCATTTTCTGCTGTTGTTGCAAGGCCTGCACCAGTTTTTGAGAACTGCTTTTTTCATCATCTTCTGCATCAATTCCCAATTCATGACACAGATCTTGACGCAGGCTGATAAAAGCCTGATTCATGCTCAGTACCAACGGGGTTTGCAAAGCCACCTGTAACTGGTCTGTACCCAGAGCAGCAGCAGGTAGCATGGCGGACAAACAATGCGCAGCGTCCAGAAAGCCATAGGCCAGACGGTCTCTTAAACTGGACCAGGAGGCCTCGCGGATTAAATTGATGGTTAATCCTTGCTCGGCAAAATAACCCTGTTTTTCGGCCCAGAGAATGGCCACACAATCAAGCAAAGGAATATAGCCAATATTGAGTTCAGTTTTTTCTAATGTGGACATATGCTTTTCCTTATTGGCCCAATAACAGCTTCTGTGCATCGAGCAGGCGTCTGGCCATTTCACCAATGGTAATCCGGTGACTCATGGCATTTTTACGTAATAAGGCAAAGGCCTGTTCTTCAGATAATGCATGCAGCTGGATCAGCAATGCTTTGGCTTTATCGATATCTTTACGGTCAATCAGCTTGTCTTGGGTTTCTTTTAAATCGTTCAGCAGCTTTTTATGCTTGCGGAACTGTTCAATTGATATTTCCAGAATGCTTTCTAATTTGCTGGGATCAATACCATCGACAATATAAGCCGTGATCCCGGCATCAATCGCACTTTTGATGGTGTCTTTATTGGAGTTTTGGGTAAACAGTACGGTAGGAAGTTCATATTGGCTGACACAGCTTTCAATAATATCCCGATGTGGATGATCCATATTTAGCAGAATCACATCTGCATGGATGCCTTTGACATGCACCATATTCAGATCATTCAGGATTAAACAGGCCACCACCTGAAAATCATGTAACAGCAGCGATTCCTGGATGAATTGGGCGCGCTCCAGATCATCATCAATAAGAGCAATTCGTAATTTAGACATGGAATATTTTCAAGTAAGGCCTAAGGAATATTCAAGTACGAATAATGCAAAAAACATGCCATGGTACTGGTGCATCAAAGAGTTATTTTGAGTTCAATTTGGTGCAGGAGTTTGATCTGAGCAGCGCATCCATCATCAAAATAAAGCATTTCCTGCAATTTTCTGGCTGATATCAGTCATTGTGTTGCTAAAAAAGTTGGCATGCTTCCTGCATTTATCAAATTGTCAAAGATGACTTTCAATACGAATAACGGCCAACGATGCCCGTTCTGATCGTAGTTGCACTTTAAAAGGGTGCAACTGAGATTTCGTTCAGCACAGGATAAATAACATGGTCAGTTGTTCAGCAATACAAACCGTACGGGCATTTCAACCTTTGATCCAGCATTTCAAACAGCTGGGCACGGTATTTACCACCCATTCAAACAGTCGACATATCAACCACTAGATCTGATATGTGGCTTTTTATCGTCTTTAAAAAAACAATAGTCGGAGCGCAGATATGAAAATTCTCATGATTGGGCATGGCATGGTGGGGCATAAATTCATCGAATCTGTACTGGAACAGGCCGGTGATGACATTGAGCTGACCATTTTGGCAGAAGAGCCACATTTGGCTTATGACCGGGTACATTTGACCGAATATTTCAGCGGCAAGTCGGTCAAGGATCTGAGTCTATGCCGTAGTGATTTCGCCGATGCCTATGGCATTGATTTACGACTGAATACCAAAGCAGTTGAAATGGATCAGCTGAATAAAACGGTAACGACTAATCACGGTGATGTGCTGAGTTTTGACAAGTTGATTCTTGCCACCGGCTCTTATGCCTTTATACCGCCAATCCCGGGCAATGAGCGTCAAAACTGTTTTGTCTATCGTACTATTGAAGATCTGGACGCGATTCGTGCCGCCAGCCTGAATGCAAAAACCGGTGTGGTGATTGGTGGCGGCTTGCTCGGACTGGAAGCAGCGAAGGCATTACGAGATCTGAATCTAGACACCCATGTCGTAGAATTTGCTCCGCGTCTGATGGCGGTGCAGATTGATGATCTGGGCGGCCGGGTACTGCGCTCTAAAATTGAAGACCTTGGTGTCAAGGTACATACTCAAAAGGCCACGTCAAGTATTGAAGATGGTGACAGCACTCAGCATGTAATGAAGTTCGGAGATGGTTCGGTGCTTGAAACCGATATCATCCTGTTCTCGGCCGGCATTCGTCCGCGTGATGAACTGGCGCGCCAAAGTGGTTTACTGATTGGTGAGCGTGGCGGCATCATCATTAATGATTATTGCCAGACCTCACATCCGGACATTTATGCCATTGGTGAATGTGCACTTTGGGACAATAAAATTTATGGTCTGGTTGCACCGGGCTATGACATGGCGCGTATCGCGGCAAAACATGTACTGGACCAAGAGAGCCATACATTCGCTGGTGCCGACATGAGCACCAAGCTCAAACTGATGGGAGTGGATGTTGCTTCTATTGGTGACGCACATGCCATGTCACCTGGTGCCTTGAGCTATTTCTATGCTGATGAAGCCGCGCAGGTTTATAAAAAAATCGTGGTGTCAGCAGACAGGACCAAGCTGCTGGGCGCGGTGCTGGTGGGCTGTGCCAAAGAGTATAGCGATCTCCTACAAATGATGCTGAATGGTCTGGCTGTGCCGGAGCAACCGGAAAGCCTGATCATGCCAGGCTTTGATCAGTCAACTTCCAAATCGGGTGGCAGTGGCATCGATTTATTGCCTGACAGTGCGACCATCTGTTCCTGTAATAACGTTTCCAAAGCTGATATCTGTTCAGCCATTGATGGCGGTGCAACTTCATTGGGTGCACTGAAAAAATGCACGCAGGCTGCAACGGCGTGCGGTGGCTGTGCGCCACTGGTGACGCAGGTTCTCAAATCCGAATTACAGCGTCAGGGTGTCACGGTGAACAATCACCTGTGCGAACATTTTGCCTATTCGCGTCAGGAACTGTATCACCTGGTACGCGTGCATGAAATCAAGACTTTCTCTGACCTGATTCAGCAACATGGTCATGGGATGGGCTGTGATATCTGCAAACCGACTGTGGCCAATATTCTGGCATCCTGCTGGAATGATTTTGTTCTGAAACCAAGTCATGCCGGTTTGCAGGACAGCAATGACTATTATCTGGGCAATATCCAGAAAGATGGTTCCTATTCGATTGTGCCACGTGTGGCAGGCGGCGAGATCACCCCGGATGGCCTGATTAGCATCGGTCAGATTGCCAAAGATTATGGCTTATATACGAAAATCACGGGTGGACAACGGATTGACATGTTTGGTGCGCAGGTACATCAATTACCGGAAATCTGGGGAAAACTGATCAATGCCGGTTTCGAGTCCGGACATGCCTACGGCAAATCCTTACGTACCGTGAAATCTTGTGTGGGCAGTACCTGGTGCCGTTTTGGCGTCGATGATTCTGTCGGCTTGGCGATTTTTCTGGAAAACCGTTACAAGGGCCTGCGTTCACCGCATAAAACCAAAATGGCCGTATCCGGCTGTACCCGTGAATGTGCCGAAGCACAAAGCAAGGATGTGGGGGTGATTGCCACGGAAAAAGGCTGGAATTTATATGTCTGCGGCAATGGCGGTATGAAGCCGCGCCATGCAGAACTGCTGGCTTCAGATCTGGATACTTCCACACTCATCAAATATATCGACCGCTTCTTTATGTTCTATATCCAGACGGCGGATCGTCTACAGCGCACCAGTGTATGGCGTGACAATATGGAAGGTGGGCTGGATTATCTGAAAGATGTCATTGTGCACGATTCGCTTGGCATTGCGGCTGAACTGGAAAGCCGTATGCAGCATGTGATTGGCACTTATCAGGATGAATGGCGCACCGCGATTGAAGATCCAGAAGTACGCAAACGCTTTAAAACCTTTATCAACGCCAAAGCAGCCGAGCAGAATGACCCGCATATTCAGTTTGCACCTGTACGTGGTCAGATCCGGTCAAAGACTGACGCTGAACGTGATCTCAACCGTATTCCAGTGGTTGAAGCCTAAACACCACAGTCAGGGAGAATGAAAATGACAATTTTAAAAGATATGAACGAACTGAACTGGTACGAAGTCTGTCATCTGGATGAGATCACCCCGAATACTGGTGTTGCAGCTTTGATTGAAGATCAACAGATTGCAATTTTTCGCGTGGGTCAGGAACAGCGGGTGTATGCGCTCAGCAATCAGGATCCGTTTAGTCTGGCCAATGTCATGGCACGTGGCATTCTGGGCGATCTGCAAGGTGAGCGTGTAGTCGCATCCCCAATTTACAAGCAGCATTTCAGTCTGGTGACCGGCCGTTGTCTGGAAGAGCAAGATCAGAAATTACTGGTATTTCCAACCCGAATTGAAAATGGCACAGTCTTTATCAGCCCAACTGCACAAAAGACCTATATTTCCAGTAATGGTCAAAACACAGAGCGTTTAAAACTGGTATTGGTCGGGAATGGGCTGGCGGGTATGCGCTGTCTGGAAGACTTGCTGGATATGGCGCCAGATCGTTATGACATTACCGTGATTGGGGAAGAGCCATGGGGCAATTACAACCGCATCATGTTGTCACCGGTATTATCTGGTGAGAAAAGTTTTGCCGAAATTATGTTGCATTCAGTCGACTGGTATACTGAAAAAGGTATCCGTTTTATTGGCGGAGATGCAGCACTCTCTATCGACCGCTCACGCAAACAGGTGCATACCGGAAAAGGCGAAATGGTTGCTTATGATCGTCTGATCCTCACCACTGGTTCCAAACCCTTTATACCGCCAATTCCAGGTGCTGAACTTGAAGGCGTGATGAGCTTCCGGGATATTCAGGATGTTAACCGCATGCTGGATTACTGCAAAACCAAGCAAAATGCCGTCGTCATTGGCGGTGGTCTGTTAGGACTGGAAGCCGCATATGGCTTGAAACAGCGAGGGATGAATGTAACTGTACTGCACCTGATGGACCGTATTATGGATCGTCAGCTGGACATGAAAGCCAGTCAAATGCTGAAAAAATCAATTGAAGACAAAGGTATCCGGATCATTACCGAAGCCAATACCGAAGAGCTGCTCGGTATTGACGGTCACGTGACTCAACTGCGCTTAAAAGACGGGACAATGCTGGATGCTGATTTGGTGGTATTCGCCGTCGGGATTCGACCAAATAAAAGTCTAGCCGAACAGTCTGGCTTGCGCTGTAATCGCGGAGTACTGGTAAATGACACCATGCAAACCTATGACCCGAGTATTTATGCAGTGGGTGAATGTATTGAGCATCGTGGTCAGACCTTTGGATTGGTTGAGCCATTATGGGGACAGGCCTTTATCTGTGCGACTCATCTGGCTGAACATGGCCGACTGACCTTTAAGGCACCGACTGTTCCGACCCAGCTTAAGGTCAGCGGATGTGACGTATTCTCGGCAGGTAATTTTGAACCGACTAATGATTTCGAAGATATCGTGCTGAATGATGAGAAGCGTCAGATTTATAAACGGATCATCATTCAACAGGACAAAGTCATCGGTGCGGTGTTGTTTGGCGATACTGAAGATGGGGCATGGTATGCCGAACTGATTGCAGATCAGACACCAATTAGTAATATCCACAGCAAGCTGCTTTTTGGTCGGGATTTTGCATTAAGGAAAGTAGGCTAATCGGATAAAGCTCTCCAGCCCTTCTTTAGCAAAGGAGGGTTGGGGAGGATTAAATTTTAGGCTTGCTCATTCAGAAATTATATTGCTGGATAAGCCTTCAATTGTAGGTTGGTGCAACAAAGCCAATTACATTTAAAAATATGGCATGCTATTTGCTTTTCTATTAGATAAATATGGCAACGGCGCCATGACACGATTGATCTGTTTGAATGAAACAAGGCAAAGATGCCTAAGGTTGAAATAGACCTTAGGCATCTTTTTATTTCATAACAGTTAAAAAGTTTTATATAAAGGGGATATAAATATGGCTTATCTTGCTCCTGCAGAATTTGCAAAAAAAGTAGTCGATGCTGGTGAAGCAAAACTGCATATGGCAACACGGGATGTTTTAATTCGTGCGTTTATGGCCGGCGCGATTCTGGCACTGGCAGCAGTATTTGCGGTGACGATTGCCGTACAAACAGGGGTGCCTCTGATCGGTGCGCTGTTATTTCCAGTCGGTTTTTGCATGTTGTATCTACTGGGTTATGACCTGCTGACCGGGGTGTTTGTCTTGACGCCTTTGGCCTGGTTAGACAAACGTCCGGGAGTAACATGGGCGCGTATTTTAAAAAACTGGGGGCTGGTTTTTTTAGGTAACTTTGCCGGATGTTTAACTGTCGCAGTGTTGATGGCCGCGGTCTATACCATGGGTTTCGCAGCTGAACCAAACGAAGTCGGCGTAAAAATTGCTCATATTGGTGAAGACCGGACTTTGGGTTATGCCGAATATGGCTTTGCTGGCTGGATGACCATCTTTATACGCGGCATGCTGTGTAACTGGATGGTGTCACTTGGTGTGATTGGCGCCATGATGTCAACAACTGTAAGTGGAAAATTCATTGCCATGTGGATGCCGATCATGCTGTTCTTTGCCATGGGATTTGAGCATTCTGTCGTGAATATGTTCCTGTTCCCATTTGCCATGATGATGGGCGGTGATTTCTCGATTACAGACTATTTCTTGTGGAATGAATTACCGGTAGTGCTGGGTAACTTGGTTGGTGGTTTAGCTTTAACTGGTCTGGCGCTGTATACCACGCATGTCCGTACAGGTGATAAAAAAGAATTTTAATTTGAGCATGATATTTATGTCTTGAAATTGAAGGGATCGATTCGATCCCTTTTCGAGTGTCTACAATGAATAAAAAATTAAAAATCAGTATCGGACAATATTCTTCCGCCGGAATCAAAGCACAAAATCAGGATTTTTATGGCATTTATATTCCTGAAGGCCATGCGCTGAGCAGCAAAGGTATTGCCTGTGCCATTGCAGACGGGATTAGCAGCAGCAATGTCAGCCATATTGCGGCAGAAACGGCGGTCAGTAGTTTTTTATCCGATTATTATTCAACTTCGGATGCATGGAGTACCCAAACTTCAGCTGCTCGGGTGATTCGTGCGACCAACTCTTGGCTGTATGCGCAAACCCAACAGAGTCAGGGACGTTTTGATAAAGATCATGGTTATGTCTGCACCTTGAGTGCACTGATTTTGAAACAAAACAGGGCACATATTTTTCATGCAGGTGATGGCCGTGTTTATCGCATTCAAGCCCAAAGCATTGAACAGCTGACCATTGATCATCGGGTTCGTTTATCTTCAACCGAGCATTATTTAAGTCGTGCTTTAGGTGTAGATCATCGGATTGAAGTCGATTATCAACAACTTGAATTATGTGAAGATGATTTGTTTCTCTTGATGACCGATGGTGTCTATGAATTTATCGATATACAGCAGATCTCGGATATGCTGCAGCAAAAACAAAATCTGGATACTATTGCCCAATCTATCGTCGAACTGGCCTTAAAGCGCGGCAGCGATGACAATCTCACCATTCAAATCATCCGAATTGATGCATTAGCTCAAGAGAAAAGCTTTCAGATTCAGGAAAATATTTTATTTCCACAGCAACTCAGTCATGGTGATTTGTTTGAAGGTTATCGCATTCATAAAATCCTGCACCAAAATCATCGCAGTAGCCTTTATTTGGCGCAGGATGCAGCCACACAAGCTCAGCTGGTCATTAAAACCTTGTCTGTCGATTTGCAGGATGACCTGAAAGCAGTGGAACAATTCCAGCTGGAAGACTGGGTATCCAAGCGTTTAAAACATGAAAACCTGATGCACTACTATCCGCATACAGGCAGTAAAAAGTTTTTATTTCAAAGTTATGAATACTTGCAAGGGGAAAGCTTAAACCGATGGCTACATCGTCAAAAAACTGCTTTAAGTTTAAAACACCTGATTCCGATTATTGAACAGGTGGCCAAAGCACTGAATGCCATGCATCGACTTGAAATGCTGCATCAGGATGTACGGCCAGAAAATGTCATGCTGCTTGAACCGATTGATGCTTTGAAAGTAAAACTGATTGATTATGGATCGACGGCAGTTAGAGGGCTGGTCGAACTGAATCCTAAACATGCAGATGTGCCTTTGGGAACGTTGGCATTTATGGCACCAGAGTATTTTATAGGGCGCTCACCCTCGGTAAAATCAGATCAGTTTTCACTGGCAGTGATGAGCTATTATTTATTGACCCGGCAATTGCCTTATGGGACAGAGCTGGCGCGCTGCAAGACCGAAAAAAAATTAAAAAAGGTACGCTATCATTCACTGTCTGAATATCGTCCGGATTTGCCCAAGGGTTTGGATGCGATTTTTAAAAAAGCACTGTCAATTCGTCCAGAGCAACGTTATGAGGCACTTTCAGCATTTATCTATAACTTGAAACAGCCTGATCTTGAATTAAAAAAATCTGTTTCACGTCCTGTGATTGAGCGTCATCCCCTGACATTCTGGAAATGCTGCACCGCGATTCTGTTTATCTTATTACTCTTGGTCTTTTCCCTATATTTTACAAAATAAAGCTCTTTAATAGGCTATTCAATTATATTTTTTGAATTGTCAGCAGCAAGTTCGGGAATGTTTGGCATATTATTCAGTCCAAATATCTGCTTATTCTATGTGCAGGTTTTAATGAAACAGTTGCTGTTTGCATCACTTTATGTTCACGCGGTTTTCACCCTTTTTCTGCTCAATGAGTGAATAATTTTTGAATATGAGTCAGGTTGAGTCTGATCCAAAATTTATCCTTTAGCCCAGATCCAAGACCCAGTGCTCAGTAATTTTCTCAAAATATATAAACGACTGTGGGCTCGATCCAAGACGATGCTATGAGCTAATTCAAATCGATATGCTACTCAATTTCAGTGAGCTTTGAATATGAAGTAACTGGTTTAGTCCACTATGAATTTAACGCAGTATTACATTATGCCAACTGGAAATACATGTGTGCAGAATTAAATAGCATATTATTTAATATCAAATACTTAATTATTAAGTTCTTGGAACTTGTGAGGATGTTGTGGCTATCTTGCAAGTTGTATAATCAAAAAATACCAAAATTACATCAAAAAATATACGCTGATCAGTCAGTTTTTTGGCAGAAAATAATGCCTTGATTCGGCATTGTTCATTTATGCTACAGCATAATTTTTAAAACCAGAATCCCTCTAGGATTAGGATCATGTATACAGGATTGTATAAACCCGATATGAGCACGAGAACAATTCCGCTGAACAAAAAACCGCTAAGCTTGATGATCCTTTCAGTTCTTTCCAGTGCTGTCTATGCTGAAACATCTCGCAGCCAGCATCCTGTGCAACAACTCAACACCATCGTGGTCAGTGCTGAACAGACAGATCCACAGCAGCAATACCAGACCGAGCTTGCGCAAACCTCAGGTGGAACCAATTTTATTTCAGCCCAGCAGCTTGAACATCAACATATTGCAAATAATGCCGATGTATTTCGTCTGCAACCCGGTATCTATGCTCAATCCCCGGGCAATGAAGGCGCCAAAGTGTCCATCCGTGGTTCGGGTATTAACCGCACTTCAGGTGCCCATGCCTCTGGTACTTTTGTGCTGATTGATGACATTCCGTTTACCGGGCCGGGCGGCACAGCTTATGAATTACTAGAGCCTTGGTGGATTGATCATGTTGGCGTCTACCGTGGTGCAAACGGTTTTAAACAGGGAGCGCTGGCTTTAGGCGGAGCGATTAACTATAAAAGCAGAACCGGTGCCGAGCAGAATGGTTCTGAGCTGAAATATGAAGCAGGCAGTCATGGTTATCAAAAATATCAGTTCAGTACCGGCCGTAAACTGGATCAGCTGGATTATTATCTGGCGCTAACAGGTAACCAGTTTGACGGAATTCAGGATCATGCCAAAGGTGATGGCAAAGGCCTGGCTTTTAATCTCGGCTACCAGATTAGCCCGGACATTGAAACCCGTTTTTATGCCCGTTACCGCGAAAGCAAACATCTGACACCGGGGCGTATTACCCAGGAACAATTAAAAAACAATCCTGAAGTAGCTGATCCTAATTTTGTAGGAATTGATGCCAAACGTATCCAGCCGGGCAGTACCTGGCTCGCCAACACCACCACCTGGAATTTACAGGATGATGCAAAATTGACTGCTAGTCTGGCATATCATCATTATCCGTTAGACTTACGTGAAAGTCGCTATCGTACCAATGTCGATTATGAAGATATTACTGCACGTATTCAGTATGAAAAGCCCTATCAATTGTTGGGTCTGGAACATCAGGGGCGTATTGCCTTACGCAGTACCACCCATCGTCCAAACAGTGGTGTAACGGAAACTTTAAGATTTAATACAGAAATTGGTAATCAAACATATCCGGCAGATACGGTCACGCGCCGTTATACCTATCGTGGTTCAGACAATGTATTGCAATTTGATCAGCAGACGGCGCTCAATGACCAGCTCTCCCTAGATCTGGGTCTTGCAGCAGTCTATGCCCATCGTGAAAGTGAAGTGACTTATCCAGTTGCCAGTCCTAAGATCAATCAGTATGAGTGGGATTTTGCCCCACGTCTCGGGATGACTTATCAGCCGAATGAGTCTGTGCAGTGGTTTGCCAATTTAAGCCGCAGCATCGAACCGGCTCATCCTTGGGCGATGGCATGGTCATCTCCCTATTATTTTGATGAAGGAATTGCCTCAGGTCGGGTACGTGCTCCGATTCAATTAAAAACCCAGACTGCAAATACATTGGAATTGGGTGGACGTGGCCAATCAGGCTTTGGCGATTGGGCGCTTAGCTATTATTATTCTAAAGTTAAAAATGAACTTTTAACGTCTGAAATGATTAAGGATTATGGAGAGGGTTCAAGCAAAAATGAAAGAATCAGTGTAGAAGCAAATGCCACACCAACCATTCATCAAGGCGTCGAACTCAGTTTGGATATACCATTGCATGAATTTAAACACGGCGAGTTACGCTTGCAACAGGCCTATACACTGAGTGATTTCCAATACAAAAATGATCCGCTGTTTGGCGAAAATCAGTTGCCGGGAATTCCAAAACATTTGTATCAGGCACAGCTCAGTTATGCCATGCATAATGGTTTCTATATTGGTTTGAATACCGAATATGCATCCAAAATGGCACATGATTATGCCAATAGCCGCTTTAGTGATGATTACCAGATCTGGGGCATTGATCTGGGTTATGCACCTGAACAGCAGTCCTGGAAAACCTGGATCAACTTCAAAAATATCACCGATGAAAAATATGCTGCTGTGGTGATTCCCGGTCTAAATGATCAAGGAAAGGATGAGGCGCGTTCTTCACCAGGCGAAGGATTCTCGACTTATGCTGGCGTATCTTTCAAGTTTTAAAAGTTAGGCTCTGATAGCAAAAAAAGAGCGGGGATTAGCCCGCTCTTTTTTTTTGGTCAATTTAATATCAGAAGTGCTTCTTGATTATCCCTGGATAATTCCATTGACGCCCGTGACGATCATGTCGATCGCAATGGTACCAATCAGCAGCGCAGCAACACGGCCAACAATATCCACATATAAATCTATATAGTTGGAGTATTTATGCTGCAAATGATCATGCAGATATTTCATGAGAATCAGTAAGCTACAGGTCAAAAACAGGGTAAGAAAAATCACCAGCATGGTTTGCCATAAACTGAGCTGAATTCCGGTAATCACCGCCGCTGAAATGGTGCCCGGGCCAATCATAAATGGCATGGCAATGGTGCCTGCCAGATGATGAGGTGCCCCACGCATCACGCCAATGGTATCGGCGCCTTCAAAGACATAGCGATAACCAATCACCAGAAAAATGATACCGCCAAAAATCTGGAAAGATTCAAAGCGTACATGCAGCACTTCCTGAAAGAATGCTTCACCGGTCTTGGCAAAAATGATAAAGACGATAAAACTGATCAGGCTGCCCTGAATCAATGCCATGTTAAATACTTTGGCCTCGGAATTACGGATAATTCCGAGCATATAAATACTCATCAAAAATGGATTGAGTAAAGAGAAGAACAGGGCAAAGGCATGTAAGCTTTCTGACATCATCAATTCCTTCTAAGACCTTGGACAGTATTAATTTTCACGGTCTGGAAACAGCGGGCGTGTACCCGGACTGATACGGTTAATATGTAGATACATCATATGACGTTCATATTTATCCAGAATGTCGTTAATGACCTGTTCCTTGCTATAACCGACCAGATCATTGCCTTGCGAACCTTCAAACAGATAGCTTTCCAGACGATAGTAATAACGTTTGGCACGTTTCCCGCGCGAACTGAAGTTTGGGGTGTCATAACGCACCGGCCAGATTTCATAAACAAAATTTTCTTCTTCATCGAGCTGAATAATCAGATCCAGATGATAGAGTTCCGGTTCATCCTCTACCGGTTTTTCCTGTACATCAACATGCACACCTTTAGTGATGAGTTCGGCTGCAACAGCCTCAATAGCCGGTTTGCACACCTCATTTAGCATGCTTCGGGTCTGGGGCAGGCTTGGATGTAACATCACCCGACTCAGCCGTTTTTTCCAGTTAAAGATGTCCACGTTTCCGACCACAGGTGCCGCATTCATACTGGTACTGGCCTGACGGAAATCTTCCAGACGCAGGGATTTATACAGGCCCGCCATGACAAAGAAAATCACAAAGCTAAAAGGCAGTCCCATAATAATGGTGGTGTTTTGCAAGGCTGTAACACCGTTGGCCATCAGCATCGCCAAAGTCAGCAAGCCAATCGCAATGGCCCAGAAAATACTCAGCCAGCGCGGTGAATCATGCTCGATATTGGTAAATTTAGTGGTGAAATTCCCCAGTACCAAAGCGCCAGAATCCGCAGAAGTGACATAGAACAACAAACCGGTAATGGTCGCGATCCCTGCGATAAAGCTAAAGCCAGGATATTGCGCCAGCAAGTCATAGAAACCATGTGCCGGATTTTCCAGGACTGTGGTCGCCAGTTGAGTATTGCCATCAAACATGACGCTATGGAGTGCACTATTACCAAAAATAGATAACCAGGTCAGGGTAAATAATAGGGGAATAATCAAGGTGCCGGCGACAAACTCACGGATGGTTCGTCCACGTGAAATACGCGCCAGAAACAGCCCGACAAAAGGAGACCAGGCAATCCACCAGGCCCAGAAGAACAAAGTCCAGCTATTCATCCATTCTTTAGGTTGCTCAAATGGAAAACTGGTTAAGGACAGCTTTGGAAACTGACTGATATAGTCACCAAAGTTCTGAATCAGGGCGGCCAGCAAGAATTCGGTATTGCCCATCATTAAAATAAACAGTAACAGGCCAATCGAGACATAAATATTAATTTCTGAAAGGACGCGGATGCCTTTATTGACACCGGATGCAACAGAAATAATGGTAATAATCACCGCGACTGCGATTAATCCGGTCTGTACCCACAGGTTTTCCGGTAAATCAAACAGCACATGCAGGCCGTAATTGAGCTGGACCACACCAATACCGCAGGTGGTCGCAATACCGAAAATCGTGCCGAGTACGGCCGCAGTATCGACCGTATGCCCAATCGGACCATGAATCTTTTTACCAAAAATCGGATAGAGTGCTGAACGGATGGTCAGTGGCAGGTTATAACGATAACTGAAATAGCCCAGGGCCACACCTATCAGTGCATACATGCTCCAGCCAGTTAAACCATAGTGGAACAGGGTCCAGACCATGGACTGGCGAGCCGCCTCGAAAGTCTGGCCTTCACCGACAGGTGGATTCATATAATGCGAGAGAGGTTCCGCCACCGAGAAGAACATCAGGTCAATCCCGATTCCGGCAGAAAACAACATGGCTGACCAGCTTAATAAACTAAATTCAGGCTTGGAGTGTTTAGGCCCTAGTTTAATTTCCCCATAACGTGAGCAGGCAATAAAAATAATAAACACCAGATATAAGGTCGCAGCCAGCAGGTAATACCAGCTAAATGTAGCACTGACCCAGTTCAGAATATTGGTGATGACCAGATTGGCCTGTTGATTGAATAAAATCGTGACGAGAGAAAAAAGCAGAATAAGTGTTGCTGAAACATAAAACACCACTTTATTCAGACTATCCTGCACTTGTTCAGTTTTCTTTTGCATAAATCTGTGACCGTAGTTTTATTGTCATGTGATTTACAGCGCAGTTCGATTTGACACAGGGTTCGACACTTAAAGAGTCAAAGCCGAATCAATTACAAACATTTGCAAATCCAAAACAAACTGCGCTGTACATCTGAGGTTGCTAGGCACTATAATTTTTATTAATTGATCGTTCAATTAAAAAAACGTTTTTTAATGTTACCTCATTCTGCTATTGCAGCATGAGTCCGATTTATAGATTCGTTATTCAGGTTAGTCTTATGCCAAAAGTTGGTATGCAACCGATCCGCCGTCAACAGCTTATTGACGCGACCCTAGCTGCTGTAAATGAACTAGGTTTTGCAGAAACCTCAATCAGCCAGATTGCACAACGTGCCGGTGTTTCGACCGGCATCATAAGCCATTATTTTGGCGGGAAAAATGGCCTCATTGAAGCAACAATGCGTTATTTATTGCAGCAGTTAGGTAAAACCGTGGCAGAGATGCAGACCCAGGTGGATGCCACACCTGAGCAACGTTTGCTTGCCATTGTACGGGGTAATTTTGCTGCACCTCAAACCAATAAGGCCGCTATGAAAGTCTGGCTGGCATTTTGGGCGAGCAGCTTGCATCAACCGGACTTGCATCGGTTGCAACAGGTTAACCATTACCGCTTACATTCCAATCTCAAGCACGAATTTATGAAAGTGCTGTCCAAATCAGAAGCAGAAAAAGCGGCACAAGGGCTAGCTGCACTGATTGATGGTTTCTGGCTACGTGGAGCACTGATCAGTGGCGAGATTGATCCAGAAATGCCGATCGAACTGTGTAGCCAGTTTATCCAGCAGCAATTGAAATCACACAAATAGGCGAGGGAATTACAGTGACTACCTATCATTTACAGCGTCCTTATATTCACGGCCAATATGTCGATGCAACATCGCATCGCAGCTTTGAAAGCATCAACCCTGCAACTGGTGAGATCCTGGCGGAAATCCAGATCTGCAGCAAAGAAGACATTGATCGTGCCGTCGAATCTGCACAAAAAGGGCAGAAGGTCTGGGCTGCAATGACGGCGATCGAGCGCTCCCGGATTTTAAATAAAGCAGTCGCTATTTTACGCGAACGTAATGACGAGCTGGCACGTTTAGAAAGTCTCGACAGTGGTAAAGCTTTCAGTGAAACATCCACCGTCGATATTGCGACAGGCGCAGATGTACTCGAATACTATGCAGGTATTTTGCCAGCCCTCGAAGGACAGCAGATTCCACTGCGAGAGACTTCATTTATTTATACCCGTCGTGAGCCTTTGGGTGTTGTGGCCGGCATCGGGGCCTGGAATTATCCAATCCAGATTGCATTATGGAAATCTGCACCTGCACTGGCGGCAGGCAATGCCATGATTTTTAAGGCCAGTGAAACCACGCCTTTGACCGCACTGAAACTGGCTGAAATCTATACCGAAGCCGGTGTGCCGCACGGGGTATTTAATGTCGTGACTGGCAGTGGCGAGATTGGCGCTTATTTAACTGCACATCGGGATATTGCTAAAGTCTCGTTTACCGGTGGTGTTGCCACGGGTAAAAAAGTCATGGCGCAAGCCGCAGATTCCAGCCTGAAAGAAGTCACCATGGAACTCGGTGGGAAATCTCCCCTGATTATCTGTGAAGATGCCGATCTTGATCTTGCCGCTGACATTGCCATGATGGCCAATTTTTACAGCTCAGGTCAGGTCTGTACCAACGGCACCCGGGTATTCATTCCCTATACCTTAAAAGCGGCTTTTGAAGAAAAAATCTTGCAGCGTATTCCTCATATCCGTATAGGCGATCCGCTTGATCCGGAAACCAATTTTGGGCCAGTTTCCAGCTTTGCGCATATGGAAAAAGTATTGAAATTCATTGAGCAGGGCAAAACCGAAGGTGCACGTTTACTGTGTGGCGGTGGTCGTGCCACACAAGCCGATTTAGCCCAGGGTGCCTATGTTTTGCCGACAGTATTTAGTGACTGCCGGGACGACATGACTATGGTTCAGCATGAAATTTTTGGGCCAGTCATGAGTATTTTAAGCTATGACACTGAAGAAGAAGTCATTCGCCGTGCCAATGCGACCGAATATGGGCTGGCTGCAGGTGTGGTGACTCCTGATCTTGCCCGCGCGCATCGTATCATTCACCAGATTGAAGCCGGAATTTGCTGGATTAATACCTGGGGCGAATCTCCAGCGGAAATGCCGGTCGGTGGTTATAAACACTCGGGCGTAGGGCGTGAAAACGGAATTATGACCTTGCAGCAATATACCCAGACCAAATCGGTTCAGGTGGAATTGAGCCCATTCCAGTCCGTGTTTAGCGCATAAGGAGGTCTCCGCTTGATGAATTACGATTATATTATTATCGGGGCAGGCTCGGCCGGAAATGTGCTGGCTGCTCGATTGACTGAGGATCCGGATACCAAAGTCTTGCTATTAGAGGCGGGCGGGCCGGATTATCGTCTGGATTTTAGAACCCAGATGCCGGCAGCCTTGGCTTATCCTTTACAGGGACGCCGTTATAACTGGGCCTATCTGACCGATCCTGAACCACATATGAATAATCGCCGCATGGAATGCGGACGTGGTAAAGGCCTTGGTGGCTCATCGCTGATTAATGGCATGTGTTATATCCGCGGCAATGCCATGGATCTGGAACAGTGGGCCAGCTTGAAAGGTCTGGAACACTGGAGCTATGCAGAATGTCTGCCCTATTATAAAAAGGCGGAAACACGCGATATTGGCGGCAATGACTATCATGGCGATGCCGGGCCGGTTTCAGTCGCAACACCAAAAAATGATAATAATGAACTGTTTCATGCCATGATCGAAGCTGGTGTACAGGCAGGTTATCCACGAACAGATGATTTAAATGGCTATCAGCAGGAAGGCTTTGGCCCGATGGATCGTACCGTGACTCCGCAAGGCCGCCGTTCCAGTACTGCGCGCGGTTATCTGGATATGGCCAAAGGGCGCGATAATCTCACCATTATTACCCATGCCATGACCAATAGAATTCTGTTTAGCCAGAAGCAGGCGATTGGCGTGGAATATTTTGAAGGGCAAAATGCCTTACAACCCATTCAGGTCTTTGCCGATAAAGAAGTTCTGCTGTGTGCTGGGACGATTGCTTCCCCGCAAATTTTGCAGCGTTCAGGTGTGGGTCCTGCCGCATTATTAAAAAGTCTGGACATTACAGTCGTTCAGGACTTGCCGGGTGTGGGCGAAAACTTGCAGGATCATCTGGAAATGTACCTGCAATACCAGTGTAAAAAACCGGTCAGTCTCTATCCCGCCTTAAAGTGGTATAACCAGCCGATGATTGGTGCTGAATGGTTATTTCTAGGCACAGGTATTGGCGCCAGTAATCAGTTTGAAGCAGGCGGCTTTATCCGTTCTTCCGACGAGTTCGAGTGGCCCAATATCCAGTATCATTTCCTGCCGATTGCAATCAACTATAATGGAACCAATGCCATTCATGAGCATGGTTTTCAGGCGCATGTCGGTTCGATGCGTTCACCCTCCCGCGGGCGTATACAACTCAAATCCAAAGATCCGTTTGAGCATCCAAGTATTTTATTTAACTATATGAGTACCGAGCAGGATTGGCGCGAATTCCGGGATGCCATCCGGATTACCCGGGAAATTATGCACCAGCCAGCACTTGATCCTTATCGGGGTGAAGAAATCAGTCCGGGTCAAGCTGTACAGACAGATGCCCAGATTGACGAGTTTGTGCGTAATCATGCTGAAACCGCATATCACCCATCTTCTAGCTGTAAAATGGGCGAGGATGATATGGCAGTTGTGGACGGTTATGGCCGGGTACATGAAATGCAGGGTCTCAGAGTCATTGACGCTTCCATCATGCCCTTAATTATTACCGGAAATTTGAATGCCACTACCATCATGATGGCCGAGAAACTGGCAGATCATATTCGGGGAAATCCGGCTTTAGCTGCATCGACTGCGCCGTTTTATCAGGCAGCTCGAGTCTCAAGCCAAGCTTGAAATTTCTATTTTACAGGTGGAAATAGGCATAAACTTATATTAATTATGCGTTAAAATAAGCTGTATATTTTGATATTAATCAATCTTTAAGTAGGGCTGCATCATGTGTTCAGCCCTTTTATTTACCTAAAAAGAATTTTATATTTTATGAGAATCTTAAATCAAACCTTGCTCTTCGGCTGTGTCACATTTTCCAGTATTTGTAGTTTTGCAAATGACGTTCAAAATAATCAAATACAAGCAAGTGGCAACCTGAGCGTGGTGTCTAAATATGTATCACGTGGTTTAAGCAATGCACCGGAAGACGATAATATTGCACTACAAGCAGGGTTGAATTTGGCCTATGGCAACTTTTATGTGGGCTATTGGGGTTCTACATTGGGTTATTCCTATGCTGAGGTGCAAGGACGCAAAGGGCATAGCACCGATAAATTCGAGCATGATTTTCTGGTCGGTTATACGCACAGCTCGGAACATTATGATTGGGATTTCTGGAATGCCACCTACTATTATCCAGGGGGCGAAAACACCACCGGTAATGAGTTGGGTTTAAATGTCAGCCGTATGCTGGATGAAAAAACCAGTATTGGCGCGAGCGTATCGACCTATCTTTATGATGTGGCCTATGCCAATCAGGGCGATACCTTTTATACGCTGAATCTGAACCATCAATTGAATGATCGTGTGAATGCCAGTCTGACTGCTGCAGGTAGCTATTTTAATGATGAAGGCAAATATGAAGGTGGAGAACTGGGCGATACCCAAAAACAGCATGCCTTCCGTTATGCGTCTGCTGGACTGAGTTATGCAATCTTGCCTCAATTAAGTGTGTCAGGCGAATATCTGCTGGGGGGCTATGACCGCTACGGTGACAAGCAGCGAAATCTGGCTTTATTCGGTTTAAGTTATGATTTTTAAGGCCTTAAAGCTTAGAAGATGAAATGATTTTTATCTGTCTTAAATATCTTAAAGCTACATCAGAAGCGCTCATTCGATATTAAAAGCAACACATGGATCGTCACAAATTTTAAATGTGTTGATTCATGTTGTTCCTATTTCTTAGCTTTATAGAAAATATCGCGGAAAAAGTCACAAACGTTATCAATTTCATCAAATGACTCTATAATAGCGCCCATTCTTAAAGGGTTCGCCGCAGTCTCATGACTACGTTATTACCCTGATTTATTTTTAAGTCAAGTTCTCCTGCGTGATTCGGCTTGTACATTCAGATTCAGCATCTTATTTGTCCATGGCGGCACATAAGAACATTTAGGTGTCCACATGGAAATCAAGGTCAATTATCTCGACAATCTGCGCCAAGAAGCCAAATTTGATGACTTCACGGTGATTGCCGATCAACCGATTCGCTACAAAGGCGATGGTTCTGCACCCGGCCCATTCGATTATTTTCTGGCCTCATCGGCGCTTTGTGCGGCCTACTTTGTCAAAGTATATTGTGCAGCACGTGATATTCCGACCGAAAATATTCGCCTGTCACAAAACAATATTGTCGATCCTGAAAACCGTTATAAACAGATTTTTAAAATTCAGGTTGAACTGCCAGCTGATATTTCAGAAAAAGACCGTCAAGGCATTTTGCGCTCGATTGATCGCTGTACCGTCAAGAAAGTTATTCAGACTGGCCCTGAATTTGTAATTGAAGAAGTCGAAAGCATTGATGCCGATGCGCAAGCCTTGTTAATGCCAAGTCTGGCCTCGGCAAACAGCACCTTCATTCCGGGCAAAGATCTGCCTTTGGAAGAAACCATTGCCAATATGTCTGCCATTCTGGCCGGTCTGGGCATGAAGATTGAAATCGCATCATGGCGCAACATCGTACCAAATGTATGGTCATTGCATATTCGTGATGCACAGTCGCCAATGTGCTTTACCAATGGTAAAGGGTCAACCAAGGAAAGTGCGCTGGCATCTGCACTGGGCGAGTTCATCGAGCGCTTGAACTGTAACTTTTTCTATAATGACCAGTTCTGGGGTGAAGACATTGCCAATGCAGAATTTGTACATTATCCGGATGAAAAATGGTTTAAGCCGGGTCCAAATGGCGAACTTCCGCAGGAAGTCTTAGACGAATATACGCTTGAAATTTATGATCCTGAAGATGAGTTATTGGGTACGCATCTTTATGACACCAACTCGGGCAATACTGAACGTGGTATCTGTTCACTGCCATTTGTACGTCACTCCGATGGTGAAACGGTTTATTTCCCATCGAATCTGATTGAAAATCTATACTTGAGTAACGGGATGAGTGCAGGGAATACCTTGCCTGAAGCTCAGGTGCAATGTCTGTCTGAAATCTTTGAACGTGCAGTCAAGCGTGAAATTATTGAAGGTGAACTGGCTTTACCAGATGTACCTGAACAGGTGCTGGCGAAATATCCAAAAATCGTTGAAGGTATTAAAGGTTTAGAGGAACAGGGCTTCCCGGTGCTGGTCAAAGATGCCTCATTAGGCGGTCAATTCCCGGTAATGTGTGTGACCTTGATGAACCCGCGTACCGGCGGTGTGTTTGCCTCTTTTGGTGCGCATCCAAACTTTGAAGTGGCACTTGAACGCAGCCTGACTGAATTGTTGCAAGGTCGTAGCTTTGAAGGTCTGAATGACCTGCCAAAACCAACCTTTAGTTCAAATGCCGTGACTGAACCGAACAATTATGTTGAACACTTTATCGATTCAAGCGGTGTGGTGTCTTGGCGTTTCTTTAGTGCCAAAGCAGATCATGAATTTGTGGAATGGGATTTCACCAACCATGGCCAAAACTCCAATGCAGATGAAGCTGCAGCTTTATTCGGCATTCTGGAAGAGCTCGGTCATGAAGCCTATATGGCGGTTTATCAACATTTAGGTGCAACGGCTTGTCGTATCCTGGTGCCAGGCTATTCTGAAATCTATCTGGTCGAAGATCTGATCTGGGACAATACCAACAAGGCTTTGGCATTCCGTGAAGATATCCTGAACTTGCATCGTCTGGATGAAGAACAGCTTGAAGCACTGGTAGAGCGTCTGGAAGAATGCGAACTGGATGATTATACCGAAATCAAAACCCTGATCGGGGTTGAATTCGATGAAAATACTGAATGGGGACAGCTCACTATTCTTGAGCTAAAACTCTTGATTTATATCGCTTTACAGCAATTTGAAGAAGCCAAGGATCTGGTTGAGCAGTTCTTGCAGTTCAATACCAATACCGTTGAACGTGGCCTGTTCTACCAATGCATGAATGTCGTGCTTGAAGTATTGCTCGATGATGATATGGAGCTGGAAGATTATGCACACAACTTCCGCCGTATGTTTGGTGATGAACGTATGGATGCGGTTATGGCTTCAGTTGAAGGCACGCTTCGTTTCCATGGCCTGACTGAAACCAGCATGAAGCTTGAAGGTCTGGATCGTCATTTACGCCTGATTGATAGCTATAAAAAACTGCATGCTGCGCGTGCCAAGTTTGTCGCAAAATAAATCAATTCCCTGAATGACTCAAATTTTAGTCGTTCAGGTCTGATTTTAAAATGGCTGATCCGGCTTCGGGTCAGCCATTTTTTCAGCACGACATAAACCAGATTATTTTTCTATCTCATTTCAATAGATAGAGTGATACAGGCTTATTTTGATTTACTTTAAAATTTATTAATCCCAGCTCTCGAGAGAACTGGGATTACCTAAAAAATTAAAGTGAAGAGTTAGTACGAACTGCTTCAAGATTGGGTAAGTGAATCAGAGAAATAGATATATTTTTTTAATTCACAAGAACTATCCAAATTACATATTTGGATAGTTTGGACCACCGCCACCTTCCGGTGTTACCCAGGTGATGTTCTGAGACGGATCTTTAATATCACAGGTCTTGCAGTGCACACAGTTGGCTGCATTGATCTGGAAACGCTTGGAACCGTCATTATTTTCCATGATTTCGTATACACCTGCCGGGCAGTAACGCTGTGCCGGCTCATCCCATTTCGGTAAGTTCACTTCCACCGGAATCGAAGCATCAGTCAGCTTTAAATGCGCAGGCTGGTTTTCTTCATGTACGGTATTGGATACAAATACTGAAGACAGACGGTCAAAGGTCAGCTTGCCATCCGGTTTAGGATAGTTCGGTTTAAACGTTTCAGCCGCCTGAGTTTTCAGTGCCGCATGGTCTTGTACCAGATCATGTAGGGTAAACGGTACTTTAAACACGTTCTGATCAATGAAGTTAAATGCACCACCGATCCATTGACCGAATTTATGCATTGCCGGGCCAAAGTTACGTGAGTTATATAACTCTTCTTTCAGCCAGCTTGCATCAAACTTGTCTTTATAGGCGGTCAGTTCTTTGACAAAGAAATCTTCGCCTTCAACTACACGCGCAACCGCCAGATCACCGCCTTTTTCCACACCAGCCGCAATCGCTTCAAATACCGCTTCGCCGCAGAGCATGCCGGACTTCATTGCCGTATGTGAACCTTTGATTTTGGCAAAGTTCAGGAAACCTGCATCATCACCAATTAAAGAGCCACCCGGGAAGGTAAATTTAGGCAGTGAGTTAAAGCCACCTTTGGTCACGGCACGTGCGCCATAAGAAATACGCTTGCCGCCTTCCAGATATTGTTTAATCAGAGGATGGGTTTTCCAGCGCTGCATTTCCATAAATGGATACATATGCGGATTGGTGTAGGACAGATCCACGATCATGCCCAAAGTCACCTGATTATTTTCAGCATGGTATAACCACCAGCCGCCACTCGAGCCGGTTTCATTGAGTGGCCAGCCGGCACCATGCATCACCAGACCCGCTTTGTGCTTGGCCGGATCAATTTCCCACAGTTCTTTGATCCCGATACCGTAATGCTGTGGATCTGCATCTTTGGCCAGGTTGAACTGTTCGATCAGACGTTTACCGAGGTGGCCACGACAACCTTCAGCAAAAATGGTGTATTTGGCATGCAGTTCATAACCCGGGGTAAAGTTATGCGTTGGTTCGCCATCTTTACCAATGCCCATGTCACCGGTCTGGATGCCTTTCACGGTACCGTCAGCATGATACAGAATGTCCGATGCGGCAAAGCCCGGAAAGATCGAGACTTCCAGTTCTTCCGCTTTCTGGCCTAACCAGCGCACCACATTGCCCAGCGAGATGACATAGTTGCCATCGTTATGCATGGTTTTTGGCACCATCCAGTGTGGGGCTTCTTGTGATTTTTCATCTGAAAGCAGGAAGAAAGTTTTATCTTCGGTCACCGGCACATTGAGCGGTGCGCCTTGATCTTTCCAGTCCGGGAATAATTCATTGATGGCACGTGGTTCAAGTACCGCACCTGACAGGATATGTGCACCGACTTCGGAGCCTTTTTCTACGACACAAACGGACAAATCATTTAAGTTGTTTTCAATTGCAAGTTGACGGATCTTGATCGCAGCAGATAGACCTGCAGGGCCTGCGCCGACGATGACGACGTCAAACTCCATCGATTCTCTTGTTATATCTTCCATAATATAAAATCCAGTTTCGCTATACGATATTTATAGCATTATCCAGATGGCTTATGAAGTCTAATTTTTGTTTTTTATAGGGATAGATTTTGAGAGTCTTGGATTGCTGTAGAATGAATAGAATTGAAAAGATCCGGTTCAATATTAGAAAACGGTTTAATTATTATTGGCTGCAACAAATAAAAAGAGCGACCTAAGCCGCCCGAATGAGAGGTTTTACTTACATATTATTCAGGTTCATGGCAATACTATTCACCATGTGAATCAGACGCGGGCCAATTTCATTTTCCAGTTTTTCCTGATTTAGCAAATAACTTGGTGCACCACAGTTAAAAGTTAAAATACCATGTTTGGGATGAATCAAAGGAACGGCCACAGAGTTCACATCTTTGGCCCAGTCTCCGAGAGATAAACAATAACCATAATCCTGATAATCGCGAATGGCGCGTTCTAGATTTCGTTTAATTGTTGTCCATTGATCTTCATTTCTTTTTTTAATGGCATCAAATAAATATTCACGTTCTTTCACGTCCATCGCCGCCAGACATGCACGCCCCATGGCACTCGAATGAATTGGTAAAGTTGAACCCACTGAACGGCGCATGGTTAAAGTCGTATCTGTATGTACCACTTCCAGATAGATCATATTGAGACGGTCACGTGTTGCCATTGCCACTGGCGCCTGGGCATAACGTGACATTTCTTCCATAAATGGATAGGCCTGGGTTCGCGCAGAAATATTGCTTAAGGCAGAATAGCCCAGAGCCAGTACACCGACATCGAGTAAATATTTAGTCGTATTTGGAAGTTGTTTTAAATAACCTAAAGAAACCAGAGTGCTGGTAATACGCGCCACAGTTGGTTTTGGTAAATTGGTCATTTGTGCAATTTCTTGATTGCCCAACAACTGATTGGTTGCAGAGAAACATCTTAGAATCTCAAGGCCACGGGCAATAGAGGCAATAAACTGTGGATTATTTTCGCGATGAATATGCGAGATTGGATCTAAGCGAATTTCATCAAAATTAGGTATTTCACCTGTTTTATTTTTAGTCATGGTCTACAGAAATAGAAAGTAAATTAAGGAATATCATAGCAACTTCATTTCACGATACAAAATAAAACATTTAAATTGTAGATGAATTATATGAGTAACGACTAAATATTATTCTATCTCATGTCTAAATGCTGCTATACATAATAAATAACTGCAAAAAATAGTGGAGCTATTTTTAAAATAAAGCCTTTAAATAAACAATAAACTTTATCACTTTTTAAGCTTTCATCTCTGGTCAGCTCCTTATAGAAAGCAGCGTTAGTAAAGCGAAATTTAAAAAGCAATAATTTCGTATTGTGAAATATTATTCTATATTAAATCCATTTTAAAGCCAGATAAATTTCGTTTTTTTATAAAAAATAAATTTTTTGACGAATTTGCTTGCTGAATTTTTATTTTTATGGTTATTTATTTCGTAATACGAAACTAAAAATAAAACGGTAAAGGAATTTACCCAGACCATATACATGGAGATTCATATGATTCGCGATCCGGAAATGCTCGATCAACTTCTGTCTACGATTCGAGATTTTGTAAAAAATGAACTGGTTCCTCTCGAACATGAAGTAGAAGAGAACAATGCCATTCCTGAACATATTGTGGAACAGATGAAAGAGCTGGGTTTGTTTGGTCTGACGATTCCAGAAGAATACGGCGGTTTAGGCATTACCATGGAAGAGGAAATTCTGGTTGCGATGGAATTGGGCCGGACATCGGCTGCATTCCGTTCTCTAATCGGGACCAACAACGGTATTGGTTCAAGTGGCATCGTCATTGATGGTACAGAAGAGCAAAAACAGAAATATTTACCGCGTTATGCAACCGGCGAAATCATTGGTTCTTTCTGTTTGACTGAGCCAGATTCCGGTTCAGATGCTGCATCTTTAAAAACCAATGCGGTAAAAGATGGCGATTATTATGTTTTAAATGGCACCAAACGTTTTATTACCAATGCGCCACGTGCAACGACATTTACAGTCATGGCACGCACCAATCCAGAAATCAAAGGCGCCAGTGGCATTTCAGCATTTCTGGTAGAAGCGGGCACACCAGGCTTGAGCCTAGGCAAAATTGATAAAAAAATGGGTCAACATGGTTCTTATACCTGCGATGTTATTTTCGATAATTGCCGGGTGCATAAAGACCAGCTGATTGGTGGTGTTGAAGGCGTTGGTTTCAAGACGGCCATGCGCGTTCTGGACAAAGGCCGTTTACATATTGCCGGCTATAGCGTGGGTATGGCAGAGCGTATGCTGGAAGATGCCTTAAACTATGCGGTAGAACGCAAGCAGTTTGGTCAGGCTATTGCAAATTTTCAGCTGATTCAGGGCATGTTGGCTGACTCTAAAGCTGAAATTTATGCAGCCAAATGTATGGTACTGGATGCAGCCCGACTGCGTGATGCCGGTCAGAATGTGACGACGGAAGCCTCTTGCGCCAAAATGTTTGCCACTGAAATGTGTGGTCGTGTCGCTGACCGCTGTTTACAGATTCATGGTGGAGCAGGCTATATCAGTGAATATTCAATTGAACGTTTTTACCGTGATGTGCGTTTGTTCCGTTTATATGAAGGAACGACACAAATCCAGCAAATTATTATTGCACGTGAAATGATTAAACAGGCCACAGCCTAAACATATATTTTTTAAAATAGGGAAATATAAAAATGACGACTAAAACTAGATTTGATTGGCAAGACCCGTTCCTGATTGAACAGCAGCTCAGTTCAGAGGAACGTATGATCCGTGATGCGGCAGCAGCATATTGTCAGGACAAGCTGATGCCACGCGTATTAGAACAGTTCCGCCATGAAAAAACCGATCCGGCCATTTTTCGTGAGATGGGCGAGCTTGGTTTACTGGGTCCCACCATTCCAGAACAGTACGGTGGTGCCGGTTTAAATTATGTCAGCTATGGTCTGATTGCACGCGAAGTTGAGCGTGTTGATTCAGGTTATCGTTCAATGGCCAGCGTACAAAGCTCCTTGGTAATGGTACCGATTAACGAATTTGGTTCTGAAGAGCAAAAGCAGAAGTACTTACTAAAACTAGCGACTGGTGAATATATTGGTTGCTTCGGCCTGACTGAACCGGATCATGGTTCTGATCCGGGCAGCATGATTACCCGTGCCAAAAAAGTGGATGGCGGTTACCGTCTCACCGGCGCAAAAATGTGGATTACCAACAGTCCGATCGCGGATGTATTTGTGGTCTGGGCCAAAGAAGTTTCTGCCGAAGGTAATGTCGGTGACATTCGCGGATTTATTCTGGAAAAAGGCTGGGAAGGGCTGTCTGCACCTGCGATCCATGGCAAAGTCGGTTTACGTGCCTCGATCACCGGTGAAATTGTGATGGATAACGTCTTTGTACCGGAAGAAAATGCATTTCCAGAAGTGCGTGGCTTGAAAGGTCCATTTACCTGCCTGAACAGTGCCCGTTACGGGATTGCCTGGGGTGCCATGGGCGCAGCAGAATTTTGCTGGCATACCGCACATCAATACACCATGGACCGTAAACAGTTTGGCCGTCCATTGGCAGCAAACCAGCTGATTCAGAAAAAACTGGCCGATATGCAAACTGAAATTGCCCTTGGTTTACAGGTAGCATTACGTTTTGGTCGCATGAAAGATGAAGGTATCGCGTCAGTTGAAGGGACTTCACTGATCAAGCGCAATAACTGTGGTAAGGCACTGGATATTGCCCGTTTGGCCCGTGACATGATGGGTGGAAATGGCATTAGCGATGAATTCGGTGTGGCCCGTCATCTGGTTAATCTGGAAGTGGTAAATACCTATGAAGGTACCCATGATGTACATGCCCTGATTTTAGGTCGTGCACAAACCGGAATTGCAGCCTTTTGCAACTAAACCTGACATCAACCTCTAGCCAGCATTGCTGGCTAGATTGTTTTACGGGTTTAAGAATTGTGCTTAATCACATCTTTCAATGTATTGCTACGTGATTTCTGCAGAGAAAATTTATCAAGAACTTTGAAAATCATCTTCATACCACTTTGTTCAAGTGTGGTAATGATCAGTAAATATTCTATATTTCACCTAAATAATTAAGTGAAATATGAGTTTTAAAAAGGCACAGGAGTGCCAAAAAGTAGAAAGAGCATTATGGATACGATCAGTTCACAACAACACCCAGTGGAAGGTGGAAACGAACCCAAGCAAAGAGTCTGGATTCTGGCCTTTATCTTCTCATTTTTGGCATTACTGGTTGATGGTGCTGACATTGCATTATTAGCCTACAGTCTGACCAGTCTGAAACAAGAGTTTTCATTAAGTAATATGCAGGCCGGTGCCTTAGGAAGCTGGACACTTGCAGGCATGGCTATCGGCGGTTTTTTTGGTGGCTGGGCTTGTGACCGTTTTGGCCGGGTTCGTGTGATCGTCATTGCCATTGCATTATTTTCTTCATTAACCTTCTGGTTGGGATTCGTAGAAAGTTATGATCAGTTCAAATGGCTGCGCTTTACGTCTGCAATTGGACTAGGTGCTCTATATATTGCCTGTAATACCCTCATGGCAGAGTATGTACCCACCAAATATCGCTCTACAGTATTGGCAACACTCATGACTGGCTGGACTTTAGGCTCGGTGGTCGCAACTGTTCTGGCTGGATGGCTGTTGCCTGAATTTGGCTGGCGATACCTCTATTATATTGCCATTATTCCGATTGTACTGGCCTTCGCGATGTACTTCTTGGTACCTGAACCGAAAGCCTGGTTAGAAGCACGTCAGGCCCGCCTGGATGCAAAAGCCAGTGGCATTGTTCAGGACAAGCCCAAGAACACTTTCAAAATGATTTTTGAAGATGCACTCAGCCGTCGCATGTTTATCCTCTGGTCCTTCAGTACCGCATTTTTACAGTTTGGCTATTATGGAGTCAGCAACTGGCTACCGGCCTATTTAGAGACTGATCTGGGAATCAAGTTTAAAGAAATGACCATGTATATGATCGGAACTTTTCTGATCATGATGTGTACCAAAGTTATTGCTGGTTTTATCGCTGACCGGATTGGCCGTCGTGCGGTATTTGCTTTCGGTACCATGGGTACTGCGATTTTTATCCCTGTGATTGTCTTTGGTAATACGCCGGATAATATTCTCTGGCTGATGTTATTTTTTGGTTTTCTCTATGGTATTCCATACGGTATTAACGCGACTTACATGACAGAAAGCTTCTCCACCAAAGTGCGTGGAACAGCAGTGGGTGGTGCATATAACGTGGGCCGACTGGGTGCGGTGTTTGCACCTCTTACCATTGGCTATTTTGCTCAAGGAGGCTCAATTGGTACGGGTTTACTGATTATGGGGATTGCCTATTTTCTTTGCGGCCTGATACCCGCTTTCTTTATTAAAGACCGCTTATTTGATCCGCAAAAGGCAGATTAATCTGCAATTGCAATATAGATAGAACATGCTAGGAAGCAATATGATGAATAAAATCACGCAGGATATCGAGACGGTACTCAAGCAAATTCCTGATGGTGCACACATTATGACCAGTGGTTTTGGCCTGGCAGGTCAGCCGGTAGAATTAATCGAAGCATTGATTGATCTTGGTCCTAGAGACTTAACCATTATTAACAACAATGCAGCTTCCGGAGATCGTGGTCTAACCAATCTGCTGTTGTCCGGACTGGTCAAAAAAATGATCTGTTCATTCCCACGGGCCAATAACTCAACCGTCTTTGAAGACCTGTACAAGGCAGGAAAAGTTGAACTGGAACTGGTGCCGCAGGGTAATCTGGCCTGCCGTATTCAGGCAGCCGGGGCAGGTTTAGGAGCTGTTTTTACTCCAACCGGTTTTGGTACCAAAATTGCTGAAGGTAAAGAAACCCGAAATATCAATGGAAAAGATTATGTGCTCGAATATCCGATTCATGCAGATTATGCCTTTGTGTATGCCAATCAGGCAGATCAGTGGGGCAACTTGACCTACCGTAAGGCAGCACGGAATTTTGGTCCGATCATGGCCAAAGCAGCAAAAACCACCATTGCACAAGTCCATCAGATTGTGGAACTGGGAAAACTTGATCCAGAGATTATTGTAACACCGGGAATTTTTGTACAGCATGTGGTTAAGGTTGGAGATATTAAATAATGAATATTCAAAAACGTACACGTGAACAGATTGTAGCTAAAGTTGCACAAGACATTCCAACTGGCTCTTTTGTGAATTTGGGTATTGGTTTGCCGACACGTGTAGCAGGTTATTTAAAACCTGAACAAGGAGTAATTCTGCACTCGGAAAATGGCGTTTTAGGTTTTGCTGCCTTGAATGATCCTGAACAGGCAGATGATGACCTGATTAACGCCGGCAAAGAACTTGTAAGCATGTTGCAAGGTGGCAGTTTTATGAATTCTGCGGACTCTTTCGATATTATGCGAGGCGGACATCTGGATATCTGTATCATGGGGGCTTTTCAAGTTGCTATTAATGGTGATTTGGCGAACTGGCATACTGGTAATGCTGATGCTGTACCTGCTGTAGGCGGTGCGATGGATCTGGCAGTGGGTGCTCGATGTGTCTATGTCTGTATGGAGCATGTGACCAAAAACGGTGAAGCAAAAATTGTTGAAGAACTGAGTTATCCTCTAACAGGTAAACATTGTGTCAACCGTATTTATACCGATCTCTGTGTGATTGAATTAAAAGACAACCAGGCTCAGGTTATTGAAATAGTAGATGGCTTAAGTTTTGAAGAATTGCAACGGCAGACTGGCTGTAAATTAGTGGACTGTCGTCAACAAGCAGCCTAAAAAATAAGTCCGCAATATTCTGATTGAGTAAAAGTATAGTTTTAGATCACAGCTTCGGCTGTGATTTTTAAATTTTAGAATTATTATCAAATACACGTAATATTGACCATATTTCCGTATTTTAAAGATATAAATACAAACTTTTGCTAATGATTATTTTAAGAATAAGTCTAAAATTTTAACAAGCTAAGGAAGGTGATATTCTGAATGAATAATAATTGTGATGATCAAGAAATTTTTCATATTTTTAATTTGATTGGTCGCCATACTGAACTTAAACCTATCCTTGATGTCATTAGCCAGTGGCTTGAATCGCGCATTCCAGATGCGCTTGTCACCATTATGCTCTATAACGACGACACCCAAACTTTAAATGTCATAAGCGGCAAACAGCACTTCTCAAAAGAGTACTGTAATGCTATTCAAGATTTGAAAATTGGGCCAAATCAAGGTTCGTGTGGTGTAGCTGCTTTCCTGCGTCAGTTGGTCATTAGTCCAAATTTAATGAAAGACCCAAACTGGCAGCCTTATCGTGCTTTGGTAAATGCAGAAAAATTGTCTAGCTGTTGGTCTATGCCGATTATTAATGCTTCAGATATTTTATACGGAACGTTTGCCACCTATTATCGAACACCAAAATACCGACTGAACATCATATTCAGCTTTTACAGCAAGCGGCAAAACTAGTTGCTCTCGCGATCGAACTTGATCAGGAACGTCAAAAAAGACATGCGCTTAATGAAAAATACAGCTCATTTTATACCTATCATCCAGATATTATTTTTGAACTTGACCTACAGGGACATGTGCTTAATACCAATATTGCTTGCGAAGAAATTACAGGTTTTTCTAAAGCGCAAATTCATGGTCAGCACTATTGTGCCTTCATACCGTCCGAATTCCATGAACTTGCTAACGTTTCATTTTCAGAAGCGGCGCAAGGTAAATCTCAACATTATGAACTTCCAATTTATCATGTTGCAGGCGATATCTTATGGCTGGATCTGACCAATTTACCGATTATTCAAAACCAGAAAGTCACCGGTATTATTGGCATTGCACGAGATATTACTGTATCGCGTAAAAACAAGGAGTCTCTACGATTATTAAAACGTGGAGTAGAGGCTAGTCCAAATAGTCTTTTTATTACCGATGTTTCTGAAGAAAGACTAATGGTGTATGTGAATCCGGCTTTTCTAAAGCTCACCGGTTATACAGCAGCAGAAGTGCTAGGGCAAAGCTGCTTTTTCTTACAGGGTCCAGATACTGATCCGGATCAGATTGCATTACTCAAGCAAGCGGTCAAAGAACAAAAAGAAATTCAGGTGACTATAAAAAGTTACTGTAAAGATGGTAGCTGGTTCTGGAATCGTTTAACCATAGGTCCTATTTTTGACCAGACAGGAACCTGCACCCATTTTTTAGGAATTCAGGAAGATATTACCCAGCAACGTATTCACGAAGAATATATTCAGCATCAGCATACCCATGATCATTTAACCGGTTTACCGAACCAGCATGCATTCAAACAGATTCTGGAAAATATTTTTGAAGCACAGCACGAGAGCTCACAACCTTTAGTCTTGCTGTATATAGATCTGGATGATTTTAAAAATATCAATGACAGCTTAGGTCATCTGGTGGGTGACCAGATTCTCAAAAGTGTGGGCGAGCGGCTGCAAAAATTTGTTCAAGGCAATAATGTGCTATGCCGCTTTGCTGAAGATGAATTTATTTTACTGCTCTCAGGGACAGATGAGCACACTGAAGTCGAGGCGATCGCCGGAGAAATTCTTGATCTTCTTTCCATGCTGTTTATCGTCGATCAGTACAAAATCCATTTAAGTGCCAGTATTGGTATCGTGGCAGATGACAGTTCAATCCATCATTCTTCTGAATTGATCTATCAGTCTGTTTTGGCGATGCAGGAAGCTAAAAGACAAGGTCGTAATATGTGGCAGTGGTATGAAAAAACCAGAATGCAACCTGTCGCAGAAATAGACTATACCAATCTGCGTCTGGAACTCATGGAAGCGATCAATCAGGAAAATTTTGACCTGTTCTATCAGCCGCTGATTCATCCTGAAACTGGGCTGGTGACAGGTGTAGAAGCTTTAATCCGTTGGTGCCATCCGCAGCAGGGTTATATTTCCCCAGCGATTTTTATTCCGCTTGCAGAAAGAACCGGGCAGATTATTAGCGTAGGTCAATGGGTATTGGAAAAGGCTTGTTTAGATATTGCCGAGTGGAACAAGACGCATAATAGCCAGATCACAGTATCGGTGAATATTTCTCCTTTGCAATTCCGTAGAGCAGGCTTTTTGCAGGTGCTTGAACATGCGCTTCAACTCAGCCAATTACCGCCAGAATTACTTAAAATTGAAATTACGGAAGGTGTCATCATTAATGGCGCAGATCGAACCATAGAAATTTTGAAAGCGGTGCGTGCTTTAGGTGTACAGGTTGCCATTGATGACTTTGGCACAGGTTATTCGAGTCTCAGTTATCTGCGTCGCTTGCCGATCAATCAAATCAAGTTAGACCGTAGTTTTATTGAAGAGCTGGCCCTCGACGGTCAGGATGCTGCAATTGTGCAATCGATTATTCACTTGGCACATCAGCTGGATTTGGAAGTTGTTGCAGAAGGTGTCGAAACCTTAAGTCAGGCCAGTTTGCTCTATCAACAGGGCTGTGATCTGCTACAAGGCTTCTTTTATGCAAAACCTGCGCCTTTAACTGAATTGAAGTCTGTTTATCTCGCGATGGAAAATGATAAGTTGAATTAACTCTAAAAAGTTATGATATCAATATTTTCAACCGCTTTTCAGATAGAAAGGAAACGTTAAACAGACTTCAAGAATTTTTCTATTTTATGAGCGTATTATCTTTAGAATTTGCACTTGGTATAGAAAGCGGGATAAAAAATAAGCTTTTTAATCCCTCAAAGGTTTTTGACAGTATTTAGGGCTCAGGCTGAATATTGGCTAAATTTCTTTCTTGGTTTAAATCATAATAGTTAATCACAAAGATCAACACGGCAAAAATAAAACCTAAAATGACACAGGCAGACCAGCCATAGCTTTTCCATAAATGCAGCGATAAAAATGCACCCAGACCGGCACCAGAAAAATAACAGGTCATATAGATGGCATTAATCCGCGAGCGAGCCTGCATTGAAATTCGATAGACCAGATTCTGGTTCAAGACATGCAAACAGGAAATTCCGAAATAAGCCAGAATTAACCCCAAAATATAAATCCATAAATAATTCTGGGCAAAGAATAAAGGAATCCAGGCCAGAATCAGTCCGCACGTGGCCAGATGTGCAATCCATTTTTCCCGATGCCTGCCAATCATTTTACCGGTCCACTGAGAGGACCAGATGCCGATCACCCCCACAATACCCATGAGACCAATCTGGAAATCATTAAAATGATAAGGTGCTTCAGCCAGAATGAAGGTCATGGTCGTAAAGATAATACTCAGCATGCCAAAGCCCAAACCTCCGATCATACTCCGCCGGATCAGCATGGGTTCTGTTCGGGCAAAGGTAAATAGTGAGCGATAAATTTGCAATATATTCATCTGCAACTGGCTTTTCGCTTTGGGTAACTGATACCACATGGCGATACTGAGCAACAGGATAGAGCAGCCACTTAATAGGTATACGGCATGCCAAGACCATAAGGTAGAAATTAATCCTGATACAGTTCGGGCAAACAGGATGCCGACCAATACACCACTCATCAGCAGACCGACCACTTCAGAACTTTTTTCTCGCTGAGACAGGTTGGCAGCAAAAGGAATCAGAATCTGAGTGGTGATCGAACAAAAAGAGGCGAGCAGGGTAAAGCCGTATAACATATGCAGATTGGTGCTGGCAGAAAGCCCAATAAGCGCCAGTCCGGTACAGAACATCAAACTGCAGATATACAGCCGTTTTTCGAATAAATCTCCCAAGGGGACAAACAAAAATAACCCGGTGGCATAGCCAATCTGGGTTAAAACCACAGTCCAGCCAGACTGAGCTACACTGATCTGAAGATCCTCTGCGATAGAATAAATCAAGGGCTGGTTAAAATAGTTACAACCTGCGCAGAGTGCGCAGGTCATTGCCATCATGAACATGAAACGGCGTGAAATTTGCCCTTGGGCTGACATCCTTGTCTCCTGAGGCTTTAAAAACTATAGTTGGCAGAGAGGTTGATACGTGAAATATCTGCTTCCTTGTTGTCAAAGGTTTCACGCTTACCATGATGATATTCTGCACCCAGATTAATCTTTGGAACAGGAGAGTAGATCACGTTGGCCACATAGTCGGTTAAGCGCTTATTGGTTTCAGGATTGGCTTTGGCATAATCGCTGGAATCATCAAAATCTACAACGCTGGCATTAATGCTACTACGTAGTTTTGGCGTAAATTTATGCGTAAAGCCGATATTCAAACTATTAAACTCATTCAGCAATAGTTCGTTATTGATTGGATCGACTGAATAATCTCCACCCCAGGCAGCCCCATCGGTTGTTGAGCCTTGGGTCAGGAAAGCGGCAATACGCTGGTCGCCGACCATATGGAAATAGTTACCCTGGATCGAGTTTTGATCATCGAGATGATAACGTCCACCAAGACCTACACCCCAACCAACTTTTTCAATATCACCTGTATCAGTTTGCGCCTGCTTTTGATTGACAAAGCCTTGAGCTAATAAATGCAGCGGGCCTGATTGATGAACATATTTAGTGGTTAAAGCAGGCAAGGCAGAAGAACGATCACCACCGGCCATGTACTCCAGACCGACATTCCAGGTATTTTCCGGATCAAGTTTGAAAGCATAGCTGACTTGAGGCGTACGTAGAACTGATCCACCTAGCAATAAACTGTAGTCGACAGCTTCGGTACTGATTTCTGGTGTAGACATCAGTGACCAGGCCTGACCAAATGTCCAGTTATAGTATTTTAAGTGGGCATGACGAACTCGTAATCCACCATCGCCTTTACCATTATTGGTCCAGAAATCAGCTTCTAAACGAGCAGAAACATTTGGGTTTCCACCGAGGTCTTTTGCCAGGAAACCAATTCGGCTGGCAGCTGCAGTAAAATCTGAGCGGGTAGAGTCAGGTTCAGTAAAAGGGACTTTATTGATCTGGTTAATGGTACGGCCACGAGCTTCAGTGGTACTTTTGAAATCGACTGCGCCATCAAAGCGAATCAATCCATAAACATCGACATTATCCACCATCGAACTCAAGGTTTTAGAATCTTGTGCTTTGGCTTCTTCCTGCTGATTCTTTAACGCAAGTTGCGCGGCTTTTTGCTGTTCCAGTTCGGCCTGGATTTGCTTTAACTGTGATTCTAAGAACTGCATCCGGTCTTCAGATGCTTCTGCTGAAAATGTCTGTGCTGAAGCAATGCCACATAGTGTCGCTAAAACTAATTTTTTCATTTCTTAATCCCTAAAGAAATTTTCTGATATCTAAGAAGGAAAATCTTTCCTTAATGTTGCTCTTATTGCGCAATGCAGAGTTTTTGACTTTTGAATGATGAATACGAGTCTCGTTCAACCCAGAAACATCCTGTTCAGATCAAAGCATATGGATTCGATATTAAAGTCATGAAATTTGGATTCAGGAGAGCCGTAAATACACAGCTCTCCTGATTTAAAACTTATTCTGCTTTTTGCGGATCGTATAAACGGTCTTTAATAAACAGGGCTGGAATCAAGCCGCACAGGAAGTATGCTGCACCCATCACCATCAAGCCTGTACCAATCGAACCTTGCATCGCCAGATAGCCAATGGTAATTGGCGCGAAGATCGCACCGATACGGCCAATGTTGAACGCACCGCCTACGGCAGTACCACGAACGCCAGTCGGGAAGCTTTCAGTGAGATAGGTTGCGTTAATCGCATATGGAATACCATACAGGAAGCCGAAGATCAGCATGAGAACGCCAATGTTATCGGCGGTATGCATATACACTACGACAGGAATAAATAGCGCTGTTCCCATGGTGCCGAAAGCAAATACGATACGGCGACCAATTTTGTCAGCCACATAGCCTGCAATGATTTTGGCGAACATCATGGTGATAAAGGTACCTACCATGTATAACGCCATTTCTTTAAACTTGATGCCTAGTTCAGCTTCAAGATAACTTGGCAACCAGTTACTTACACCGAAGTAACCAAATAACAGGAACCCGGAGCTGAAAGACCACAGGATGAACATCTTGCCATGGGTCTTGTCTTTAAGAATGGTGATGTATGGATTGCCCTTTTTGGCATCGTTATCCACAATCTGACCAGTTCTTTTCATTTCACGGACACGCTTCCATGATTCTGGCTCTGGCACCATAAAGTGCATCAGGATACCCAAAGCTAATGGAGCAATTGTGATCCAGTACAGCATACGCCAACCGAATTCAGGAATGATCCAGCCTGAAAGCATGGTGATGACCAGAGAACCTAAAGTGAAACCGGTCATTAATGTTGCCAGTACGGTGGTACGGTATTTGGTCGGTACGTATTCTGACATCAGGGTATTACAGGCAATATATAAACAGCCTAAACCCAAGCAGGAAAGCGTACGTAGAATTGCAAACTCAGTATAAGATTGGGCAAAACCTGAATAGGCAGATAAAATTGAGAAGGCGATGGTTGCTAATACGATGACACGTACGCGTCCAAACTTGTCACAAGCCCATCCACCGACAAAGCCACCAATTCCCATACCCAAAAGAGAATAACTTCCCAAGGCGCCGGCCTGTACAGAAGTCAGTCCCCATTCCGCTTTCAGACTGGTCAAGCTGAAAGCCAGAATACCAATGTCTGCACCGTCACATAGTAAAATCAAAAAAGCAAAGGCAAAGGCCGTCATCCACAGGCGTTTAGGTGCCTGTTTAACGGTGCCGTCAGAGGAGACTCCCGTTTTGGTTTCCTCAGCTACGATGGTATCGCTTGTCATTCTTATATCCTCTATAAATTAAAAGTAGCATTTCCTCTGCTACCGCTAAATCCATTTTCTTCCTCACGGAAAAGCATTTTCCTCATCTAAGGTCTAAGCGTCTGTGCGCATTCGCCCTGTTACGATCAGGTTGGATCTGATCTTTCCGTTTTATCCGGGATGAAAAATCACTGAACAACGTAGTATCCTTATGACAGAAATTAATTCTTTTATTTTGCATTGTGGTTAATATTTGCATAAATGAATAACCAAAATCAGTTATAAATGATTAATTCCGTATTGCGAAATCAATTAATCATAAAATAACCAACTGAACAAGAGTTTTTACTCTATTTTTAGTAAAAAATAACTTTTTTGAATTTTGGAGTTAAAAATCCTTGATTTATGCACTTAGAAACCGTAGTTTTAATATAAAATAAAATTTCGCTATACAAAATAAATGGAGATTTTAATGGAACAGGTAGTTCAAGTAGAGCAAATCTCGGCACATGTAGCGATGGTTAAAATCCATCGTCCAGAAGCTAAAAATGCCCTGAATACAGAAGTGCGTCAGAAATTGGCTGCGGCTTTTCTACAACTGAATGACGATGAAAATATCCGTGCCATTATTCTCACTGGTGGTGAAACTGACTTCGCTGCAGGTGCTGATCTTAAAGAACTGGCAAATGCAGAAACCATCCAGATGATGCAACGTCGTACCGAGCGTTACTGGCAAGCCATTGCACAGTGTTCAAAGCCGGTGATTGCAGCAGTAAACGGTTATGCATTGGGTGGTGGCTGTGAACTGGCGATGCATGCGGACATTATCATTGCCGGAAAAAGTGCCCAGTTCGGTCAGCCTGAAGTCAAAGTAGGGGTAATGCCGGGTGCAGGTGGCACACAGCGTTTATTCCGTGCCGTGGGTAAATTCCATGCGATGCGCATTATCATGACGGGTTGTCTGGTACCTGCACCGGAAGCGTATCAGATTGGCTTGGTATCTCAAGTAACGGAAGACAGCGAAACCTTGGCAACAGCAATCAAGATGGCTGAAGGTCTGGCAAAAATGCCGCCAATCGCGCTTGAACAAATCAAGGAAGTGGCTTTACTGGCTGAAGATGTGCCACTCAATGCTGGACTGATGCTAGAACGTAAATCCTTCCAGATGCTGTTCTCTTCAGAAGACCAGAAAGAAGGCATGCAGGCCTTTATTGAAAAACGTAAACCGAATTATCAGGGACGATAAGCATGAGCATTCAAATTCAGAAAATCGGTATTATTGGTGTCGGCACCATGGGTGCAGGCATTGCCCAGATTGCCATTCAGTCTGGGCATGATGTGGTGTTATTTGATGCCAAAGCCGGTGCAGCCGAACAGGCGCAGGAAAAACTGGCTAAAACACTGAATACACTGGCCGATAAAGGCAAGTTTAGCCACGAAAAAGCAGCTGAAGATATTGCCCATTTATCAATCGCGCAGCAGCTAGAAGACTTGAAAGATTGTGATCTGATTGTTGAAGCGATTATCGAAAATCTGGAAATCAAGCAAAAGCTGATGCAGCAACTGGAAGCGCTTGTAAAACCGGAAGCCATTCTGGCATCGAATACCTCTTCATTATCGATCAGTGCCATTGCTGCCAATTGCAGTCAGCCGGAACGTGTGGCCGGCTATCATTTTTTTAATCCGGTACCACTGATGAAAGTGGTGGAAGTGATTGAAGGCTTCAATACCCGCGCTGATATTGTGCAAGCCTTGACTCAATTATCTACCAAGATGGGACATCGCCCGGTCAAAGCCAAAGATACCCCAGGATTTATCATTAACCATGCCGGTCGGGCCTTTGGCAGTGAAGCCTATGCCATTCTGAATGAAAATGTCACGCCATTTTATGAGATTGACCGGATTTACCGCGATGGAATCGGTTTCAAGATGGGGCCATTCGAGTTAGGCGATCTGACCGGTATGGATGTATCGCATCCGGTGAGTGAATCGATTTATCACCAGTATTATGAAGAAGCACGTTACCGTCCAAGCGTGATTACCCGTCAGCGTTTTATTGCCAATCAGTTAGGTCGTAAAACCGGTAAAGGATTCTATGATTACACTTCAGGTAGCAAAGTAGGTGATGTGGCTCCAACACTGGTTGAAAAGCTCGATCACTATCCAGCAGTCTGGCTAGGCACAGAATATAGTGAAGATCGTCAGGCGCTTGAGCAGTATCTGCAACAGTTCAATATTCAGATCGAACAAACTGAAACACCTTCGGCAGATGCCTTAATCTTAATTGCCACTTATGGTGAAGATGCAACTTCAGCCGCTGTCCGTTATCAGGTGACACCTCAGCAAGTGGTCTGCATCGACCTGCTCTATGGTCTGAATAAACATCGCACTTTAATGCCAACTCTTGTGACCAAGCCTGAACTGACTCATGCCGCACAATCGATTTTTAATCTGGATGGTGTGACCGCCAGCGTAATTCAGGAAAGCGTCGGCTTTGTGGCTCAACGTGCTTTGGCAATGATTGTGAATCTCGGCTGTGATATTGCCCAGCAAGGCGTTGCAACGGTAGAGGATATCAATATCGCGGTGAAATTAGGTCTTGGCTATCCATATGGTCCAATTGAATGGGGGGATGTGCTGGGTGCTGAAAAAATTCTGAAAATTCTGGATCGCATGACTGCGATTACCCGTGACCAGCGTTACCGTCCAAGTCCTTGGTTGCGACGCCGTGTTCAGCTTGGTCTACCTCTTGTTCATACTACACATTAATTAAAAAGTTAAAGGAATAACACTCATGTTAAATGCATATATTTATGATGGTTTACGTTCACCAATCGGTCGCCATGCAGGAAGTCTGGCAAGTGTCCGTCCAGATGATCTGGCAGCAACCGTAATTAGAAATCTGCTGGAAAAAACCGGTATTCCGGCAGCAGATGTAGAAGATGTCATCTTTGGCAGCACCAATCAGGCCGGTGAAGATAGCCGTAATGTGGCACGTTTTGCAGCATTGTTAGCCGGTATGCCGGTCACTGTGCCCGGACAGACCATCAACCGTCTATGTGCTTCGGGTCTAGGGGCAGTGATTGATTCGGCGCGCGCGATTACCGCAGGCGAAGGTGAGCTGTATATTGCCGGTGGTGTAGAAAGCATGTCACGTGCACCTTTTGTGATGGGTAAAGCAGAAAGCGCGTATTCACGTGAGGCCAAAATTTATGATACGACCATTGGTACCCGTTTTCCGAACCGTAAATTCACTGAACAGTTTGGCGCACACAGCATGCCGGAAACTGGTGATAATGTGGCTGAAGAATTTGGTATTTCACGTGAACAGGCAGATACTTTCGCCGCTGCATCACAGGCAAAATATCAGGCAGCAAAAGAAGCAGGTTTCTTTGCAGGTGAAATTACTCCAATTGAAGTTTCTCAAGGACGAAAATTGCCGCCTAAACAGGTCACTGAAGATGAGCATCCACGTGCTTCTTCAACATTTGAAGCATTATCCAAGTTAAAACCGCTATTTGAAGGTGGGGTGGTGACTGCGGGGAATGCATCAGGTATCAATGACGGCGCTGCAGCACTGATGATCGGCAGTGAAAAAGTTCAGGAACAGTACGGCTTAAAACCTTTAGCACGTATCCTGTCTTCTGCAGCCGCTGGCATTGAGCCACGCATCATGGGTGCGGGTCCAATTGAAGCGATCAAAAAAGCCGTAAAACGTGCTGGTTTGACGCTAGATGATATGGACATTATCGAGATCAATGAAGCATTTGCTAGCCAGGTATTATCTTGCCTGAAAGGTCTGGATGTTGCTTTTGATGATCCGCGTGTCAACCCAAATGGTGGCGGAATTGCGATTGGCCATCCACTGGGCTGTTCGGGTGCGCGTTTGGCTTTAACCGTTGCGCGTCAGTTACAGCGTACCGGTAAAAAATATGCCGTGATCAGCCTGTGTATTGGTCTGGGTCAAGGCTTGGCAATGGTGATTGAAAACCCTGAAGCAGCTTAACCGCTTGAGTTATCACCTTCATGCCATGTATAGATGATATGCATGGCATTTTTTATTGCGCTATTTATATAGATAGAGAAATAAAAATCCCTGCACATGCAGGGAATGTTTAAATCAGTTCAAAGACTATTTGCGTCCAGTCACCAATAAAGTCGCTGAACCAAAGGCATAAACTTTACCTTCTTTATCGACAATCCGGCCTTCTGAAGTGAGTACATTACGTCCGATCCGGATGACTTCACCAATGGCAGTATAGGTTTCACCACTTTTCATGGCTTTCAGCATTTTCACATTCAGATCGATGGTCGAAAAACTTACCCCGGCATCAACCGTCGTATGCACGGCAGCACCGGTCGCACTGTCTAAAACCGTTGCACAAAAACCGCCATGAATCCCACCTTGTAAATTGTAATGGCGCTGATCGGGGCGTACTTCATATTCCACATAGTTCTCACGCACCAACGTTAGATGCATGGGAATAATTTCACTCATGGCTGAACTGGAAATTTCCCCATTCTTGATGGCAGTGAGATATTCAAGTCCGTTTAATTGTGATGTTGGCATAGCAACTCCTTGTAATGATTTATTTCGCCTTATGAAATAATATTCTGTTTTTCTAAAATTATGATATAACAGATAGTGATCAAAATGCTATATTTTTCCAGGATGGAATCATGACAATAAAAACTCTGGTTACAGATGCTGAATGGCAGGCACGTTGTGAGCTTGCAGCGCTTTATCGCATTATTGCGCATTACCGGATGACCGACCTGATTGATACCCATATCAGTTTAAGAGTGCCCGATCAGCCAGACTGCTTTCTGATTAATCAGTATGGCGTCGCTTTTGAAAAAATGCGTGCCTCAACGCTGGTCAAGATCAATCATGCAGGACAGGTCGTAGAAAGCTATGAACAGGACAAGCCGGTGAATATGGCTGGCTTCGTGATCCACTCCGCAATTCACGAAGCACATCCTCATCTGAATTGCGTCATTCATACACATACCGCAGATGGGATAGCCGTTTCTGCCCAGAAACATGGACTTCTGCCAATTTCCCAGCATGCGCTGAAATTTTATCAGCAGTTGGCCTATCACGAGTATGAAGGCGTGGCACTGTCAACAGATGAGCAGGAACGCCTGATTGAGGATTTAGCTGGTCATCGTGCCATGATTTTACGTAATCATGGCTTATTAACGGCTGGCGAAACCATTGCACGGGCTTTTCATGAAATTTATTTTCTGGAGCGCGCCTGTCAGGCACAGGTCAAGGCTTTAAGTGGCGGTGCTGAATTACATTATCCAAGTGAAGACGTGCGGATTAAAACCGCCAAACAGTTCGCCAGTCCGTTGGTAGAACCGATTTTACAGCGTGCCTGGCAGGCTGCTTTATCCCTGATTGAGCATCAATATACGGAGTATGCATCATGATTGTGATTTCCAGTACTGTGCCGAACATTGAAGCCATTCTGGTCAAGTCTTTTCAGAAATATGCCCCTGAGGACAGTTTTTGTACAGTGGACAGCTCGGAAGCAGAGCAGGCGACCACGGCCGCCTGCTGGTTTCCAGATCTGGAGAAATTGCAGCAGCTTCCAAAACTTGGCCTGATCCATTCGATTGCGGCCGGGGTCGAGCATTTAAACTTGAATGAGATACGACCGGATCAAGCCGTGTGCCGGGTACTCGATCCGCATCATCAAAAAGGCATGTTTGATTATCTGCTTTGGGGTGTGCTGTATTTTCAGCGTTATTTTGACTGCATGATTCAGCAACAAAAGCAGCAGCTATGGAAGCAGTATCGTCAGAGTTATAGCCAGCATATCCAGATCGGAATTATGGGCCTTGGGCATATGGGGGCTTATGTAGCAGAACGTTTTGCCGACATGGGCTATCAGGTCTCGGGCTGGGCCAATTCCCCGAAAGAGATTAAACAGGTTAAAAGCTATGTCGATTCAGAACAGTTGTCCGATTTCCTGGCTCAAAGCCAGATCCTGATTAACCTGTTGCCACTTACAGAAGAGAATACCGGCATTCTATCTACTGAATTATTCCAGCAACTCCCTGAACAGGCAGCTCTCATTCAGGTCGGGAGAGGCCAGCATTTAATCGAACAGGATTTATTGAAGGTGCTGGATTCAGGTCATCTACGAGGTGCAATTGTCGATGTGTTTGAACAGGAGCCACTGCCTGCCGAGCATCCATTCTGGCAGCATGAAAAAATTATCGTAACCCCACATGTGGCCTCACATGCGCCGATGTCGGTAGTGGTGGAACAGATTCTGGAGAATGACCGCCGTTTCAAGCAGGGTCTGGAGTTGTGTCATCAGGTAGATGTCAACAAAGGTTATTAATTGTAGGGATACAGATAAAAATAAGGAGATTGCGAATGTGGGATACGATTCAAACTCAGGTTCAGCAAGGCATCGCGACTTTAAGCTTTAACCGCCCGGAGTCACTTAACAGTTTTAACCGGAAAATGCATGAGGAAGTGCAGCAGGTGCTGAAAAGCTGGAATACAGATCCGGATATACGGGTGATTGTGATTCGTGGCAATGGTCGGGCCTTTTCAGCGGGACAGAACTTAAAAGAACGTGCCGGACAGCTCGGCAAGGTGCCTTTGCCACCACAAGGTTCGCTGGCCAAATATTATAATCCCTTGATTAAGCTGATCCGTGAGAGTCCCAAACCGGTGATTGCAGCAGTAAATGGAGTTGCTGCCGGTGCAGGTGCCAATATCGCGCTGGCCTGTGATCTGGTCATTGCCAAGGAAAGTGCCCGATTTATTCAGGCCTTTTCCAAAATCGGCTTGATTCCCGATGCTGGTGGCACCTGGATGTTGCCACATTTAATCGGTTATGCACGTGCCATGGCACTGACTTTACTCGGTGAACCCTTACATGCCAAAGAGGCTGCCGAAATGGGCATGATCTGGAAAATGCTTCCAGATACAGAATTTGATGTTTATATCGACGACATTACACAGCGACTGGCACAACAGCCGACTTATGCACTGGCTTTAACCAAACAGGCCTTGCAACGCAGTGCTGAAAATACCATCGACCAGCAACTGGAGCTGGAACAAAACCTGCAATATCTGGCGCTAAACAGTCAGGATTATAAAGAAGGCGTCCAGGCTTTTTTCGAAAAACGCCCTGCACAATTTACCGGATGCTAAGGAGAGCTTGCATGAACATTCAGACCCGTATAACCGAGCTTTTAGGGATTCGCTATCCGATTATTCAGGGTGGCATGATGTGGGTCGGTACAGCGGAAATGGCCAGTGCTGTATCTAATGCTGGCGGCTTGGGAACATTAACGGCACTAACGCAACCAACGCCAGAAGCACTGGTCAAGGAAATTGCACGTTGCCGTGACATGACTGATCAGCCTTTTGCGGTGAATCTGACTTTATTACCCGCTGTGAATCCGCCGCCGTATGCCGAATATCGACAGGCCATTATTGAAAGCGGTATCAAGATCGTAGAAACAGCAGGCAATAAGCCACACGAACATATTGAGGCATTTAAACAGCATGGCATCATTGTGATTCATAAATGTACCTCGGTTCGTCATGCACTTTCAGCGCAAAGAATCGGTGCGGACGTGATCTCGATTGACGGTTTTGAATGTGCCGGGCATCCGGGTGAAGATGATATTCCTGGCCTGATCCTGATTCCTGCGGCAGCAGATCAGCTTACTGTACCGATTGTGGCCAGTGGCGGTTTTGCTGATGGTCGTGGTCTGGTCGCAGCATTGGCTTTGGGTGCAGAAGGCATCAATATGGGCACACGCTTTTGTGCGACTCAGGAAGCGCCAATCCATCCGAACATCAAACAGTTTTATGTCGACAATGATGAAAGGGCGACACATCTACTGTATCGGCAGTTTAGAAATACTGCGCGTGTTGCCAAAAATGCAGTATCTGAGCTGGTGGTGAAAATGAGTGAAGATCCAGGTCTGGAGTTTGAACAGATTCGTCCCTATGTCAGTGGTTTAAAAGGCAAGCTTGCGCTGGAAAATGGCGATGTAGATGCGGGCGTACTGACCGCTGGACAGGTGATGGGATTGATTCATGATATTCCGACCTGTCAGGCGCTGATTGACAATATCATGCAGGATGCCGAGCAGATTATTTATCAACGTTTGGCTCAATTTTTCCCGCGCTAGATCATCTAAGCGTTATCACTCAATAAAAAGCCATTCAAGCATGAATGGCTTTTTTTCATGTTGAATATTTTTATTTTTTAAATAGGAAATTTCACAGAATGACTAGATTTTATACTGGGACTTATATTATATTGGATTTAAAACATAATTTCGTATTATGAAATTTTAAGTCATAAATATACAAATTAAAAACTCATGCAAGGGAATTACGATGAGAAATTATATTGCGCCATTAAAAGACATGACGTTTGTGCTGAAAGACCTGCTCAATGTGGAACAGAAATATCAGGGCTATACCAGGTTCGCAGACAAAGTATCGATGGATATTATGGAGCAATATCTGGAAGTCGCTGCCGATTTTTGCCAAAACGAACTGCTACCGATTAATGCCACAGGCGATCAGCAGGGTTGCCGTTTACAAGATGGCGTGGTAACCACACCAGATGGTTTTAAAGCGGCTTATGATAAATATGTGGAACTTGGCTTTACCTCATTAACCGGTGATGAAAAATATGGCGGCCAAGGCTTCCCGACTTTATACCGTATCGCGATTTCAGAAATTATTACCGCGACCAACTGGTCTTGGGGCATGTATCCGGGCCTATCACACGGTGCTATGCGCACTCTGGAACACCACGGAAGCGATGAGCAAAAACAGAAATTTCTGGTGCCTTTAATTGCCGGCCGCTGGACTGGAACCATGTGTTTAACCGAATCGCATGCTGGTTCAGATCTGGGATTAATCCGTACCAAAGCAGTGCCAAATGAAGATGGCAGTTATAGCATCAGCGGTGAGAAAATCTTTATATCTGCCGGTGAACATGACCTGGCTGAAAATATTGTGCATATCGTACTGGCACGTTTACCCGATGCGCCTGCCGGTACCAAAGGTATTTCGCTGTTTATCGTGCCGAAATACAATTTGGATGAAGCGGGCAATGTGGCTTCGCGTAATGGCGTGGTCTGCAGCGCGCTTGAACACAAAATGGGGATTCACGGGAATGCGACTTGTGTACTGAATTTTGACAATGCCAAAGGTTTTCTGATCGGGCCTGAAAACCGCGGCCTGAACTGCATGTTTACCTTTATGAACTCGGCACGTATTGGTACAGCCATTCAAGGCTTGGCAGCAGCAGAATCTTCTTATCAGGGGGCATTGGCTTATGCCAAAGACCGTCTGGCGATGCGTTCACTTGAAGGTGCAAAAGCGCCAGGCCAGCCTGCAGATCCGATTATCGTACATCCGGCAGTACGTAACATGCTTCTGACTCAAAAGGTGTTTGCAGAAGGTTCACGTGCACTTGCATATTATCTGGCGACCTATGCCGATATTGCTGAAGCCACTGACAGCCCGGAAGAAAAGAAAGCAGCTGAAGACCGTCTGGCATTATTAACCCCAATTGCTAAAGCATTAATGACCGAAACAGGTGTAGAAGCGGCCAAACATGGTATGCAGGTTTTTGGTGGACACGGCTATATTGCTGAACATGGCATGGAACAGATTGCCCGTGATGCACGTATTGCCAGTCTGTATGAAGGTACTACTGAAATTCAATCAATCGACTTATTGGCGCGTAAAGTGCTGGGTTCAAAACTAGGTTTGTTGACTGCCTTAACCGATGAGATTCAGGGCTTTGTGAAAGAGCATCAGCAACATGCCCAGTTTAACCAGCAAGTTGCACAAGTGAGCCAGTTGACTGAGCAATGGCTAGAATTAACCAAAACGATTCAGGCGCAGGCACAACAGTCTGCCAATGAAATCGGTGCGGCATCTGTCGATTACCTATATTTCTCTGGTTATGTAGTGTCTTCGTATTTATGGCTGAAAATGGCGATTACGGCTCAGCAAAAGATTGAAGAAGGCAATACTGATCCGTTCTATGCAGCGAAGATTAAAACTGCGCAATTCTTCTTTGCCCGGATTCTGCCAAGAACTTCAACTCACGTTGCCAATATCCAGGCCGGTGGTGAGAGCCTGTTCCTGCTGACTCCTGAAGAGTTTAAATTCGATTAATTCTTTTACCCACGATCAATCTCTCGATCGTGGGTCTTTTTTTCTTACTACTTTTTTTATCCTGCACAAAACTCGATATCGATGGGTACTTTTCAGTATTGCATCGGCCATAAAACAACAAGATCAGGAGTCTATATGGATTTAGACACGATTACGCGACAATGTCCTTATGGTGATCAACAACTGACTTATCATGAAGTCGGACAGAAATCCTCATATCCCACCATCATTCTGATCCATGGCACAGGTGGAAATACCGACAAACATTTCAGTTATATTTTTCCCATGCTCGGTATTCATCAGCGGGTTTTATCCATTGATTTGCATACCCCAGATAAAGCCGATCTGGCAGTGGCTGATTTTAGCCAGCAAGTTGAAGCACTGATCCAGCATGCAGTTGAAGAAGATGAAGTAATTACTGTGGTGGGTTATTCACTTGGTGCCGTGATCGCTGCACAAGTAGCCGCGAGTCTTAAACAACGCGTGGCACGTTTGATTCTGTTAGCAGGTTGGGCAAAAACCAGTTCGGTGCAACAACTACGAACCACGATCTGGCAACAGCTATTTAACGATCAATCCGCAACCTTACCACATTTTGTCAATTATTGCCTGTATAGCGATGATTACCTGTCTGCTCGAACTGAAAAACAAGTGCTCGATCTGGCACGCTTTGTAAAACCTTCTCAAGATGCAGCCAAACAGCGTGAACTGAATTATTGCATTGATATCACCGCCATTTTGCTGGACATCTCTGCTGAGACCTTGATCGTGGCCTGTCGTGAAGATCGTATGGTGCCATTAGCCCAAGCCAAATTACTGTTTGCTTCGATTCAGAATAGTCGTTATATCGAAATTTCTTCAGGGCATGCGATCCATATCGAAGCACCAGCGGAAGTGGTGCAATTGATCAACCTGTTTAGCCAGCATCCAGAGCAGTATCCGGCGAATCAAAAAATCCAGCCCATGATGCCTTAAATAAGGAGAAAAATAATGCAAGCTCAAGGACAGCGCAGCAAGATTTTAATTGTAGGTAGCGGTTTTGGTGGCCTAGGAATGGCGATCCGTCTTAAACAGCAGGGCATTCACGATTTTAAAATCATTGAACGTGCAGCAGAAGTAGGTGGCACATGGCGGGATAATACTTATCCCGGAGTCGCCTGTGATGTACCGTCACATTTATATTCTTTCTCGTTTATTAAAAATCCCAACTGGTCACGTGTCTTTCCGCAAGGGGCAGAAATTCAGCGCTATTTGATTCAATGCTGTGATCAGGAAAATATCCGGCCACATATTGATTTTCAGACTCAACTCGAAAAAGCCAGCTGGAATACCGAAAAACGTAGCTGGAATATTCAGACCTCTAAAGGTGTTTATGAAGCGGAATTTTTAATTACCGCTACTGGGCATCTGGCAGATGAACATCTCCCGCAAATTCCGGGACTAGAAGAATTCCAAGGTCAGGTGATGCATTCTGCACGCTGGAATCACGAAGTTAATCTGGATAATCAGCGCGTCGTTGTCGTAGGTTCAGGGGCTTCTGCTATCCAGCTTGTACCGGAAATTGCCAAAACAGCAAAAAGTCTGACCGTATTGCAACGCAGTGCACCGTATATTTTGCCGCGACCAGACCGACCTTATTCTGAGTCAGAAAAACAGCTCTTCCGCAAAGATCCGGACAGCATGTCAGCGTTAAGACATTCCTTGTTCTGGGGTAATGAATACAATTTTGCCCAGCGCCGTAATCTGAAAAGCCAGATCGAGCGGGTCAAGAAAAATTGTCTGCAATTTTTAAAACATCAGATTTCAGATCCTGAATTACAGCAGAAACTCACACCGAATTATGAACCGGGCTGCAAGCGTTTATTGCTGTCCAATGATTATTATCCGACTTTTCTAAAACCCAATGTCACGCTTGAAAATTCAGCTTTGGCTGAAATTACGAAAGACGGTGTAATCAGTAAGTCCGGCAATGAATTCCCTGCAGATATCATCGTATTCGCCACCGGGTTTGAAGCGGCACGTCCACCCTATGCGGCAAAGGTGGTAGGTAAACAGGGTTTAAGCCTGGAGCAGCAATGGTCTAGTGGTATGCAGGGTTATCAATCTACGACCGTCCATAACTTTCCAAACTTGTTTATTCTGAATGGTCCAAATACCGGAAGTGGGCATAACTCAGCACTTTATTTCCTGGAAACCCAGTTTGATTTGGTACTGGACGCCTTGCAGTTTTTTGAACAAGAACAGATTCAGGTCTTTGAAGCTGATCAAGATGCTGAAAATGCCTATATGCAGGAGTTACAGCAGCTTTCCCAAGGCAGTGTCTGGTTATCAGAAAGCTGTAAAAGCTGGTATCTGGACCCGCTGAGTCGCAAGCTGACTTTGGTCTGGCCAGATTATGCGCATTCATTCAGAGACAAAAACCAGCATTTTATTCGCAGCGGTTATCACTACCAGTACATCAAAGCAATGCAGCAGAAAGTGGTGTAAAGATCAATCAGGAATAATCGGAACTTCAGAGTTTCAACATACAAAATAGAGTCAAATTAAAAGAAAGGAGTGTTGTCATGAGCAGTCAGCCATGGATGGAAGAATATAAAAAATGGAACGTCAATCCGGAATTTACCCGGCCTGACCCTGATAAAACTTTGAGCACGACAATTGCTGAGAATCTACTTAAGTTCAAAGATAAGACTGCTTTCTTTTATCTGGATCGAAAGTTCAGCTATCAGGAGATTGATGTTTATAGCCAGAAGCTGGCTACTTACCTACAGAATCTAGGCTTGGCGTCCGGTAGCCGAATCGCGGTGATGTTACCGAATATTATTCAATATCCAATTGCGACTTTTGCGATTATTCGTGCGGGTTATATTCTGGTCAATGTAAACCCGATGTATACCCAACGCGAGCTGTATCATCAAGTACAGGATTCAGGGGCAGAGGCCTTGATTATTCTGGGTTCAACTTTGGAGCAATTGAATCAATTAGATGAATGTCCTGCGCTGAAATATGTGATTTCTACCCATCCACTTGATTTCATTCAGGATCAGTCAGTTTCAATTTATAGCCAAACGGCGCAATATCCAGAAAAACAGTTTTCTGACTTTAAGCAGGCAATAAATCAGGTAGAGATTATTGAGTTTGAACCGCCTGTACAGCATCAGGAAGATACGGTCATTCTGCAATACACGGGAGGAACCACAGGTGTTTCTAAAGGTGCTGAACTGAGTCACCGTAATATTCTATTTAATATTGCCCAAAACAGTACCGTATTTATCAGCCATTTTGGTGACCGCTATGCCACTGAAAATGAATATGTATTCTGTGCCTTGCCGCTGTATCACATTTATGGATTTACTATCTGCCTGTTCAGTTATGGTCTGAGCCGAGGTTTCGCTAATGTGCTTATTCCCAATCCGAGAGATCTGGATGCTTTGGTAGATCAATACCAGAAACATTCACCGACCGTTTTTCCGGGTGTGAATACCATGTTTAATGCCTTGGCGCATCATTCACGTTTCCGTGAGCTGGATCATTCAAGCCTGAAAACCACAACCGGCGGAGGAGCATCTATTCTGAAAAATACGGCAGAGTTATGGCATGAGGTTACAGGCTGCCAGATTTATGAAGGCTACGGACTTTCTGAAACCTCACCAACTGCAACTTTTAACCCTCCTTTAAGCCGGCGATTTAGTGGCACGATTGGCTTGCCATTGGCAGGGACTGAAATTCTGATTCTGAATGATGAAGGAAAACCTGTAGAACTTAATCAGGCTGGAGAAATCGCCATACGTGGTCCACAGGTGATGAAAGGATACTGGCAGCAACCGGAAGCAACAGCACAGGTATTTACCAAAGATGGATTCTTCCTGACAGGTGATATCGGTTGTATGGACGAACAGGGCTATATCACCATTCTGGACCGCAAAAAAGACATGATTCTGGTCTCCGGATTTAATGTTTATCCCAATGAGCTGGAAGGCGTGCTGTCCAAACATCCTAAAATACTGGAATGTGCTGTCATTGGGATTGATGATGAAAAATCTGGACAGGTACCGAAGGCATTCATTGTGAAACAGGATGCCAGCCTCACCCAAGATGAAGTCTTGACTTATCTAAAGCAACAACTGACCAGTTATAAATTGCCGAAATATATTGAGTTTGTGCCTGGATTACCAAAGTCTGCGGTAGGTAAAATTCTACGCCGTGAGTTGCCTCGTACTGTTCAGTCGAGTGCAAAAGCCTGCTAAGGAATGATCTAATGCATTAGATTTAAAAAAAGTGGTGGTTCAATTGGCCTAGGCTTCCTGATTATGGGTGGAGCTTATTTCTTGTGTGGGGCAGTGTCTGGGATATTCATCAAAGACCGTCAATACGATCCACAAAAAGCATAATTTCAACTTCAAAAAAAGAGCCTGAATACAGGCTCTTTTTTTTATACTCTTCAATTAAAGCTGAATTTCTATTTGTTTACTCCTGATCTGCTTCTTTATGCAGATGAATACTTTTCAAACCATCATTTACTTTATTGAGCAGATGAATCAGGGTAACCACATCATCAAAGGCCAGTTTATTTAAGGCCTGACCATAAAAATCAAAGAAATCAGCTTGCAAGTTGTCCCATGTTTCCAAGCCTTCAGCCGTCAGCGCAACAATTTTAGCGCGGCGGTCCTGTTCACTAATGACCCGCTCTACCAGACCATCACGTTCCAGACGTTTTAATACTGCGTCCAGGTTTTGCCGACTCACGCCCAGATATTCAGTCAGATCAGAAAAAGACATTCCTGATTTAACTTTTGGACGAGACAGGGCACCTAGCACGGCCCAATGTACTGGAGATATTTTCAGCTCATTGAGGCATTTGCGGTCCAGGCTATTGCCCACCTGAAATAACCGGAAAAAAAGCCGGTTATGAGCAGAATATAAGGATTGATCATATTTTTTTGACAAAGTATCACTCACAATATTGGACATCCTAAAAACTGAAACAGCCGAGCCGCGCAGAGTATAGCCTATCGCTTTTTCGCACAAATCAGTTTCTATTATAATTTGTTTTAAAAATCATAGTGTTTTTGCAGAAATTTTCCTATTTAAATTCTGAGTCAATCAGTTTTATGGCTTGGAAATCTCTCTTTTTCTCCTCACTTCCATTGCGCTCACTCGCCAAATATCTAAGGTTTTCTTCCTAATTTTAAAGGAATAAATTATCTGTCATGCAAAAGACATAATTTGGCCCTAGAGTGAAGTCGGATTCAAATTAATCTAAAGCCAAAAACCAATATAGGTCAATACATTGAATAAATAAAAATATTAAGTTAATGATAAATATATAAATAATATTTTATAAATAATATTTTACGTAAATATATTGACATAAATTCAATCTCTTTCTATTTTAGATAAAACACACTGAATTAAAACAACAGCCGATTAAATTCGACAACAAAATAGCGTAGGGATGAGCAATGAAAGGATTAACAGACAAGGTTGTGATTGTGACTGGTGGCGCAGGTGGAATTGGTTCGGCAACCTGTCGCCGTCTGGCGGAAGAAGGTGCCAAAGTTGCGATTTTTGATATGAATATTGCAGCCGCTGAACAGTTGGCTCAGGACATTAATCAGCAGAATAATCAAGCTTTGGCGGTGCAGTGTGATATTACCGATCGCGATGTGGTCGAGCAGGCTGTACAGCAAGTAGAAGCCGAGCTTGGCCCGATAGATGGTCTGGTCAATAATGCCGGTTGGGATATTTTCAAACCTTTTGTCAAAACCAATCCGCAAGAATGGGAAAAGCTGATCCAGATTAATCTGGTCGGCATGCTGAATATGCACTTTGCCGTTCTGAAAGGCATGGTCGAGCGGAATTCTGGCAGTATCGTCAACATTGCTTCTGATGCTGCGCGGGTTGGTTCTTCGGGTGAAGCCGTTTATGCCGCATGTAAGGGCGGACTGCTTTCATTCTCCAAAACACTGGCACGTGAACATTCGCGTCATAACATCAAAATTAATGTGATTTGTCCGGGACCAACCGATACAGCCTTACTGGCAGGTGTCACCGAAGGTGCATCGAATCCAGAAAAATTACGTGAGGCTTTCACTCGTGCTATTCCACTCGGTCGTTTAGGTCAACCTGAAGATTTAGCCTCTTCGATTGCCTTCTTTTTAAGTGATGATGCCAGTTTTATTACTGGACAAGTACTCAGTGTTTCGGGTGGTTTAACCATGAGTGGTTAAGCAAAAACTGCTAGAAAATATGGAAAATAAAGTCAGACAGAGAAATACAGGAAGTAATAACAATGATTTTTGAAGATATCTTATACGAAGTAAAAAACGGTGTGGCATGGATTACGATTAACCGTCCAGAAAAAATGAATGCCTTTCGTGGTACGACCTGTGATGAATTAATCAAAGCCTTAAACAAGGCCGGCTATGACCGTGAAGTCGGTGCGATTGTACTGACTGGCGCCGGTGATCGTGCTTTCTGTACCGGCGGGGATCAATCCGCGCATGATGGAAACTATGATGGCCGTGGCACCATTGGTTTGCCAATGGAAGAATTACATACGGCAATGCGTGATGTGCCTAAACCGGTGATCGCTCGTGTACAAGGTTATGCGATAGGTGGTGGAAACGTATTAGCCACCATTTGCGATCTGACCATTTGTTCAGAGAATGCCATTTTTGGTCAGGTGGGCCCGAAAATGGGTTCAGTCGATCCGGGTTATGGCACAGCATATTTAGCACGTGTAGTCGGTGAGAAAAAAGCCCGTGAAATCTGGTATATGTGCCGTCGCTATACGGGCCAAGAAGCGGTTGCAATGGGTCTTGCCAATAAATGTGTACCTGCCGATCAACTTGATGCTGAAGTACAGGCTTGGGCCGAAGAAATCTGTCAGCGTAGTCCGACAGCCATCGCCATTGCCAAACGTAGCTTCAATATGGATACCGCACATCAGGCGGGGATTGCCGGCATGGGCATGTATGCACTAAAACTGTATTACGACACGGAAGAATCGCGTGAAGGCGTCAATGCACTCAAAGAAAAGCGCCAGCCTGAATTTCGTAAATTTTATAAATAAGGAAGATACAGCATGACTAAAAATCCTTATATTACGGAAGACTTAGAGTTTTTAGCAGAAACTGCTGAAAAGTTTGCGCAAAAATATATTGCCCCCGGTTTTTTAGAACGCGATCAAAGTCGGGTGTTTGATCGTGATCTGGTCAAAAAAATGGGAGAGATGGGCTTTATTGCACCGGAACTTCCGGAACAATATGGCGGCCAAGGCATGGGACGTCTGGCAGCAGGCATTATTCATGAAGCGGTAGCCAAAGCGGATTTAAGTTTTTCCTATATCAATCTGCTCGCTTCGCTAAATGGCCAGATTCTGGCGGAACATGGTCAACCCGAAGTGGTTGAACCGTGGCTGAAGAAACTGACCGCCGGTGAAGCAATTTTTTCGATTGCCTTGACCGAGCCGCGTGGCGGTTCAGATGCTGCCAACCTGCGTTTAAAAATCGAACGTGACGGCGATGAATATATCATTAATGGCGAAAAGACTTCGATTTCGGCTGCCGATCAGGCCGATGCTTCGGTGGTGTTTGGCCGTACTGGTGCCCATGAGGACGGCGCACATGGCGTGACAGCACTTCTGGTTCCCATGAATTTATCTGGCATTAGCACCACGCGTTTTGACTGTCATGGGCAACGTGCCATTGGTCGCGGTTCAATTTTCTTTGATAACGTTCGGGTTCCAGTCAATCACCGTCTGGGTGATGAAAACAAGGGGTTTGTGCAAGTCATGCAAGGTTTTGACTTTTCACGTGCCCTGATTGGTTTGCAGGTTTTAGCCGTGGCACGTGTCAGTCTGGATGAAGCCTGGGAATATGCGGCGCAACGTGAAGCCTTTGGTCAGCCCTTAACAGCATTTCAAGGCGTGTCGCATCCATTGGCCGAGTATGAAACTCAGGTAGAGGCCGCGCGTTTACTCTGTCTGCAAACCTTATGGCTCAAAGACAATCATCTGCCACATACTTCCGAAGCTGGAATGTGTAAATGGTGGGGGCCAAGACTGGCCTATGACGTGATTCATCAATGCTTATTGACCTTTGGTCATGCCGGATATGACCGTGGTGTGATGGAACAGCGCATGCGCGATGTACTCGGCTTCCAGATTGGTGACGGAACAGCGCAGATCATGAAAACCATTATTGCGCGTAAAAAAGCAGGACGCAAAGCGGTACCGGCTTAGCTCATATTAAGCTCAGCCCTGGCCGATATAATTAAAATCAGGAGTAACCGAATGGAATTCGATGCAGTTCTTATAGCTTCCAGAAAAGAAAAAATGCTGAAAGAAGGCTACTGGTTAAATAAAACCATTATTGATTCTCTGCGTCAGACCATCGACAAGAATCCAGATAAAACCGCACTGGTCAGTTTTAAAGTGGAAGATCAAACGGAGCAAGTGTTTAGCTATCAGGATCTCTGGAACATGACCAATAAAATTGCTTTAGGTTTAAAGCAATTGGGCGTGTCTAAAAATGATGTGGTCTCGTGTCAGTTGCCGAACTGGTGGGAATTTACCTTGCTGTATCTGGCCTGTAGTCGCATCGGTGCTGTACTAAATCCTTTGATGCCGATTTTTCGGGAGCGTGAACTGGAATTCATGCTGAAACATGGCGAAGCCAAAGTATTTATCGTACCGAAAAACTTCCGTAATTTTGATCATGAACAGCTGGCAAATCACTTAAAGACTAAAATTGAGACTTTGCAACATGTGGTGGTGGTCAATGGTCTTGAAGAGAATAATTTTGACCGGGTCCTGGTCAATCATGGGCTTGAGCAGGATTCCGCAGCAATTGCAGGCCTGGATCAGCTTGAAGCTCAACCCGATGATATTACCCAGCTGATTTTTACTTCTGGCACCACAGGTGAGCCGAAAGGGGTAATGCATACTGCCAATACCTTATTTTCCAATATTGTACCTTATGCCGAACGACTGCATTTAAATGAAAATGATGTAGTACTCATGGCTTCACCCATGGCGCATCAAACCGGCTTTATGTATGGTCTGATGATGCCGATTGAACTGAATGCCAAAGTGGTGTTGCAAGATGTCTGGGATGTGTCACAGGCAGTAGATTTAATTCACCAGCATCAGGTCAGTTTTACCATGGCCTCTACACCATTCCTGAATGATCTGTCTACCACGGTTGCAGAACAGCATGATCAGGTTGGCAGCCTGAAAACTTTCTTATGCGCGGGTGCACCAATTCCAGGTTCATTGGTGCAAAAAGCACGGGAAACTTTGGGGGTCAAAGTGATTTCTGCTTGGGGCATGACCGAGTGCGGCGCAATTACCACCACACGACCTGAAGATGATGATGAGCGTTCCTTTAATACGGACGGGATTGCTTTTCCCGGTGTAGAGATTAAAATTGTCAATAAGGCGGGAGAAATTAAACCGCTGAATGAGCCTGGACGCTTAATGATTCGTGCCTGTTCAAGTTTTGGCGGTTATTTAAAACGTGCCCATTTAAATGATACCGATGCAGATGACTGGTTTGATACCGGAGATATTGCCTATCAGGATGAGCAAGGCTATATCCGGATATGGGGACGTAAAAAAGATGTAATCATTCGCGGTGGAGAAAATATTCCGGTCGCAGAAATTGAATCTCTGCTGTATAAGCATCCGAATATCGCCGTCGTGGCGCTGGTCGCCTATGCCGATGAACGACTCGGTGAAAGAGCCTGTGCGATTATCAAGCTTAAAGATCTAAGTCAGCCATTAGAACTGAATGATATCGTCAACTTTTTAAAAACCCATAATCTCGCGATGCAATATATTCCAGAACGCCTGGAGATTTGGGAAGATATTCCAATGACGCCGTCTGGAAAAATCCAGAAGTTTAAACTTCGTGAACTGCTGGCCAGTCATCTTGCCTCAGCCAATTGATCTTTAAAGATAAACTCCTGAAATATATTCAGGAGTTTTTGCTATAGATTGAAATGGGAAGCCAAACCTTAAATTGATTTATCGCGTTATTTTAATAACTTCAATAAAGCTTCAGCTGTCGCAGCCGAAGAGGCAGGATTTTGTCCGGTAATGAGCAGACCATCTTCTTGGACATAAACCTGCCAATCCTCAGCTTTGGAATATTGGCCAGCTTTTTCTTTGAGCATGTCTTCAACTAAAAATGGCACAATATCGGTCAGGGCCACGCCGTCTTCTTCGCTATTACTGAAACCGGTGACCGATTTACCTTCGACAATCGAGCGACCTTCAGTATCTTTAACATCACGAAGTACGCCCGGCGCATGACAAACCAATGCCACAGGTTTATTGGCCTGCAAAGTCTGCTCAATCAAGGAAAAGAGTTCTGGTCTTCGGCTAGATCCCATAAGGGACCATGACCACCGGGATAGAACACGGCATCAAAATCCTGATTTAAGACTTCACTTAATTTATGTGTATTGGCAAGCTGCTGCATGGCCACTTCATCTGCTTCAAAACGTTTGGTGGTTTTAGTCTGTGCATCCGGTTCATTACTTTTTGGGTCTAAAGGCGGCTGGCCACCCGCAGGAGAAGCCAGAATTAGCTCTGCACCTGCATCAACAAAGCTATAGTAAGGTGCAGCCAGTTCTTCCAGCCAGAATCCGGTTTTCTTACCGGTATCGCCAAGCGTGTCATGTGAAGTCAGAACGATCAGAATTTTCATATTATTTTCCTGTATCTCATTAAATATTGCGAATGGCGACTTGTTAATTTAACAAGTCGCGGGCATCAGGAATGTTGTGATACGTTCATTTGCTGTATCGATACGTTTGTGTTTGAGTTGAATTAACTTAAGGCTGCATCTATGAAGCGAACAGTTTTTTAAGCGCAATTATCTGCCCATTAATAGGTCTTGCTGAAGGTCCGCCTGTTTACGCAGAAAATCCCAGACCAGTTTAATTTTCGGTTCGTGTTGCAGATCGACCAGCGTCAGCATCCAGAAAGTGTGGGTAAAACTGACCTGATCGCCCAGAACCTGTTGCAGTTCGCTTTTATCATGGGCCAAAAATTTCGGTAAAATAGCTAGCCCGGCACCGGCACTGACCGCAATTTGCTGGGCCAGAATACTGTTACTGCGAAAACAGGCAGTCAATTGCAGCGGTAAACGTTCCAGCGAATACAGGGCCGAGCTATAGACCAGATCATCAATATAATCGACAAAACGGTGCTGCTTGAGGTCTTCCAGTTTTTTAATTTGCGGATTTTTCTGTAAATAATGCTGACTGCCATACAGTTTTAGACAGTAATTCGACAGACGGGTAATGATATAGGGGCCCGATTTGGGCCGGTCAATCGCAATTACAATATCAGCTTCACGATGTGAAAGTTTGATCGCTTTCGGCACCGGAATCAGGTCAATGGTCAGTAAAGGGTAGTGCTGGGAGAACTCGGCCAGTAAGCGCGCTAAAAATGCCGTACCAAAACCTTCTGGTGCACCAATCCGCACCCGGCCTTGCAAGGGATCGTTGCGTTTGTCAATCTGGATAAAGGATTGTTCCATCAGTTCCACACGCGGCACCAATGCCAGACCTTCCGAGGTCAGCTCATACCCTGTCGCTTCGCGTTTAAACAGTTGCGTGCCAAGGGTATTTTCCAGCGCCTGAATCCGCCGTGCCACGGTACTGTGTTCCACCCCAATCAAGCGTGCTGCATTGGTGAGTGTTTTAGCACGTGCCAAAACCAAAAAGAAACGTAAATGATCCCAATCTACTTTCATCTTCTATTTAACATCCTGTTAAATTCCTGTGCATATTTGCACATCTATCGTGCATCAATTTCTATTGGTGGTCAAAGTGTTCTTTGTTAGTCTGCTGAAACAGCGTAAAAATAATACGTTTAAAACAGCCAGTAAAGGCAGACACAACGACAATAACAAACCAGCACGGAGCGACCATGAACGCCATTCATCATCCACAGCAAAGTACCGGATTCACCACTGCAAAACTCCTGATTAATGGTGAATTTGTCGAATCAAAAACCAGTCATTGGCAAGATATTATCAACCCTGCCACTCAAGAAGTTTTGGGTCAGGTACCATTTTCAACTGCAGAAGAAGTCAATGCCGCGATTGCTGCCGCACAAAATGCCTTTGCCAGCTGGCGCCAAACCCCGATTCAGGCCCGTATGCGGATTATGCTAAAACTGCAGGATCTGATTCGTACCAATTTAAAAAGTATTGCCCAAGTCTTAACGGCGGAACAGGGTAAAACCCTGGCCGATGCCGAAGGTGACATTCAGCGTGGCTTAGAAGTGGTGGAGCATGCCTGTTCTATTGGTTCACTACAAATGGGTGAATATGTTGAAGGTGTGGCACGCGGTGTCGATACCTATACCTTGCAGCAACCACTCGGTGTTTGTGCGGGAATTACGCCGTTTAACTTTCCGGCGATGATTCCACTGTGGATGTTCCCGATGGCGATTGTCTGCGGCAATACTTTTGTCTTAAAGCCCTCGGAACAAGATCCGCTATCGACCATGATGCTGGTGGAACTGGCAATTGAGGCAGGCGTACCTGCTGGTGTGCTGAATGTAGTGCATGGCGGTAAAGAAGTGGTGGATCTGCTGTGTACCCATCGTGACATCAAAGCCATTTCCTTTGTCGGTTCAACCGCTGTGGGTACGCATGTCTACAATCTGGCCGGCCAGCACGGTAAACGTGTACAGTCGATGATGGGCGCGAAAAACCATGTCGTGGTGATGCCGGATGCCAATAAAGAACAAACCCTGAATGCCTTGGTGGGTGCAGCATTTGGTGCAGCAGGCCAGCGTTGTATGGCACTTTCAGTGGCCGTGATGGTCGGGGACACCAAGCACTGGGTCGATGAACTGGTTAATAAAACCAAAACCTTAAAGGTGAATGCCGGGCATGAACCGAATACTGATGTTGGGCCAGTGATTTCGACCCGTGCCAAAGCCCGTGTCATAGACTTAATTAACAGTGGCGTTGAACAAGGCGCTGAATTGCTGCTGGATGGTCGTGATGTGAATGTTCCAGGCTATGAAAAAGGCAATTTTGTCGGACCAACGATTTTTAATCAGGTCACGACCGATATGCGCATTTATCAAGAAGAAGTATTCGGTCCGGTACTGGCGATCATACATGTTGATACTTTAGAACAAGCCATTGCACTGATTAATGCCAATCCATTCGGTAACGGCGTTGGACTCTTTACCCAAAATGGCAATACTGCACGCACATTCCAGCACCAGATTGATATCGGTCAGGTCGGTATTAACATTCCAATTCCTGTACCTGTGCCGTTCTTCAGCTTTACCGGTTCGCGTGGTTCAAAACTGGGGGATTTAGGTCCTTATGGCAAGCAGGCAGTGCAGTTCTATACCCAGACCAAAACCATTACCAGCCGCTGGTTTGAAGATGATCAGGAAACCACAGGTGTCAATACCACCATCAGCCTGCGCTAAGGAGCATCAGCATGAAGATTGCATTTATTGGTTTGGGCAACATGGGCGGCTCGATGGCACAGAACCTGCTCAAGGCAGGGCATCAGGTTTTTGGTTATGACTTGAGTGAAGTCGCTTTACAGCATTTTGCCGAAGCGGGCGGTGTGGTCTGTGACAGTCCACAAGCGGCCGCAAAACAGGCAGATTTTGTGGTCAGCATGTTACCTGCAGCCAAGCATGTACGTGAAGTTTATCTCGGTGAGCACGGTATTCTGAACGTGCTTCAGGCGGGCAGTTTGTGTGTCGACAGCAGTACCATTGACCCGCAAACCATTCAGGAAGTTGCTGCAGCAGCGCAGGCCAGACAGATTCGCGTCTGCGATGCGCCAGTCTCTGGCGGGACTTTGGGCGCCAAAGACGGTACCTTGACCTTTATGGTGGGTGCAGACGATGCCACCTTTGAGGCCGTAAAACCGGTCCTTGGCTGTATGGGCAAAAATCTGGTGCATTGTGGTGCGGTGGGAACAGGACAGGTTGCAAAAATCTGTAATAACCTGATTCTGGGGATTTCCATGACTGCTGTTGCAGAAGGCATGGCACTTGGGGCCAAACTGGGAATTGATCCGCAAGCACTAGCCGGGGTAATCAATAGTTCCACCGGACGTTGCTGGAGTTCTGAAATCTATAATCCCTGGCCGGATATCTGTGCCAATGCACCGTCATCACGGGGTTATACCGATGGTTTTTCAGCACAGCTGATGCTTAAAGATTTGGGCCTGGCTGTCGATGCAGCGCAACAGGTGGACCAACCGGTGGTTCTGGGTAGCATGGTGCAGAAACTCTATCAACAGCTTTGTCAGGAAGGGGATGCGCATCTGGATTTTTCCAGCATCATGCATCAATACACCACGCCACCTGCTTAAAACTTAAAATATCCAGATGGAGCAAGGATTCGCTTCATCAACAATACCTTGTCAGTAATAACGATAAATTCAGGCTGAGGTTTAACATGTTAGATTATCAAAAAACAATTGAAAATTTTGATTTAGATGCAGTGGCAAAGCAGTATCTGTCCGGTTCGATGCAGGCGCTGAACGCCTGTTATGAATGCTGCGACCGCCATGCAGATTCCGATGCAATTGCTTTACACTGGTACGGTAAAGATGGCCGTAAAGAACAGTATAGCTTTCGCGAACTCAAGAAATATTCCAGCCAGTTTGCAAATTTCTTAAAATCTCAAGGCATTGGCAAAGGCGACCGCGTTTCCGGATTATTACCGCGGACTCCGGAGCTGATCATTACCATTTTAGCGACCTGGCGGATTGGTGCAGTGTATCAACCTTTATTTACGGCCTTTGGTCCCAAAGCTATTGAACATCGCATTCAGCTGGCGCAAAGCAAGCTGGTAGTGACTGATCTGGCGAATCGGGAGAAACTATCCAATCTTAGTGCTTGTCCCACGATCGTCACCGTACATGTTGAAACCGAGGCAGAGCGTTATCCACAGGACCTCAGTTTTTGGACTGTGTTAAATCGCCAGGCTGAAGGTTGTGAACTGGAAATGCTCAGTATCGATGAGCCATTTTTATTGATGTTTACCTCTGGAACCACTGGACCGGCCAAGCCCTTAAAAGTTCCACTTAAAGCCCTGATTGCTTTTGCTGGCTATATGCACAATGCCATCGGTCTAACCGAAGATGATGCTTTCTGGAATATTGCTGATCCGGGCTGGGCTTATGGTTTGTACTATGGGATTACCGGCCCGTTATTGCTCGGACACTCGACCCTGTTTTATGAGGGTGGTTTCAATGCCGAAAGTGTCTGCGACATTGTCAAGCAATATGGCATTACCAATCTGGCCGGTGCGCCGACCGCTTACCGCATGATGATGGCAGCAGATGCTGAACAGATGGCACAGCTACGGGGCAAGTTGCGCGTGGTCAGCAGTGCTGGAGAACCTTTAAACCCGGAAGTGATCCGCTGGTTTAAAGAGGTGCTGGATGTGCCAATTTATGACCATTATGGCCAGACTGAAGTCGGGATGGTGGTGTGTAATCATCATGCGCTACAACATCCGGTCCGTTCAGGTTCGGCAGGCTTTGCCAGCCCGGGTTACCGGATTGCAGTCGTCGATGAACAAGGTCATGAATTAACGGCTGACGTTCCGGGCGTCCTGGCAGTGGATATCAGTCAATCCCCAATGATGTGGTTCTCGGGTTATGAAGAAAGCCGTAAATCGCCCTTTGTTGGACATTACTATTTAACCGGTGATACCGCGGAAATTCATGCTGATGGCAGTATGAGCTTTGTTGGACGTAGTGATGATGTCATTACCACCTCAGGCTATCGGGTTGGCCCATTTGATGTGGAAAGTGCCTTGCTAGAACATGATGCGGTGATCGAAGCCGCCGTCATTGGCGTGCCTGATCCTGAACGTACCGAAGTGATTAAAGCCTTTGTGATTCTGGCGAATAACTTTGCAGCTTCATCTCATCTGGAAGAAGAACTAGGCCAGTTTGTGAAAAAGCGTTTGTCTGCGCATGCCTATCCGCGCCTGATTGAATTCGTCACAGAATTGCCAAAAACCCCGAGTGGCAAGATTCAGCGTTTCTTACTGCGTAATCAGGAAATCAACAAGCAGCAGGTAAAGACCGCATAACTAGCCAAAGCCAGCAGATTGAATAAAAATATTAAATAAAGAGATTGAAGGAAGCATCCATGCAATTTACGGAAGAGCAACAACTGATTCAGGATATGGCCAAAAGCTTCGCTCAGGAACAGATTAAACCTTTTGCCGGCGAGTGGGATCAAAAAGGCATATTTCCTAAACAGACCTTGTCTCAAATGGGTGAGCTAGGTTTTTTAGGCATGCTGATTCCAGAAGAGTGGGGCGGTTCAGGTACAGGCACGCTGGCTTATGTACTGGCCCTCGAAGAAGTGGCAGCGGCAGATGGTGCAACGTCCGCCATCATGAGCGTACACAACTCGGTGGGGTGTGTGCCGATTCTGAAGTTTGGAACGGAACAGCAAAAGCAGCAGTTTCTAAAACCTTTGGCTCAAGGGCAAATGATTGGTGCCTTCGCCCTGACCGAACCGCATACCGGATCGGATGCTGCAGCGATTAAAACCCGGGCCGTGAAAGATGGCGATCACTACATTATCAATGGCGCCAAACAGTTTATTACCTCGGGTCATAATGCCGGGATGATTATTGTCTTTGCCGTGACCGATCCAACTGCGGGAAAAAAAGGCATGAGTGCATTTTTAGTGCCGCGCGACACGCCCGGTTATGAAGTGATTCGGGTCGAAGAAAAACTCGGTCTGCATGCTTCGGATACCTGTCAGATTGCTTTAACCGATGTCCGCGTTCATGAAAGTTTAAGACTCGGTGCAGAAGGTGAAGGCTTAAAAATTGCCTTGGCCAATCTGGAAGGTGGACGGATCGGCATTGCCGCACAAGCAGTGGGTCTGGCCCGCGCTGCATTGGAAGAAGCGACTGTTTATGCACATGATCGCGTGGCCTTTGGCAAACCGATTTTTGAACAGCAGGCGATTTCGTTCAGGCTGGCCAGCATGGCCACCGAAATTGAAGCGGCGCGACAACTGGTCCATTTTGCTGCACGTAAAAAGGAAGCAGGTGAAAGCTGTTTAACCGAAGCCTCTATGGCCAAACTCTTTGCTTCGGAAATGGCAGAACGTGTCTGTTCCAAAGCGCTGCAGATTTTTGGCGGTTACGGTTATCTGAAAGACTTTCCGATTGAACGCATTTATCGCGATGCGCGTATTTGTCAGATTTATGAAGGCACCAGCGATATTCAGCGTCTGGTAATTGCACGTAGTTTATAATTTTAAAGGGATTTTTATCATGCAATGGCAAACTATTTTACTCGAACAGCGTAACGGGGTCGGGCTGATTACTTTAAATCGTCCACAAGCCTTAAATGCCTTGAATAATCAATTGATCGTTGAAGTGAATCAGGCGCTGGATCAGCTGGAAAAAGACCCGCAGATTGGCTGTATTGTCATCACTGGTTCGGAAAAAGCCTTTGCTGCAGGTGCAGATATCAAAGAAATGGCAGATTTAAACTTTCCGCAAATTTATCTGGATGATTTTTTCAGTCTGGCCGACCGGATCGCCCAGCGCCGTAAGCCCTTAATTGCTGCGGTGAGTGGCTATGCCTTGGGCGGTGGTTGTGAATTGGCCTTAATGTGCGATTTTATTTACTGCGCTGATAATGCAAAATTTGGTTTGCCTGAAGTCACTTTAGGGGTATTGCCCGGCATTGGCGGAACGCAACGTTTAACCTTGGCGATTGGTAAAGCCAAAGCCATGGAAATGTGTCTGACTGCACGTCACATGGGCGCGCAAGAAGCCGAGCAAAGTGGGTTAGTGGCACGTGTCTTTGCCAAAGAAGAGTTACTAGAACAAACTCTGCAAGCTGCCGAAAAAATTGCTGAAAAGTCGCTTACGGCCGTGATGATGATTAAAGAATCAATTAATCGGGCTTTTGAAGTCAGTCTGGCCGAAGGTCTACGCTTTGAACGACGGATATTCCATTCCATTTTTGCCGGTGCTGATCAAAAGGAAGGCATGCAGGCTTTTGTCGAAAAACGCCCAGCCAAATTCACCCATCAATAAAACAAAAATAGGAAAATAAAATGAGTGATGAAAATAATTTAGCGATTCGGGTACAAGGACGTTTAGGCATTATCAGCCTGGACCGCACCAGTCATTTAAATGCCTTAACCCTGCGGATGATTCAAGGGATTCAGTCACAACTAGATCAGTGGCGCCATGATCCAGCGGTGCAAGCGATTCTGATCAATTCTAACAGTCCCAAGGCATTCTGTGCCGGAGGAGACATCCGTTATCTGTATGACAGCTATCAGGCAGGCAATACCCAATATCAGGATTTTTTTGCCACTGAATATAGCATGCTGAGCACACTGCGCAATTTTCCAAAGGCTGTCATCGTGATGATGGATGGTTATGTTCTGGGCGGTGGCTTTGGTCTGGCTCAAGCCTGTCATATTAAAGTGAGCAGTGAAAAATCACGCTTTGCCATGCCAGAAACCGCGATTGGATTTTTCCCGGATGTGGGAGCCACCCACTTTCTCTCCCGACTGGATGATGTAGGCATTTATATGGCGTTGACAGGGGAGCAGATCAGCAGCAGTGATGCGCTATATCTGGATCTGGTCGATTATCATGTACCGAGTGAAAATTTTGCTGAACTGGAAACCGCATTGATTGCTGCACCGGTATTAAATCAGATTGAAATCCAAAAAATCATCAGTGCGTACATTACCCATCCGGTAGAAAGCGAGTTGCAAAAACGTGCAGATCTGATTAGTCAGCATTTTGGCCATCCAAACCTCGATGAGATCGAACAGAGTTTGGCACATGCAAGTAGTGCTACCAATCAGGAGTGGGCCAATAAAATGCTGGTCATCTTGCAGCAACGTCCAGTCATGGCCAAGCAAACGAGTCTGAAGTTACAGCAGGCAGGACAAAATTTATCGCTGGAAAAATGTATGCAACTGGAGCGAGATCTGCAGGATGTCTGGTTGGAGCAAGGCGACTTTATTGAAGGTGTACGTGCACTGATTATTGATAAAGATAAAAATCCACAATGGCAAACCGATAATTCGAAATTTGAAAAAACGCTGGAAAAACTCTGGCCGGTTTGGACTCAACAGCGCGTAGAAAATACATATTAAAGATTCAGATTAAAAACCCTCTCATACGCAGTAATGAGAGGGTTTTTCGCCGAGCTTTCAACATAGGATTTTACCCTAACTTCCTATTATTAATGGGATTTTTTCCTTTTCTTGCCACCGCCATCTTGCTTGTTGACAGTAGACCAGGCAATACGTTCGGCTTCCTCTTTTTGGTATCTTGAGCATCCTGATCTTCATCCAGATAACAAATCACAATATCAGCACCTTCACGGGCAAACAAGACCGAGACTGATCGGCCTATACCGCTATCGCCACCTGTGATCAGGGCAATTTTACCTTTAAGTTTATCGCTACTTTTATAATTCGGTTTGATGACTTCCGGTGCAGGATCCATTTTGGTTTGCACACCAGGTTGATGATCTTGAGTTTTAGTTGAAGCAGGGGTTTCAGGATAGTTATTCATATTTTCCCTTTCTCTGTACAAAGTTTAGAAATATCTTAGAGGCTTTCTAGCTTTATGCATTCGGTCTCAACATTTAATAACAGAATGTATTCGAGATTTATCAATTATTCATAGAGCTGTGATTGACATGATTTTAAGTAAAACTAGATGCCGCCATTGTCTAAATCTTAATAGAACAGAATACCGCCTATGGTTTACAGCATTCTATCTCTCAAATTTTGAGCAATCATTTATATTATAGCTTTTATGTCTTTTTAGGATATGAGTTGGTATTGATTTAAATGCCTGAATATATTGAATAAATTAATAATTATTATATTCATAAAAATTTATCTGATTAATAAATAGCAGAAAAATGCTTTAGATATTGCAAAGTTTGAAAAAGAAGCAATATTGCAAACTTATGAAAATAATAAAGATAAAGCAGAAAACCCCATTGAAAGAGACACTATTCATGATTTACCAGATGTATATGGGCTAGAATCTCTAGCAGATCATGCTTCAGATAAGGATAGGCCTTTACCAGGTTTGGCAGGGTCAATAAATATATTAGCAAGAAGATACACCAGTAAAATTACATGAAGGTGTTGAAGCAGCCAAACTAACATGGTCACACTAAATGTAATAGCTGACGTAATAGTGCATGAGAAATTTAATCTGAAGAAAAGAAAATATGAGATTAACTTCATAGAGGTGTTGAGTTATACCTCTATAAAAAAAATGATCTTTTGATACTAAAAGGCAATAAAGCTAAAAATGAAATTTTTCCAAAGTGGGTTTTATTTCATAATTAGCTTTATTTTTTGCTGATTTCATTTTTAGCTTTAATTTCCACTGAAAATTTCAAAATTAACTTTTATGGACAAGAAGATAGATGAACTTAAAGTATCATGCACTCAATTTAACATAATATACATTATACGAAATAAAAATGTTACTCACCATTCAAAATGTCTATATTCTCACCAATAAAAATGTCTAGTTTATGATGGTTTAAACATCATGGACTGGATATGAAATATAGATGCTGATCACTATGTCTGACAAAGAAATTCAACGTCTTGCTGTTCTGCAAGACGTTCGAGATCATCGTATTACACAAGTCCGTGCTGCTGAAATCCTTAATCTTTCAACCCGTCAAATTACCCGGTTATTACAGAAGCTCAATCAAGATGGTGTTTCAGGTATGGCGCATGCCAGCCGTGGTCAACCTGGCCATCGTCGCCATGATGATTTATTAAAATCAAAATGTCTTTCCATTATTTCCGAACATCTGCTGGGATTTGGACCTACCTTGGCCCATGAGAAGCTCAGCAGCATATTTGACCTGAATATCCCGGTAGAAACGCTTCGGCGCTGGATGACTGCAAATGACCTCTGGATTCCGCGATCCAAGCGCCTTAAACGTCCATATCAGCCACGTTATAACCGTGATTGCTTCGGTGAGCTGATCCAGATTGATGGCTCATATCATGACTGGTTCGAAGGACGCGCTGCTAAGTGCTGTTTATTGGTGTATATCGATGATGCCACTGGAAAGCTGTTGCATCTGCGCTTCTGTGAGGCAGAAACGACCTTCGACTATATGCTTTCAACCCGAGCCTACATTGAACAATACGGTAAGCCTCTGGCCTTTTATAGCGATAAACATTCGGTCTTCCGAGTGAACCAGAAATCGAGCCAGGACAGCAAGATCACGCAATTTGGCCGGATTCTGAATGAGTTAAACATTGATATTATCTTTGCCAACTCACCACAGGCTAAAGGTCGCGTAGAACGCGCGAATAGAACCCTTCAAGACCGTTTGATCAAGGAGATGCGTCTGGAAGGCATCAGTTCAATTGCCGAAGCCAATGCCTGGTTACCCTGCTTTATTGAGCATTTCAACCAGAAGTTCGCCAAGTGTGCGCGAAATTCAAAGAACTTACATCGTCCGCTAACAGAGTCTGATGCTGAGCTGGAGGATATATTCACCTGGCAGGAACCGCGTAAGGTCACGAAGAACCTCACCATCACCTATGACAAGTGTATTTATCTGCTTGAACCGACAGAGCTGAATCATAAGCTTGTTGGGCAATACATTTCATTTCTGGAGTACCCGGATGGCACTGTGGCCCTCATGCATGAAGGACGAAAGCTCAACTACAGCATCTTCAATAAATTGGCTGGGCTGCAGCAAAATGAGATTGTTGAGAATAAACGGTTAGGTTCAGTCCTGGCGCATATCCAGCAACAACATGAAGAATTGGAGAAACAGAATAAACGTTCCCGTGCCAAGAAAAGTATGCCGAGCCGTAAAGCTCAGAAAGCTCAGAAAGCTATTATTGGACAAAGAAATTTAAATCCTGTGCTTGACTCTTGTGGTTAAAAACAGGACATTTTAAATGGTTTATCGCATAGACATTTTAATTGGTGAATAACACAATCTGTAAGCCACAAATAGATATGTTGCTCAAGCAACCTAAGCTTTAAAGCACTTCAAATTCAATCCTGCGATTTTTCTTACGACCTTCAGCTGTTAAATTATCAGCTATAGGTTGAGTTGATCCTAAACCATCAACACTGAAATTTTCAGCTGCTATATTTTTACTGATTAAATAATTCTTTACGGCTTCTGCGCGCTGTTGACTCAGTACTATATTTTTGTTGGCATCACCGGAACTATCAGTATGTCCAATAATCCGTACCTTCTTTCCGCTCACCTTATTTAAAGCTATGACCATTTCATCCAGAATCTTTGCACCGGACGCTGCCAGTACTGCACTACCAGATTCAAACTCAACAATGCGATTCTTTAATACCGCATCAATAATCTGCTGTTCTGCCTGATTTACAGTGAGCTGTGCATTTAAATGATAATTTGCTGGTATTAAACCTTGAAACTTTTTAGTAGTGATATCCATTTCATGAAGATTCAAAACCTTACCAATCAACTGAATATTAGACCCTTTGACCGTTAATTTACCTTGTTTTACCTTTTTAAGATCATCATTAATCACCTTATTTACCGCATTCGACCATCCAATTGGTGCTGTCACTTGACGGATCTGAATGCGATTTATCACATTTTTCTGGCCATAAGTTGCATAGAGTTTATTCAAAATTTCCTGTTGTGTGCTGTCATTCGGTACAACACCTTCAACAATAATGGATTGGGCCTGTACGCCGCCGCCTAAACATATAGATAATAAAATTATGATTTTATTTATATAATTCAATTTTAAGCAGGTTTTTTTTATTTTCATTTCAGGTTTCTACCCCATGTGTTTTTTATAGTTTAATATCGTGAGTTAAGCTCATCTGACATTTATTTATTTATTTTGGATTAAAAAGATCATGGCGTCGTCGCTCCTGTTTTTCCTACCGGAAGCATAGATGTTTGATTTATTTGTCCAGACACCGCAGTACGCTGTGCAGCGACCACACGTACCGATTTATTCGAGACGATCTGATCTACCAGTTGCAAATTGCTATAATTTGGCTGACCTCCGATAGAACTTGAATTATTACCACTCACCAGCCGGAAATGGGTCTTCACAAATAGTTCAGGATAATCTTTGCTGCGCCACACCATTTCAAAAATATTGCCTTTTTGAGTACGTTGTGCATTATCAATCATGCGGTTGATGCCATATTCACCTGGTTCATCAAATATGGTATGGGTCTTCCCTTCCAGATCGATTACTGTGATTCGCGCGCCCGGAATGGTGCCAGGATTTGGCCAGATAAAATTCACCCATTGTTGAACACCATTTTCAAATAGCATTCTTTGTCCATCAATATCAATGGTATACGCTAGTAAGTGAGACTGTTCTAAGGGATAAAACTGAAAATTAGATTGATTGAGGTTCACGGTTTTTGAATTGGTATGGTTTAACTCTCCAGTCGCCAGACCATGTACCGGTGCGACATAATTCTGAAAACTTGCAATAAAGGCAGGATTTAGACTAATGCCTAAATCTTGCCAGGTTTTTGAAGTCAGACTATAGCCGCGACGGATCACCAGAGGATCCAGATGCTCTTTGACAAAACGTGCAATACTGCCATTTTCACCAAAAATCTGATTAATTTCCTGAGAGCTTGCCTGCAAACTGGCCTGACTGCTAAACGGATATTTTTGTGCCAAATTTCCACTAAATGGTTGATAGGCCTGTATCTGCCATAATTTATTCATTTCAGCCTGGGCCGGAATCATCAGGCTTTCAAAGGAACGTGTCAGCGGCACACTCAATAATTTTTTAATCAGCTGTTGATCCAGCTCATTGCTTCCCACCGACATTTTTTCATCGACAAATTTCTGTGTGATATTAAAGATAGAGTTCTGCTCATCAATGGTTTGTTTGACTAAGATCATGCTGGCAGGACCAATATCGCCAGAACTTTTTAAATCATTGAAACGGCTTCGAACCTTGGCCATGGACTGCATATACTCATCTAGCAGCGACCGGTTCTGCAGATCGTCTCGCGAGCGTACAATCTGATAAAACAACTGAAAATCTTTAGAAATCACGCCATGAGATAAATGTGATGCAGAATTCTGTGCCAGTTTCACATCATCACGTTGCAATACTTTACGTTTAAACCAGGCAATAAAACCTTTTTGTGGAACTGCCAATTCAGCTTGCACCACAGGATTATCCCAGCTGGTTTCTTGTGCTACACGTTGAATGACCTTGCGGATGGGTGAGTTTTCTGGCTCACCCAGAATATCAATCTGACGGGTATGCTGATTAAAATCGGTTGTCTTGGCATAATGAATTGCATTTAAAAATTTACGCCATTCACTGATATATTCTTTTTTATACATTTCAGTCAGCTGGCGTCGAATTTGTTCCGGACTCCCACTGAAACTCAGGTCATCTGATTGGATGGTATTCAATACCCAGTCTTTGCTTTCGGTTGAGCTTTGAGCTGCCGTATCTATGGCATGTTGTACATAATCATTCCAGGCTTGATAGCTATAAAAACCGGGTAAGGCATAACTTCCCAACATTATTGTTTGAGCACTTTCCCCTACCATCTGCTTGATGGTTAAGGCTGGAAAACGTACCGAAGCCCGCATTTTAATTTCGTTATACACACGGTCACGTGCGGATACGCCTGTCGTCAGTGCTGACAAAACCTGACGGGTCTGTTCCACCAGAACAGTATCAGGATTAAGCAGAGGAAATGAACTTGAACCTGTCAAAGTCATGGCATAGCTGAGTAATTGTTCGGCCTTTTGCAACATTTCGGTACGTGGCTGCTGCCCCTGATGCTGATCAAGCCAGTTTCGCCAGAACCGTGTCAGCTGGTCACTCAAATGACTTGAATCTATATATTGGCGGTTGCTCAACATCAAATAAGTCTTAAGCGCATTATAGGCATCTTGTGGATTTTGGTCTGATGGCGCTAAGGCCAGTTGTTGAACTTGTGCAACCGGCTGAACTTGTACATTGATATGATTTTCTTTTAAAGTCGCCGAATGCTGTTTTACCCGTTGTAGATATTCCGCAATACTCTGCTGGGTAGGCTGCAAGATTAATTGCTCAATTCCTTTCAAATATTCAGCTTGCAGTTTTTCCCGGATCTGATGCCCTTGATACAGACCAAAACGATACTTGAATGGAAGCCTTTGATCAAATTGATCCAACTGTTGTAAATGTGCTTGCAGGATTAATAATGCATCCATTTGTGTGGCCAGTTCAGTTCCTGACTGTTGCTGCATCAGCACCACCTTATTCAGGTCAGCCTGAACCTCAGCCATTAACTGCTGGTTATTCCGATAAGACCATATCCACATACTCAATACAATTGATACTGTGAGTAAAGCTCCGGTAAAAGCCATAAAGCGCTGACGTTTTCGTACCGGATTAATATGCTGCTTTACCAGATGCTTATCTTTAAGGATGACCTCAGAAAATAGGCTTTTCAGGAAATAACCTTGATTCTGGGGTGTTGATGGAGTGGATAGCGCAATTTCATCATCACTGCGAATCAGATGAAAATCCTTAGCAATCTGTTTTGTCATTGGACTTTCAATCTGGCCTTCCTGTAAGGCACTGGTAAAATAAAAGCCACGAAAAACCGGTTTAAATTGGTAAGGATTTTCCTGAAACAAGGTTGCAATAAAGGTCTTGAATACTGGTTTAAGACTCTTAAATTCCAAAGGAAAGGTCATCACGCTGGGTGATATCTGCTGCGAATGACGACGGGTTAAGTGGGTCGTACTTACATTTTTGAGTCCGTCATATAAAATACTGAAATGCTTTTCAAACAACTGAACAGCATTTTCACTGGAAGCTGGTTCATAGGCCAAGGTGGCACCCCAAACCTGATCAAATTCCTGCTCATGATAACAATCAAAAAACTCCGTGAATCCGGCAATCAGATCCATCTTGGAAAATACCAGATAAACCGGAGCAAATACCTCTAGACGTTCAGTCAGATCCTGTATACGCGCCCGCAGACTTTTGGCCAGTTGCATAGACTTCTCCGGACTTTGGTTGACCAGTTCGGCCACACTGACCATCACAATCAATCCATTCACTGGGGCTTTAGCACGATTTTTCTTGAGAATATTCAAAAATCCCAGCCATTCCGGATGGTCTTCAGGATAGACCGAATACCGCCCAGCGGTATCCAGCAACACACCCTGTGTTGAAAAAAACCAGTTACAGTTTCGAGTTCCATTGAGCCTGGCAGATCGCATTTTCTGATGGGTTGCTTCAAATGGAAAGCGTAGACCTGAATGATAAATGGCAGAACTTTTCCCTGCTTCAGGATGACCAATCACCATATACCAAGGCAGTTCATAGAGTGCAGCATTAGCCTTGCAATCGCCCAGTTTAGATTTACGAATCAGCTGGATGGACTCTTTGACCTGTTGACTGATTAACTGAAGTTCTGCTTTATTATTCTTGCTTTCAGCCTCGGTATTTTGAGCTAAGGCCGTTGCAATTTTTTCGTCCTGTTTAGCAGACCGATAACGCTGGATAAATGCATAAATCCCCCAACCTATTAAAATAGCAGCATAGACCAACAGTAAAATCCAGAAGACTCGATCAGCGACCGTATTCTTCATGGAAATAATGACCACTAAAAAAGATAAGGCCATCATCGCTTTAGGATTACCAATGTACTGCCAGACATAGCCCAAGACGGTATAAAATAGTGTATTCACGGTTATCTCTTATTTTAATTTTTATAAATAATTAAGCGACTAATGTGCTTTGATTGAGTTGATCATTTTTTGTATTGGTAAAATATAAATAGGTAGATTCTTGTTGTAGGCCATAGGTTATTGTAATGACATTGTCTACTAGATGTGCTGACAACATCGCAGCAAAAACGGTGGCTAAATGCTGCGTATGCCCCAAATAAATTTTAGGATAAACAACATGATCTGGTTCGAAGTCAATATTTTCGAAACTTTTTTGTATTTTCTTCATTTTTTTGGAATGCGTGACTTCATCCAATACGACTAAAAAAGGTTGAGGCCATTCTAGCTGAGTAGAGAGATCAACTTGATGCTGAGCCAGATATTCCTGCAAATGCGTGACATGCTTAGCTACTTGCAGGCTTTGCAACGGGATCATTCCTTCAATTTCTAACTCAGGCGCAGCTAGACACCAGCTGGCAGCATATTCTGACGCAATATAGTGTTCATTTTGCCAAAGTTGATCATTGAGATAGTCCTGATCAATTTCAGAATCTGCCACGATAATAAGACTGGCCTCATGGGATTGCCCTGCGCTTTCTTGTATTAAATTCAACCAGTTGGAATAAGCACGATCAGCTGGCAAGAAATGCAACTGGAGATGAATCTGAACAGGAATTATTGAATATTGCTGCTCAATCTGGCTTAAGAGTTGTTTCTGATATATTTCATTCCAATCATCAATCAAATGATCGGCTAACAAAATATGAAGATTCAATCGATTTAAGCGAACGACTGGTGCGGTAGTAAGAGGTGTAATATGACTCTCATCTTCTTGGTAATTTTCCTGTGTCCATCCCGGATGTATTCGATATTGATAAGCCAGCTCCTGATTATAAAATAATGCAGAATGTTTTAACTGTCTTGATATTAAGCTCAGGCTTTCCTGATGCTGCTCCAGTTGATCTTGAATGAGGTGTTGAATCCGCCGTCCACTTAAGCTTGTCATTATTCCTTGCTCAGTCTGGTCTTTTTCGAGCAATGAATCTATGGCATGAATACGATATGCCAATAGCGGCAGACCAAAATAATTCAGCAATTTGGAGTCTAATTCTGGACTACTAAACTGCATCATTTTCTCTAAAATTTCTGCATTTTTACCAAAACTGTGCCAGGCTGCAGCTGAAAAAATATTAAGGGGGTAATCTTCAATCGGCTTTAAGGGTTCTTTTGTATTTTCAGAATCTTGCTGGCGTATTTGAGCCAATGAATTTGCTTGATCCTGCTGCTTTTGTTTTCTTTGCTGATACTTTTTTAGCGCTTTATAGATCAAATAAGGTGTAAATAACAGCAGGCAAAGTAGTAAAGGTAAAATACCGAAATACAATGTCAACTCTATATTGGATGGATCGTACTGAATGTCTCTCCAGTAATAAATGACAAGACCACTCGTAAGCACAAATAAGCCTACAAAAGTCTGAATGACAGGCTTGATCATGACAGGCTTCCTATCAGGCTATAACAAGTTTGCGTATTATGTGTCGCCTGATTGGCCAGCAATACCGCCCCTTTTGCCAAACCCATAGGATTCGCTTGTCCGAGCTGGACTGAACATAATTCATCTTTTTCTAGAATCAGCCGGAGATCTACCAATAAGGTTGGGCTACACCAGATTTGAAGAATCTTTTTTAATTTGACACTATGGAACCCTTCAGATAAAAAACTCAGATAGTCTTCACGTTTTAATGGGCCGATTTCAATTTCAATTTTTTCATCAATTTGCTGAAGGCTTTCGCCACAAAAACTATTGATTCCCAGTCGAACCGGTCGTGATTCTCCCAAACAGCTTCTTTGCTGTTCATTAAGCTGAAAGGTTTCTGGAATGAACTCATTGATCTGAAAGTTAAACTTAAAAATACAGGACAGGATGCTGTTTAAGGCATAATGTGTATTATTTTGACCCTGCATCAAACCTGAAAATTCAGCAAAATAATCATCTATATTCTGCTGTTCATGCTGCTGACTCATATAGCCACTCAAAGCATGTAGCAGGTTCAGATAATGATTTTCCTGCTCAATTTCATAGCGTAAGGCTAAGTGATAATTCAGACAGGCATCGACATATTGTGCAGTAAGCTTATGATTGAATAATCCCAGAAAATGCAAGCTTTCTTCTCGTTGTGCCCGTGTGCCCTGTTTAATTTTATCCGTATAGATATAAGGCAATTCTCCCAGAATACCAGTTAGCCCAACAATTAAATTGGTCATCTGCACTTTCTTATCTTGAGTTTGTAGTGATTCAATTTCAGAGACTGGAAAATTAAGATTCAGTGAACTGATAAATTGAAAGGCTTTACTCCATTCCTGCTCGTTTTTCTGTTCAGGCGCATGCCTTAATAATCGCGTGGCTTGAATAAATTCAAAGCTGGTCGGTTGCTGATAAAGCCGGTCAACTACAGAAGCCTTTTGCCACCAATCTGCTGTACGCATTGGTATAACTCCTGTTTTGATTTTGAATCAATAACGTGCATGTCTACATAACTATTCATCTGAACCTTTAAATTAAAGAGATGATTTAAAACCTGCACAAATATATAGAGACTAGCTCCCCGAAATATTTTGGTATCAATTTGAATTTCAACTTTGACACCACGTACAAATAGTGGAAACGGTTTATGCTCACGCAGTTTCTGCGTCAGGGAAAATTGTACAGTCTGAATTGAGTTAATAATGAGGCGATTTTCTTTGGATTGTGGCAAGTTATAAAGTTCAAGTAATTCTTTAATATAGCTGACCGCATCCCCTTGCATTAAAGATAGATTATTTAATGATAAGTGCGAAATAATCCGCCACTGTTCCTGCAGTTTTTGATCAAAATAATAGGGTAAATTAGGTCTTTTGACTAAGGTCGCCTTCCGCATCAAGCTACTGTCATTTAAAGATAAGGTGTTTTGATCTTTATGGTAACTTTCATAAGGCAGATCCCGATTACAGCATAGTAACTGGATACTGACAAAGTCTGATGAAATTTGATGCGGTTCTAAAGATTTTGAAATAATGGAATATTTTAGTCCTGTACGGTTATTATTGTCCTCAGGGAGTAGATGATAATAAAACTGCCCATCTGCCTGATGATAATGACTCATAGCAAAAAAAGGTAAGATTGAAAAAATCATCTGATTTTTTTCATTTTTTTCTCGTAATATATTCATCTCAGTGATTGCATAGACCTGAAAATATTCAGGATGATGGATATCACTTATGAGTGAATATTCAAGGCGTTGATGATCAATTTTCTGTGGTTCAGCCTGTTTAGGGAACAAATTCACTATGGGAGTTGCAAATAATTTGAAATTGGCGCTATTTAATTCTGAATAGTTTCGGATCATTGCCTGATCATTCAGATTCATTTTAAAGTGAATCTTTAATTCAAATTCTGTAGTTTCTATATTCAGGTTTTTTAGAAAATTCAGATTCAAATCAAGAAAATTAAATTTCTCTGGAAAGCAAAAATACTCAATTAATAAACGATAAGCATGGTGAGTATGCTGATCGATTGGTAATACACTTTCTGTCTCAGTAAAACCCTGCAACTCAAATGGATTTTCAATATCAATCTTTTGGGTCTGTGTGTTTATAGAAAAACGGGTCTCGGGTTTAAAAATACAATCCAGTACTTGCAAGGGGAGATTGGAAATTGCATCAAGATAAATCGGCAGTTTTTGTTGGTCTAGCAGTCGTTGCTGCTGGTTAAAAATCTCGAAACCAAAGATTAGAGTTGCGTTCTGATTTAAATGAATATGTGCCGAAGCATGTGTTTTAAAACTGAGCGATTTTAATCCGATGGGTAATAGTTCAACCTGTTTTACCGTACGATATTCGCATTGTACTCCACGGGTACTTTTTGATTTTAGTACAGTTTTTTTAGGAATCTGCTGGCTACTTTTAAGCTGTCGGATTTTATTGCAATCCTCAAAACTGACCACTGAACATGCTGGAAAAGGTTTCAGATACTGCGGAAACATCACCTCAAAAATAGAGCGAGTGAATACCTCGTAGCTGTCATGTAACTTTTTATCAATGCGGGCGGAAATGAGTGAAAATGCCTGAATCAATCGTTCAATATGCGGGTCATCAATTTGCTCCTGATTGAGAGCAAGACGTTGAGCAATTTTCGGATATTTTTTGGCAAATTCTCGTGATTGTTGTCCAAATTCCTGTAATTGTTTTTCATAATACGGTAATAATTCTTCAATCACAGCACACCTGCTGATGTTCTAGGCAAAATCACGTATTGTTGTGTTGTGGGGTTGAGAAAAGCATCAAAAATCACCGGCTCATAGAGTGGATAAATATTTAAATAAGCTTGGATACTCAAACACAAGCTCCCCATATTCTGCTCATCGACCAGCATCTCTACATTAACTTGTTTTAAACGTAGTTCATGAACATGAATAGACTGCTCAATAGAACGGCAGATTTTGTCCCGATCCAGTGGATTCGCCGTTGAAAGACCGACAAAATCTATAATGCCAAATTGAAGAATGGAACCTTTGACCTGATCATAGCGATCAACCCTGCCCTCCAGATTAGCCATGCGGCTATTTAATAGATCTTCCAGATCAGTAGCGACTGATTCTCTTAAGGCCTGCAAAGAAAGCCCTTGTACACTCATTAGGTTCTGAGGCAAGAGACGGTCAAATAATGTTGTTCTAAATCCGTAAGGATGGAGCTGATCCAAATTCATATTGTTATTTTCTAATTTTATTTATTATTTTAAATATTCTGAGAGAGGCTGATCAGGATCAGCCTCTAAAGGAGCAAATTATGCTGCATAAGATGCAGTGTTATTTGCCAATGACCATTTCTTGGTCACTGCACCTTTTTGCGTGCCATTAATATCCTGTTGATTATAAGTCCATTCAACTGCTGCATATTTCAGACCAAAAGCTTCTGTTGGAACACCTTCTTGATTCACTACTGGAGTCACTTGTGAAACCAACACATGTTTTAATTTAATTTGTAGATATTTAATGCGTTTATCGCCATTCGCTCGATAAAAATCGATTTGTACTTCATCAAAGGTATAACCTGCTGAACATGCTTCCCAAAGTTTTGGGCTGGTTGCATCCAGATCTTTCATAAAAATCATGTCAGAATGTTCAACCCGTTCTGCAGTATGACCACCTACACTGGAAGAGGTTGCCGATTTTGGCTGGCGAATATTGTGAGACCAAGAGTTCACTTCTAACCAGCTTTTATGTTCTGAATCACGAGATTCACCATCGACTTTATATTTGCCTCGAAATTGGACGTAAATATCTTTCATTTTTAATAATTTTCCTATTGTTATAAACGTTATTATAATTTTGCCAACAGCTTTAATTGCTTGACTGCGGCAGCTCAGTGACCAGTCGCAAAGAGACAGACAACTCGTCTAGCTGAAAGTGTGGTCTCAAAAAGACCACAGACTTGTAGTGTCCAGGTTTTGCCGGATTTTCTACAACTTTGATAGAAGCCTCACGTAGTGGATACTGTGCTTTGGCTTCCTGTGAAGCGCCGTCATCCAAGAGTACATATTGAGACAGCCAATCATTTAGAAATGCTTCGACATTTCCTGCTGATGCAAAGCTTCCCACCTTGTCACGCATCATGGCTTTTAAATAATGGGCGATACGTGAAACTGCCATAATATATTGAATTTGACTTGATAATGCAGAATTGGCATTGGCCAGGTCATTTGCATATTTCTTTGGTTTTTGTGTAGATTGAGCGCCGAAAAAGGCAGCATAATCCGTATTTTTACAATGTACCAACGGAATAAATCCAAGATCACTGAGTTCTTTTTCACGACGATCTGTAATGGCAATTTCCGTCGGACATTTAAAAATGACTTCCCCATCATTGGTTTTAAATGTATGTACTGGTAGACCTTCGACCAGACCGCCACCTTCAACACCACGAATTGCCGCACACCAGCCATGCATGTCAAAGGCATTGGTTAACCGTGTACCCAGGGCATAAGCAGCATTCATCCAGAGGTATTCATTGTGATTTTTACCGGAAACATCTTCCACGTAGTTAAAGCCTGCTGTCGCAGTACCTTCTTTCGGATGATAAGGTAAACGGCCTAATACTCGCGGAATGGTCAATGCCATATAACGGGCATCGTCACTTTCTCTGAATGAACGCCATTGTACATATTCAGCTGTTTCAAAGATTTTGGACACATCGCGTGGACGATCGATGTCGGTAAAAGCTTCCAGTCCAAACATTGAAGGACTTGCCGCAGAGATAAATGGTGCATGTGCGGCGGCTGCCACATGTGAAATCTGCTCTAGCAGATACAGGTCTGACGGTGTGCGATCAAATTCAAAATCGCCAATTAAAGTGGCATAAGGCGCTCCACCAAAAGAACCATATTCTTCTTCATATATTTTTTTAAATAATGTACTTTGATCAAAGTCAGTTGCACTCTGAAAATCTTTAACCAGTTCTTTTTTAGTGGTATTCAGCATGCGAATCTTGATTAAAGAATGTGATGGCGTTTCCTGACAAAAATAGTATAGTCCACGCCAAGTAGATTCGATTTTTTGAAACTGTTCGTGATGCATAACCTTACTGAGCTGAGTCGAAATTAAGGCATCAATTTCTGCAATACGTTTATCTAAAGCCAGTGTCATATTTTCAGAGACTATAATCGTACCGGCCATAACCTCCTTGGCCAATTCACCAATCAGGCTTTTAGCACGTTCATGTTCCTCTTCGGTACGGGCAATTCGACTACGTTCAACGATAGAATCCAGAACCGAGTATTCCTGAATAGATACATCTGGGACAATTGCAGCATTAGAATGATTCACTGTCTACCTCCACACTCATTTTCTGAATTTGGTTGGTATTTTTTAAAACTTCATCCAGCAAATCTTCCAGGCGTTCATTATTGGAAATCTTATTGCGCAAATCAGTTAAACGTTCTCTTGCTTCAACCAGTTTTCGCAAAGGTTCAACCTGTTGTACTACCTGTTCCGGCAGGAAATCATCCATAGCATGGAACATCAGATCTACCGAAATTTTGCCGCCCTCTTCGGTTAAACTATTGTCCACCTGAAAACTGGCACGGGGTGCTAAGGACTGCATTACCTCATCAATATTTTCGAGGTCTACATTGATAAATTTTTTATCTTTAAGCTTGCTGCTTTTCAGTTCAGAGGCTGCTGAAAAGTCTCCCAATACTCCGACCACAAATGGCAATTCTTTGACTTCACGGCCATCCCCGACTTCAACATCATAGGTCAATTGCACACGCGGTGGCCGAATGCGTTGTAATTTTTTTTGTACACTTTCACGCTTAGCCATCATGATTTTCCTTGTTAATTATTTTTTAATGATCCAAATGGATTGGTAGTGAGGCCATGGGTTTGAGTGCTTATATTTTCTGGTTTCTTATTGTTCATGGCTGCTGTATTCACTTTCGTATTATTACTCGATGTTTTATTTTTCTTTAGATTAACATTTTGTTTTAGCGTAGTATTTGCCTTGGTTTTTATCTGTTTTGATTTCGAATTCAACGCTGTATGGGATGAAGATTCAGAAAATTTCGGTGCGGGTTGTGCCAGATAAATATGTTCAGTCAGTGATTTGGCTTGCGGATAGGTAAATTCGTTTAAAGCACGAACTTCTGTACTACGCATCTGCTCTAAACTTCCCGCAGAGATTCCAATACCAGCCAAAAAACCAAGATCAGTCAAATCCTGATGATGGTAATTCTGCTGATGTAATTGCTCGATTAAATTCAATGCCTTCAGGTTATATCCTAGTTCGACATAGCGCTTGGCGATTTGGGTATTGAGTTGATGCTGTAGCGGAATATTTTTCTTCACCGATTTGTCGCACAGCTGCTGATATAAACCGATCAGTGCTAAATCAGTAACATCCTTTGCCTGTGGATAGGCCTTGATACATGATCGATTTAATTCTGCAGCGTGGGTTTGAGCAAAACATAGCTGTGCCATTCCTGAGATGAGCAATACGATAAAACTTAAATTGTTTTTCAAAGTGAGCCTCATTTTTTGTTGTTTTTTATTTTTGAATATTAAAAAATGATTTTTCTATTCTTATAATTTAAAAATCGTGATGTGGATTTAACAAAAAATGATCACAAAAAGTCAATACGAAAATGAGTTTTAGTTAAAAAATTTATGTAATTTGCTAAAATTGCTAAATTCCGATCAATGAATGCAGACTTTTTATTAGATTTGAGTAGAATATGCCAAAAATAGTGCGTCAAAATATTTTGATAGCTTATAGATAAACTTAAATAAATAAAAATTAAACTTAATAATAAGAATCATATAGCTATAAATTCCCAAAATATCAGGCTATATATTGAAAAGAGAAAAATATGAGTAATTTAAAAATTTTGATTACAAAATTATCCGAACATGCGCGCCTCTACCTTGAAAAATCGGCGAACTCCTGCATTAAAAATCAAAATTATGAAATCGAAATTGAGCATTTTTTCTTAGAATTGCTACAACAAAATGAATTAAATGATATAAAGTTCTTGCTGAAAAAATATAAAATTGATGAAGATAATCTGATTAATGAGCTTCGTCTGAGTATTCAACAACTGAATAAAGGGAATTCTCGCACTCCTATCTTTGCTAAATCAATTATTCGTGTATTAGAACAAGCCTGGCTTTTGGCTTCAGCAGAAAAAAATCCGATGATCCGGAGTGGACATTTACTGGTTGCTTTGCTTACTGCACCGGATCTATATCAAGTTGCGATTCGTGCCTCTGCATTATTTGAGCTATTTCCAATTGATAGCATGAAGCACCAATTTTTAGAGCACTGTAAGCAAAGTATTGAAAGCCCAGATCATATTCATTGCAGCAACATACAAGAAAATTCACCCGTTCAACAGCCAGAATTTAATAAAACTCCAGCACTCGATCAATACACAATAAATTTAACTGAAAAAGCGCGCCTAGGCCAGATTGATCCAGTGATTGGTCGTGAATTCGAAATCCGCTTGATGCTAGATATCCTGATGCGCCGTCGCCAAAACAATCCTATTCTTACTGGCGAGCCAGGAGTAGGAAAGACTGCCGTTGTAGAAGGACTGGCACTTAAAATTACCACCCATCAAGTGCCTGATCCACTTAAAAATGTAGAGCTGCATATGTTGGATCTTGGATTATTACAAGCGGGTGCCAGTGTCAAAGGTGAATTTGAAAATCGACTCAAACAAATCATTCAGGAAGTTCAGTCTTGTCGTTATCCTATTATCTTATTTATTGATGAAGCCCATACCCTGATTGGTGCTGGAGGTCAAGCGGGTCAGAATGATGCAGCCAATCTGTTAAAACCGGCTTTGGCACGTGGTGAACTACGCACCATTGCAGCGACGACTTGGGCTGAGTACAAACAATATTTTGAAAAAGATGCTGCGCTTAGTCGGCGTTTCCAGGTCGTGAAAGTAGAAGAACCGACTGAAGAAGTGGCTATCGACATGTTACGGGCCATGATTCCGGTCATGACTCAGCATTTTCAGCTGCACATTGATGATGAAGCCATTATTGCTGCGGTACGTAATTCGCATCGTTATATCAGTGGACGGCAATTACCAGATAAAGCCATTAGTGTTTTGGATACGGCAGCAGCACGGGTGGCTTTGAGCCAAAATTCGCAACCGGTCAAGTTAGACCAGTTACAGGCACAATTACATAATTCTCAACTGGAATATGGCCTTTTACACAAAGAGCATCAAGATCCCCTGATGCATCAAGAGCGTTTAATTAAATTATCAGAAAAAATTTCCAACTTAGAACAGGAAATTTCACAGCTGAGATGCCAATGGCAGCAAGAACTGGAGCTAATTCAGCAAATCAAATCCTTACAGGCTCAATCTGAACAGAGTGAGAAGCAGAATCAAATAAAAACATTACGCCGGCATTTAGCCCAGATTCAGGATCAAGATCCATTGGTCTTTGAAGGTGTGAACACGCTTATCATTAACCAAATCATTTCAGACTGGACTGGAATTCCGGTAGGAAAAATGATGAATAATGAGATCCAGCAAGTATTAACGCTCCAAGATAAATTATCACAACGTGTCATGGGCCAGGATGATGCATTACAACAGCTGGTACAAGGCATTAAAACGTCTAAAGCTCAACTGGATGATCCGAACAAACCGCAAGCTGTGTTTTTGTTAGTTGGCCCAAGTGGTGTAGGGAAAACTGAAACTGCCCTCGCCTTGGCGCAGGAATTATATGGTGGTGAGTCACATCTGATTACGGTGAATATGTCGGAATATCAGGAAGCTCATACTGTATCTTCCTTAAAGGGTGCGCCTCCAGGTTATGTCGGCTACGGTCAAGGAGGCGTATTGACGGAAGCTGTGCGCCGTAATCCATATAGCGTAGTTTTACTGGATGAAATCGAAAAAGCGCATACTGATGTGCAGGAGTTATTTTATCAGGTCTTTGACAAAGGAATGCTGGAAGATGGCGAAGGCCGACTAATCGATTTTAAAAACACTACGATTCTGCTGACGTCGAATGTGGGTTCCAGTGCCATGATGCAGGCTTGTTTAAATCAACCTAGGGAAAACTGGCCGGATGCCAATACTTTGATAGATCAATTAAAACCAAGCTTATATCAGCAATTTAAACCGGCCTTTCTAGGACGTATGCAGATCGTGCCTTATTACCCTTTGCACGATGAACTGTTAATCCAGATTATTCAGCATAAACTGGCAAAGATTATCCAACGCATCCAGCAGCAATATGCCATGCAAGTTACTTATAATGAAGACGTGCTTGAACTACTACTCAGCCGCTGTACTGAAGTTGATAGCGGTGCACGTAATATTGATCATATTTTAAATGCTTCCATATTGCCTGCTTTGGCTACAGAAATACTCATGGCCATGAGTGAAGAAAAGCTGCCTAAATTAATTCATATTGATGTCCAGCAAGATGAAATCCTTTACAGTGTAGATCCAAAAATTAAAACAGTTAAAAAATCTCGTTCTAAAAGCAATAAAGCTGATGTTGCATAATCGGATTAAATAAATAATAAAAACAAATAAATATAAGAATGGGTATAGAAATGACACTGAAATTTGAATATTTATTGCAAGAAATTTCTATTGAACAGTCCTGTGGCGTGGATTGTTCATTTTCAAATGATTTTCATGCGATTAAAAAAGCCAAAACTTGGGATGATCCCCTATTGGATCAAGGTGACTGGATCGCTGAACCCAAACAAGCGGATTGGCAATTTGTGAATGACAAAATAATTGAATTATTGTGCGAAAAAACCAAGGATATTCGATTATATACTTGGCTCATTCAGGCATGGAGTCATCTATATGGTTTTGAAGGTATTGCTCGAGGATTAGAACTAAGCCAAAAAAGTCTGGGGCGCTACTGGTTAGAGATACATCCTGTTATTGAAGAGGATAATCTTGATCAGCGTTTGGGTTTGTTACAAGGTTTGATTGCACAATTCCCCATACTAATGAAACAGATTTCTTTGGTCAGCTCCGCACCTTTTTATAGTTTAAGTACATATGAAGCACTTTTACATCAGCGCAATATGCAGCTAAAACAACAGGATTATTCTTCTGAAAATGATCCTGTTCAGGACTTGGAATATTTTGAGCAACTATTGCTAAATACTGACAAATCTATACTGAGCCGAAATAATCAATATCTTTTGGAGATTCAGACAGAGTGGCAGAAACTTAAAACCACTTTGGATCAACTGTTGGGTCTGGATGCACCAAGTTTTGCAGCCACAGACTCTCAGCTCGAAACAATATTCACCAGTATCAAGCGAATCTATAAAATCGAAACATTTGCGCAACCTTCCGAAATAATATTAGATCAGGTGAACTCACCACAACCTCATACTTCGGAAGCAGTTGTGATGAATATCTCACATGTAAATTCAAATCTGCAAAAATTTCAGCCCCACGCCCAAAACCATTTGGCCAATCGTCAACAGGCAATGCAGTTATTACAAGAGATTGCTCAGTATTTTCAGATCAATGAACCACATAGCCCAGTGAGCTATATGCTACAAAAAACAATTAAATGGAGTCAGCTGCCCTTACATGAATGGCTGGCTCAAGTCATTAAAAATGAGAATCCTGTAGAGCATGTCCATGAATTACTGGGTGTACATACCAATAATGAATCAAAGAATGAATGGTAAATATTAAAATGTTCAGAGCAGAAAAAGTACTTTGGGGCGAAGGTCTATTTTTAAGACCGCAACATTTTCAATTACAAGATGCTTATCATGAGCAACGTTTGAGTCATATGATTCGTGCGACATTTCCTTTTGCTCATGGAATTCAATCCATCCAATTTGATGAAGCACAGTTCAATATGCACATACTGGCATTAAGTAAAATTGAAATGATTTGGCAGGATGGTGAAATTTATCAGGCACCAGCACAGGATTTATTACCGGAACCCGTGCAACTGGATGCTTTAAACCTGCATGGAGAGATGCAGGTTTATTTGGCTTTACCGATGCTACAACCGAATAAAAAAAATGTAAGTCATGCCGAAAGTACTCAGGCTGGCCGTTATCACTCGCAGTTAATTTCAACCCACGACTTATTTACCGATGCAACGACTGCAGAAATCACCCTGTTACGCCGTCGTGCTGAATTTAAGCTATTTGAACTCGGGCAAATACCTCAACAGCATCTGGATGGCTATTTATATATCCCGGTTGCTCAAATCAAAAGACAAAGTTCAGGAAATTTTATTCTCAATCATAAGTTTATTCCTCCCATTCTACATATCCAGGCATGTGAGTATCTGCTAGACAATTTAAAGCGAAGCTTAAATATCATTCGAGCCAAAATTAAGACGATTCAATCCAATAACCGTGAAAATGAACAGAAATTGATTGAATTTCGCTCGGGAGATATTGTCTCTTTCTGGCTGGTAAATGCCTTAAATACAGCCCATGCAAGCTTGAACCATATTTTGCAGTATCCGCAAATTCATCCGGAACGACTATATGCGGAACTGCTACGACTTACTGGATCTTTACTCACCTTCTCGACTGCTTATGAGATTGATCAACTGCCACAGTATCAACACCATCAACTTTACGACAGCTTTAATCAGCTGGATATTATTCTCAGAGATTTACTCGATACGATTATCTCGAATCGCTATATCAGTATCAGTTTAAAAGAAACACGTCCATCCTATTGGATTGGGAGTCTGGAAACAGACAAAATCAGCCGAAATACCAGGTTATATCTGGCTGTATCGAGTAGCGTAATGCCAGCGCATAATCTGATTGCGCATGTTCCGGTCCGTTTCAAGGTCGGCAGTACCATCGATGTTGAACAACGCGTAATTGCAGCTTTGCCTGCTGTGCCAGTGCAGCATCTTATGCAGGTTCCTACAGCAATTCCGGTGCGATCCGGTGTTCATTATTTTGAGATCGAACCAAATAATGAACTGTATCAGCGCATGCTGGATTCAGAAGCAATTTGTGTTTATATCCCGAATGGGTTTCAGGATATTGCGATTGAACTCATTGCGGTTATGAATGGATGAATATTCAAATGAATACAATCACAAATAATCCTTCTTCACTGTTTGAAGAGGATCAGAACGGAATCGGCGATATAGCAAGACAAGCTATCGAAACCAATATCTTATACGGGGCAAGTTTTCTAGATTTATTGCATGATGGTTTTTATATCATTTTTCTTATAAAAAATAACCATATACCTGCTGATATAGAATTATTCCGTGAGAAAGTTTTGCAAATGCTCAGCCAATTTGAAAGCCAGGCACGTAAGGTACAATTTTTAGCTGAAGATATTCAAGATGCCAAATATGCCTATTGTGCTTTACTGGACGAAACGATTGTCACACAACAGGATGAGCGCTTTTTTAATTTGCAGAATTCCTGGATGTTGAGCCCGTTGCAATTAAGTCTGTTTGGTTCACAACTGGCTGGCTATCAGTTCTTTGAATATCTGGAAAACATCCGTCATAAAGACAAGGATCGACTGGCAGTATTAGAGGTTTATCATTACTGTCTATTATTAGGCTTTCAGGGAAAATACCGGATTGAATCGATTGAACATTTGAATAGTTTGGTGGCTCGAGTCGGAGATCAGATTGATTATCTCAAAGCTAAGAAAACGGCCTTCTCTCCTTTTTCCGCGCTTCCCGATCAAATCAGACATATAATTCATCGAGAATTACCATTTTTCTGGATTCTAATTTTCCTGTTTTTATTTGCAGTATTCAGCTTTGTCGCTTTTAAATATGCTTTATCGACAGAACAAACAACTATTTTTACTCAATATCAGAATCTGATTAGCGCTCCTGCTGAGCAAGCTTATATTACAATTCATTTACCCTAATTAAATTTTTCAGATCAATACCATGAAAGCTCATAAAAATAAAAACTTAAAAGTATTTACTTCAAAAAAATTGAATGCAATCTTTGCAAAGAATTGCGCCGTTGTACAATTTATATCGCTTAAGAAAAGACTTAGTTGGAATCTTAACTAGATCAAGTATTTCACTTATGATTTTTATCATATTGAGTAGCTTCACCCTAATGAGTTTGGTAATGTTCGCCCTGCTGTCCTATGAATTTAGACGAAGGATACAGGCTGTTTTTCTCAGATTCATTCCGCAAAGTAAACAGCAATTGACTCAAGCAATACATTTTTCACGTAAATTTTATCGGGCAGCCTCGCCTGAACATCTGCATTCTCATTGGTATGTGCAGCAGTGGTGGATTTTGATTACCGGATTAATATTATTTGGCAGTATTTTGCTACTCGCTTTTACCCAGCCCTTAACTGCCAGAAAATTTGAATCTGAATATTTAAGGAAAGTTGATCCACAAATTTATGCTCTTTTGGATGGGCAAATGTTGACGGCTCCGCCTGAAGTTGCTGACCACCTCATTATAGAAGCCCTTCAACAAGAGCATTTTCCAGATCATCCGGCTATTTCAGCACAAAGCTTTAATTCAAACCTTAAAGATATTTATAGACCAGCAATGCATACACATTCAGATATCAGTACAGCAGACCGTAAATGGCATAAGATGAATCCACGATTTAAGCAACGTTTACTGATGGTATTTAAAATCATGAAAGAACAGCATGATTATGAGCTGGTTTTACTTGAAGGTTATCGGAGTCCGGAACGGCAAAATTTGTTGGCAACCGATAGTAATATTACCAAGGCCAAAGGCTTTCAGAGTTATCATCAATTTGGATTGGCTGCAGATATTGCCTTTAAACGGCATGGCAAAGTAGTCATTACAGAACGTGATCCTTGGGCCATGCGCGGTTATGAGTTATATGGTCAGGTCGCTGAATCGGTAGGTTTGACCTGGGGCGGCCGCTGGAAATCCATTAAAGATTTCGGACATACTGAATATCGTATGCCCGGTTTAAAGAAAACTGCTGAGATGGCACATCAACTGATCCATGAAGGTCAATTACAGGTACATACATTACAGCCTTAAATATTACCTAATTAACAAAGGCTTGCATGTGTTTAATGACTTCATCTGGTTTTTCACCATGTAGCCAATGACCGGTATTTTCAATGATTTCAATTTTTGCCTGAGAAAACTGTTCATTAATTGCTGCAAAATGTTCTGGTTTTGAGATATAAAAAGAATCACCACCACGCAGAAATAAGGCTGGCCGATTAATTTTTTCGACCTTTTCCCAAGCCATAATATCTGGATAATGATCAAATAAAGCCTGAACATTAAACAGCCACTGCCCTTTATTAAAGGATTTTAATAAAAATTGAATCACCATTTCTTCATGAAGATATTTACGCATAATTTTTGCTGCTTCCAGTCGTGAAGCAACATTTGCTTGCTGTACTGCAAATAAGGCTTTAAAAATTTCAGCATGATGACTTTCATGATATTGGATCGCTGTAATATCAAGCACGATGAGTTTTTCAGTCTGTTCACGAGCTAAATCTGCCAGTTTCATAGCAATTTTCCCACCCATAGAATGTCCAACAACGACAAACTTATGAACATTTAAACTGGATAAAGTTTCCAATACATCTTCTGCCATGAGCTGATAGTTAATATCAGAGCTATGACCAGAAAGACCATGATTACGCACATCAATTTGGATCACGGTTCTCTGTTCAGAAAAATGTCGAGCCAATACTCCTAAATTACTCAAACTACCAAATAAACCATGAATAAAGAGCATTGGAGATACTGTTGAAGTTTCATGATGGTGTAATTGATAGTTAAGGATCATTTGAGAATTCCGTGATTTCTTGATTTAAATGTTAATAGTGGGTTGATATTGAAAATTAATCAATTGCCAAATTTTTAAAATAAAAAATTTGCTTAGGCTATTTATAGCAGATTGATCAATTTTGCTTAGGCTAAATTCATCATCAGATTAAAAGTGTTCAAAGCTTAATTATTAATTTGAATTAAAGAAAAATGCCCCATCAATATAAAAGACGATCTAATACATTTTTAAAATAGCCTTGGGATTAAGAGAAATCGCACCCATATTTTATTTTTAATTTCAGAATAAGGATGATACTAGAACAAATAGATTACCCTTCCACTACTTTTTCAAAGTTAGCCCATTATTTTGTATAACAGAAATTTGTAAATACACTCCTTTTTTCGTTTTAGAGCATGTAATAAATTAACAGCGAGATCTGCTGCTAAAATATATAAAATACTTAGGCTATTTTATAAATACAACAGGATTAGTTTTGTAGCATAAATATAAGATATAACTTCACTACCCTGCTTGGAATACCATTCATTTATGTATGAAGACAAAATTCACGCTATTCGTTATGAAGTCATTTCTATAATGCTTATGTGTGACATGATCAAGCAACAATATTATGCAGTATTAAAAGATCTCTCGACAAAGCTTAGAAAAATATTAAAGTTTAATTATTAAATTATAGTTATCAATTTTCTTATTTCCCGGATATATCCCCGGGATAATGAGTAACAATCATGTTTATACTTTAGTTTAACTTTACAAAAAACCCTACAGATAGATGCATCTTATTTAAGATGATATTTTTTGGTCAAAATCCAGCCAAGATTAAAATAATAATATTCTCTTTATTTTCATTAATGCGTGATGAGAAGAAGTACCACTCGCCCTATTCAACATCCCTATTTTTACAGAATACGGTGGTGGTCATTCCTGATTTACTCAGGCTCTGATCCTGTCGATCAAGAAAACTTTTGGCGACCATAGCCATCATGGGCGCCATATCCAGACTGTTATTTTCTTCAGAAACTTTTTGAATGTCCTGATAGGCTTTCAGTCGATTACAGAAAGCCTGACGTTGGGTTTTGGCATCGGCCTTTGGATCATCTTCATCTAAAATGTGCTTGGTTTCATTGACGATTTTAGTCTGTTCTAAAATAAACTGGTCATACGCACTTTGTGAAAGTGGTTCTGCAAAGACCATGCTATTCAGTAAGAATAACAATCCTGCACAAATGAAAGATGATTTTTTTAGCATTTAGATTTCTTCTTTCCAGACATCTTCATAATCATCGGCATCAATCATGAAACGAAAACCTGTTTCCAGAGCAAGATATGGTAATACTTCTGGTGCGATGTCCTGTAATTCACGTACGGTCATCGTTTCAAAAGCATCTTCACTTGAAGGTTCTCCGCCATAAATATACCAGCTGATATTTTCCGCTGTCTCAGGCTTTTTACGAATACCAACTATCGGATCCTGCTTTAAGGTATGTACGGCCACAGCAACAACATCATCACCCGTGACTTCAACATAAGCTGAGCCTACTTCTTCACAAAGTAACTTTTGCTCTGCGATCAGTTCTTGTAAAGGTGATAGATTTTGCGTGTTTTTCGACATTCGATATTACTCATTTATTTGCATTAGCACGCTATTTTAACTGAATTTTAGCAATGCTGATGAGGATTTCGTCGAGATGTTAAAATATCTGCGCTTAAAATTGTTTAAGCGCAGATATGAATTTCAGGCTTATTTGAAAATTTTAAAACGCTCTTCGTCCGCAAGATAATCTTTGGCATGTGTTTCGCCTTCGATTGAACCAAAGACCAGCTGTGCGCGAAGCTTCCAGTTGGCTGGAATGTCCCACTCAGCATGCACCTGCTCATCTACGATCGGATTATAATGCTGTAAAGATGCACCTAGGCCTTCAGTATGTAATGCTGTCCATGTGGCAAATTGCGCAATCGCAGTAGAATGCTCTGCCCAGACAGGGAAGTTATCCGCATAAGACGGGAATTGCTCCTGCAACGCTTGTACCACTGTTTGATCTTCAAAGAATAATACCGTACCTACACCAGCAGCAAAGCTGGCCATTTTAGCAGTGGTTTTTGCTGCACTTGCTTCATCTTTTGCATAACTTTTTAATTTATCTGCAACGATGCCCCAAAACTTTTCATGTTCTGTGTTGAATAAAATGACGGCGCGTGAAGACTGGGAATTAAAAGCAGATGGACTTTGTTTAATTGCAGTTTGAATTAAATCAGTTAAACGTTCAGGAGATTGTTCAATATTCTTGCCAATGGCATAAATAGTACGGCGTTTAGTAATTAAATCTAAAAACTGATTCGACATTTTTAAAAATCCTGGGATATATCTTCGGGAAAATTGGAACCTTTAGTTATTTTTGTGAAGCATAGCTAATCAATTAAACTTTTAGCTTATCTAAAAATAAAGCTTATATACCTTAAAAAATAATAGACAGAATTACTAGGCTATTTGCTTGATATTTTTATATATTTTTTAGCTAAAACTGATTCTTTTCACCTATTTTTTAAACAAAGGTTAAAATTACTGCCCAATGAAAATACTTTAGGATAAATAGTGGGCTATCTTGCTCTGTTCTCGGGCGAAATTCTAGGAATCATTATTTTTATAAGGTTTATTTTTTGAAGATCCCTGTTAAAGAGAATCTAATAATATAGCTTAGGCTATTTCCAAGCATCTCCGATCATGAAGGAAAGCTTAGGCTACAGATAAAATTAATCCCCCAAGAATGGAGGACTAATTTTTAGCAATGAAAACTATAAACTTAAATTAAAATTTTGCATTCAAAACTTGAGCTGATACTTTACTTTTCCACAGCTCACGCAATGTTGGTAAATAGAATTTCTCACCCAGCTCGACCAGTTCTGCATCAATCAGCGCATGCATTTCATGCATAAACAGATAATCAAGCTCAACAGTCGTCAATTTCGCCTGCTGTTTTTGATAGTCTCTGCGTTTCTGCTGGGCCTGTTTAACCAAACGATCCGCAAATGCTTTATCTTTAAACTGGCTAATCGCCTTTAAACGCAGTTCAATAATGCCCCAACCGGTTAACAACATTTGGAAAGTCTCAAAGTCACCGCTGGTCGACTCCCAAGACATTTCTTCCAGATTTTCATCATCTGGAAGCACCGGCAAAAGAAGTTCCATGACACTTGGAAAAATCTTTTTAAAATTCAGAATAAATTTAACAGGATGCTCACCTGGATAATCCTTGAATTGCACCTTTCTTTGAACATCTGTTAAATAAATATCAAGCATAAAACAATCATCAGTGGTTAATCTCATCGAGATCTATTGTACGCAACTCTGCCTGAGATAAAAACCACTGCTGACGATTCCATGATAAAACAGGCTGAAAGATTGAAAATAAAAGCCTTAAACGCTTTATTTTACATTTGGTGAGACCATCTGTTCAGGACGTACCACCTCATCAAACTGTTCAGCCGTGACTAAACCAAGTTCAACAGCCACCTGCTTTAAGGTTTTAGCTTCTTTATAGGCAGTTTTGGCAACCTTGGCTGCATTCTCGTAACCAATCACCGGGTTTAATGCAGTGACCAGCATTAATGAGTCATGCAAGAAATGATCAATCTTGTCACGGTTCGGCTCAATACCTACGGCGCAGTGATCATTGAAACTATTACAGGCATCACCCAAGAGCTGGATGGATTGCAGTAAGTTATAGGCAATCACAGGCATAAACACATTCAGCTCAAAGTTACCCGATGCGCCTGCCACATTAATCGTGGTGTCATTGCCAAGTACTTGTGCCACCACCATGGTCATGGCTTCACTTTGGGTCGGATTGACCTTACCCGGCATGATGCTTGAACCTGGTTCATTTTCAGGAATACGTAGTTCACCAAAACCACAACGAGGCCCACTGGCTAACCAACGAATATCGTTGGCAATTTTATTTAGGCTGACTGCAAGGGTTTTTAATGCGCCTGAAGCAAATACCGCAGCATCACGGCCGGCCAAAGCTTCAAATTTATTCGGAGCAGTGACAAATGGTAGACCTGTCAGCTTCTCCAGTGTCTCTGCGGCCTGAACTGCATAATCAGGATGGGCATTTAGACCTGTACCAACAGCCGTCCCGCCCAATGGCAACTCATACAAACCCAGTAAAGCCTGCTGTAAGCGAATCAAGCCATGATCAAGTTGGGATACATAACCACTAAATTCCTGACCTAGGGTTAAAGGTGTCGCATCCTGTAAATGCGTCCGGCCAATTTTGACAATATCGGCAAAGGCTAAAGATTTTGCATGCAAGGTATCGCGTAGACGGGTAAGCGCTGGAATAAGAAGTTGATTAATCTGCAAACTCGCTGCGACATGAATCGCAGTCGGGAAAGAGTCATTGGTCGATTGGGCACGGTTGACATGATCATTTGGATGAACCGGTTTTTGCGCACCTAAATGATTGCCCAATTTTTGATTGGCAATATTAGCTATCACCTCATTACAGTTCATATTACTTTGCGTGCCTGAACCGGTTTGCCAGACCACCAGTGGAAACTGGCTATCCCACTGCCCGCTAATCACCTCATCTGCTGCATCCACAATATAGCCCGACAGCTCTTGAGGAATCTGATCCAGTTTAGCATTGGTCAAGGCTGCAGCTTTTTTTACCAGTCCCATTGCACCAATCATTGCCCGTGGCAAGCGTTCATTGCCGATCTTGAAGTTTTGCAAGCTACGCTGGGTCTGAGCGCCCCATAAAGCCTCACTCGGTACGGCCACTTCGCCCATGGTGTCATGTTCAATACGTGTTTGCATGTTCAACCTCAATTTTTTACATATCGCTGATTTTAAAAGCATCTATCACGATACTTTGCTAGATTGATTAAAAGTAATCGATTATATTAAATATGTAAATGATAATTATTATCAAATATTTTTTACTTATCTCATTTACTGTCCTCTCAGTATATTTTGATAAAATAGCCATTCATCCTCAAGCATCTTTTTCAGTGAACGTTGCGGTTGCCAATGCAAAATCTGCTGTGCCTTTTCAATATTCGCGCCTAGCTGGTCAAGCTCTGCATGAGGATAAGGCAAGGCATCGACTGTTCTAATTGCAGATTGGGTCACTTCTGCCAGTTGATCCAACAAATCCTGTATCGAAATGAGCGTTCCAGCAATATTGAAGGCTTCACATTTTAATTCCTGTTGTTGCCATAGCCACTGCAAGGATTTAATCACCGCATCACAACTGTCTGCCACATGCAGAAAACTCCGCTCTACTGTTCCATCCGCAGTATAAGCCTGACGGCGTAATTCCAGATATTCGCGCTGCTGCGCAGCGACCTGCATTGCCAAAGGCACAATATTTTTCGGTAAAGGTGGCACCGCCTCGCCTAGGACACCATGCTCGAAGGCGCCGCTAATATTAGATAGTCTTAAGATAGCAATGCGCCACTCGTTATCTGTTTTGACAGTATCCCGAATAATTTCCTCAACCATCTGTTGCGATTTAATATAGGGATTGGGATAAGTATAGTTAAAAGGTAGATCTTCATTGAGATCCGTACCGGATTGTCCATAGACTGCCAGACTGGATAAATGCACCAGATGCCGTACGCCGGTACGTTGCATGGCGCGCATTAAGCTCATAATACAGCTGACATTATCATTATAATATTCAAGGGGTTTTAATACTGATTCTTCTAGCGACTTAAAACTGGCAGCATGTACTACAGCCTGAATCGAATGCTGTTCAAATACTTTGTTTAATGCAGGCGTATTGCGAATATCAATTTTGATAAAAGGCACATACATCCCGGAAATATATTCAAGTCGCTCAAGCGTCTGCAAGTTGGCATTGGCCAAATTATCGACCACAATGACCTCTAATCCTTGTGCTAACAGACTTAAAGCAATATGTGAGCCTAAAAAGCCTAATCCACCCGTCACTAAAATCATTGTATACTACCTACTTTCTGATGAAGCCCAGATCAAGCTGTTGCTATTGATCAAGCCTGTAGTGAATTTCGATGAGCACCTTAATTCTTGTTACCTCCGCACCAACTTCTATTTATGCCTGGCATGCCCTTGGTTTGGCGCAGGCATTACACAACAAAAACCAAGAATTCCGCGTATTCTTTTATCAGGACGGCGTGTCGGTCGCAAATGCACTGCAATGGGTGCCCGACGATCAACGTCATCTTACACATGCTTGGCAAGCACTCAATATTCGCCTACCGGTCTGTGTAAGTGCAGCACTGGCGCGAGGGATTACAGATCAGGACAATGCTCAACGTCACAATATTCAGCAGCATAATCTGGCGGATGCCTTTGAATTGGTCGGTTTAGGTGAACTTGCCGATGCTGTTCAATCCTCACAACGTCTGATTCAATTCTAGATGTTCCATTTTTTAGAATGTGTTGCTTTTCCAAGGAATCTTGTGTGAAATCTGTACTTGTTATATTAACCCAAGCCAATCTGACCAGCCTGCAAGTGCATGAAAGCCTGTCTGCGACCATGGTTTTGGCGACATTTGGTGCGGAAGTGAAAGTTCTGCTACAAGGTGCAGGCCTTAGTCTTCTACGCTCAGAACTGCAATTTGATCAGTTACAACATGCCTTTAAACTGGCCTCGAATATGGTCGACAGTTTTGAGTTTTATGACCTCACTCCAATTCTGATTGAACAGAAAAACCAGAACTCGCCCTTTGTGGCTCAGAGCGAACAAGAGATTGAATTTATTGAGCTAAGCCCAGCATTTATTCAAGGCTTTGATCATGTGCTGTATTGGTAAGGAATAAAGGATATATAAAATGTCAAATCACACACTTTATCTGATCCAATCGAACTATGCGGCAACGGCGCAGACTCTGGAACAACTCGCTCAAACTTATACAATGGGTGATCAGGTCGTGCTGATGGGTGAAGCGGTTTTGCTGCTAGAGCATTCATTTCTTCAAAGCTTGTCGAAAATCCACATGCTGGAAAATGATGCGGTACTTTTAATACAGCCTTTGCCTGATCAGGTAAAGATTTTGAATTATGCGGATTTTGCAGATCTTTGTCTCGAGTTTAATCGCTGCATTTCAATGAAATAATCAATGAGTTAAATATGAATTTAGAACTGGATCAAGATGGTCATCTGATCGATTACACCATTTGGAATGAAGAAGTCGCGCAAGTCCTGGCCAATAACCTGGAACTGAACTTAACCCCGTGGCATTTTGAAATTCTGCAAGCAGTGCGTCAGTTCTATCAGCAGTTTGGCCATTCACCGGCCACACGTCCCTTAATTAAATTCCTAATGAAAACGGTTAGTGCTGACATCAACAATGCCATGCTTCAGGAAAAGTTTAATACGGGTCTGGTCGCGCGGCATTTAAGCCGTTTGGCCGGCGTACCCAAGCCTGCGAATTGTTTATAAAAGTACGCTGTCTTCAATACTTATATCTAAACGCCTGAATTCTCATTTGGGCTTTTTTATGAAAGCAATTTTCACATCTAAAATAATAAAAGATCTTCGTGGCTTGAATTCGTCAACTTCGGATTTGTTCTAAGGTTCGCAAAGCCCGATGCAATTCATGATCCATTTCTGGCAGAACTTTCAGCAGAAACTCAATTTGTGCTTTCGCCTCGTCTCGAGTCACCAGTTTAGCTTCTACCAGCGTCTGCTGTAGACTAACCAGCAAACTGACCTGTCTAGGATCTGGTTGTTGCCCCTGACCTAAAGCACTGAGGATTTGAGCAAAGTCTAGATATAACTGTTGCTGCTTTAACAATAGGCTTTGCTTTCTAGCTACATTATTTGGTTCAGCCTGTATATTTTGGCTATTGCTCTTAAAACTCAGAGACATATAGCTGGGTGATTTTTCAAGTCGGGCAACCTGATCACGATGGGCTTGGACTTGATTGGAAAAATCAGTCCGATAGATGTCTTGTCGTATCTGGTAAGCAATAGCCACCAAAATGCCGAACAAGAGTAATCCGATGATGAGATATAAAAGAACGGTCTTATCTTTCATCTTGATCTCCTCAACCCAATAAAGACAGCTCTTATCAAAACGCTGCCTGTATCGTTGCTCGACTACGGCGTTGACCAGTCTACTGGTGCATAGCCGATCCGGACACGTTGTGGATGATTCCCAACTGGTACACTGAGCACTTTATCCCCTGTGGCAAAATCAATCACGGTCACCACATCGGTTTCACTTTCGGAAATCACACAGCTTTTACCATCTGGACTACGCGTTGCCCAATAGGGTTTGCCGGCAGGAATCAATTTGCCCGCAGTCAGCGTCTTGCGATTTACAATTGTGGCATAGTCATCCATGGTTCCTGCAACACAGAGCTTTTCACCATCAGCACTGATTGACAAACCATGATGACGCGAATCATTGACCCATTTTGTCCGGTCTTTCGGGATACTATCACTACCAGGGAGCTGTCCGATCCGGCTAATCTTGTTCTGATTCAGATCGTACTCAATCAGACCATTAAAAAATGAAACCTGGGCATAAAGTTTCGTTTCATCCTTGCTAAATACCATTGGGCGAACTGAATTGGATAAATCCTTGCGACCAAATGCATCGAGTGCAGGTCTGAAATCAATTTTTCTCAGCACTTGATGGGTATTGGCATCCGCGATGCTAATGTAGCGTTTTCCTTTGGTGAAATCCTGCCACTGTGCATCCATTGACGTTTCAACATTGCCAATCGCGGAGTTCAGGATTTTGTTACCATCATCGAAGTAGATATTTTCATGCGGTTTATCACCCGTAGCAAAACGCCCTAACTCTTTGCCAGTGTGAATATCCAGGACATGTACCACATTGCCTGAAGATGCTGACACCGCCACGCGTTGACCATCTGGCGAAACCGCCATGTGATCGGCGCGAAAACCTTCAACCGGTGTACGCCAGTTCATCTTGCCTGTTTTGATATTAATAGAGACCACATCGGCGAAACTTGGACGCGATGCCACGATGGACTGACCATCTGGCGTCGAGTACATATCATCTACCAACTGATCATTACCTTCACCCGCTGTGGCCTGAATATAGGTATAGGCAATCAGCTTGATAGGATTGAGATGAATTTCTTTGAGACGCTCTTTACGGTCAGGAATCATGTTAATGACGCCAATTTTGCCAAAATCACCCGATGGACGAATCACAGTCACTGTGCCATCCCAGTTGTTTCCGACAAAGAAAACCTGCTGTGAATTGGCAGGTGCAGCTGAAGGCGCAGAAGCGGCCTGTACACTCGGAAACGCAGACAGTATCGCCATTGCAGATAAGGTCAGACAGAATCGTGGCCATTTTTTATTTTGAACTTTCATCCTTTATGCTCCGCATAATCATTTTTATTATTTTTAATTCTTTATTGCGCACATTTCCGCTGTGCTTATTCGTGACCTAATATACAAAGGTATAAAATGATTTGCTGATTTTTCCGACCAAAAAAAGATCACTTCAAACGCTATTCATTTAAATCTTCAGGGGAATTTGACCTTATACATCCAGCACATCGACAAACTGTGCATTCAGCACTTTGGCAAGATCAGCCGGTTTCAGTCCGATATCCAAGCCTCTTTTACCGCCACTCACATATATTTTATTGAGCTTTTCTGCTGATACATCAATGACTGTTTTTAAACGCTTCTTTTGTCCGATTGGACTGATTCCACCGACCAGATAACCGGTTAAACGTTCGGCATGTTTCGGATCTGCCATTTGCAGTTTCTTGCAACCACAAGCTGCCGCTACTTTTTTTAGATTAAGCTGATGATTGACTGGTAACACGGCAACGAAATACTGTTTTTCATCCGTTACCAATAGCGTTTTAAAGACTTCTTCGACTTGTAATCCTAATTTTTCTGCAGCCTCTAAACCAAAGCTTTTCGCATTGGCATCATGTTCATATTCATGAATACTATATTCAATTTTTTGAGTTTTTAAGAGTTTACATGCAGGTGTCATAATACTTCTGGCTCAAGTCTGATCGCCTTAGTATATAAATATTCGCTCAAGAAGTTAATGTTTTTGCCCCATACCTCTGCTCCATATGCATGACTACAAGCTGTTTCTGAGATTTTTTGCAAAGAAAGTGGCGTGCAAAATACCAACAAAGATATGTGTTTTTGCCACTATCTAGATATCGGATGCGCCTGTGCCTAGCGATTTAGAATGCTTTGAAATGAACATATTCGTCATTTCATCAAGATAGCGACAATCTAAATTTTTCCAAACCCTTCGCTATAAATCTCTTTAAATTCGATGTCTGTTTCTTAGTCAGCTTTATAAATTTAGAAACAGAACATAAAACTGATCTCTAAATTGAAGTAACTCATTTTTATCTGGTATTTTGTAATAAAATGCATATAAAAACACAGACTAAAATATTAAAATAAGCTTATTAACATATTGTCTTATCTTGCCTTTTTAAGTATTTCTCCATCTTTTCAAGATGAGATTTTGACATTAAGGGAAGCACGGTTAAAGGCAAAGTTAGGCTAGTCATCCTCTCACGCAAGTCAAGGATCTCTCGATTGAATGTCCTAATCGTTTTGGCCAGACATGAATTTTTGCAAGATTAAAATATGATCAAACAGCAGAGCTGATCCTTAACATGAATATACAGTTACATAAAGGATATTAACTGTTTTTGCCAATTGGGTTTACAATGAAAATAATCTGAATACCCTGCGAATTGTAATTTTTTAACATTGCCAAATCTCTGCAAAGTTTTCATTATAGCGCCACTGTTTAGGATATGCTTTCTACGTCAATTCAAAGAAATTATAAATAGTCATGTAGAAAATCATGCAATAATAAGCAGAGTTTGCAGCTATCTTGCAAACAAACCTCGATACTTTTTAATTGGAGCATGCTGGATGAGTTCGACCATTTTGGTTATTCATGGACCGAATTTAAATTTGCTTGGAAAGCGCGAACCAGAAGTTTATGGTCATCTTACGCTTGGCGATATTAATCAGCAACTGACTGCTCAGGCTCAACAAGCCACATTACAACTCGATACCTTCCAAAGCAACTGGGAAGGCGCAATCGTTGACCGAATTCATCAAGCCCAACTCGACGGCGTACAATATATCATTATCAATCCGGCAGCATTGACACATAGTTCTGTTGCGGTTCGCGATGCCCTGCTTGGTGTCGCCATTCCTTTTATTGAAGTCCATTTGTCAAACGTCCATGCACGCGAGGCATTTCGACATCATTCGTACTTGTCCGATAAAGCCATCGGCGTGATCTGTGGTCTGGGTGCAAAAGGCTATGCTGCTGCGCTCGACTATGTCATTGAAAAAATACAATCTTCTACAAAATCTTAATTAGGAATACTGTCTCATGGATATCCGTAAAATCAAGAAACTCATCGACTTGATGATTGAATCTGACTTACAGGCGATCGAAGTTAAAGAAGGCGATCAATCGATTGCATTAACTCGTCGTAATCCAGTGGTTGCAGCGGCTGTTCCTGCAATGCCTGCACCTGCAGCTGAAGTACCTGCGGCGAAGTCTCCGCGCGGTGCTGTTGAAACATCTCCAATGGTTGGGGTGTTTTACTCTGCACCAAGCCCAGGCGAAGCGACATTTGTCAAAGTGGGTCAAACCGTTTCTGCTGGTGATACCTTAGGTATTATCGAAGCAATGAAAATCATGAACCCGATTGAAGCAACTCAAAGTGGTGTGATCGAAGAAATTCTAGTGAAAAATGGTGAAGTGATTCAATTCGGCCAACCACTTTTCCGCTACCGCGCTTAATCACCCCGGGGATTTATAATGTTGCAAAAAGTTTTAATTGCAAACCGTGGTGAAATTGCTTTACGCATCACCCGGGCTTGCAGAACTTTAGGGATCAAAACCGTAGGTGTCTATTCTGACGCAGACAAAGACCTGATGCATTTGCGTTTCTGTGATGAAGCCGTGTGTATCGGTCCGGGTGCGAGCAGTGACAGCTATCTGAATATTCCTGCGATTATTACAGCTGCTGAAATTACTGGCGCAGATGCCATCCATCCTGGTTATGGTTTTCTCGCTGAAAATGCAGAATTTGCCGAAATCGTAGAAAATTCTGGTTTTATCTTTATTGGTCCACGTCCTGAACATATTCGTTTAATGGGGAACAAAGTTTCTGCGATTATGGCCATGCGTAAAGCCGGCGTCCCGACTGTACCAGGTTCAGCCCATGCAGTGACCCCTAACAATGCCTTGGCTGAAGCGAAAGAAATCGGTTTCCCGCTGATCGTCAAAGCTGCTTCTGGCGGTGGCGGTCGCGGTATGCGTATCGTCGAAAATGTCGATACCCTGCTGGAATCAGTTCAGGCTGCACAGCGTGATGCAGAAATGTGGTTTGGAGATGATACGGTCTATATGGAACGTTTCCTGCAAAAGCCACGCCATGTCGAAGTACAAGTACTCGCCGATGGTAATGGCCATGCGATTCATCTGTATGATCGTGACTGCTCGCTGCAGCGCCGCCACCAAAAAGTACTGGAAGAAGCTCCAGCACCAAACTTGCCAGAGCAAGCACGTGCTGACATTCTGGAAGCTTGTGTGAATGCATGTAAGCTGATGCAATATCGTGGTGCGGGTACCTTCGAATTCTTGTTTGAAGATGATGAATTCTTCTTTATTGAAATGAATACGCGTGTTCAGGTTGAACATCCGGTGACTGAAATGGTCACGGGGATCGATATTATCGAACAGCAATTGCGTATTGCTGGCGGCTTAGGTCTCGATATTCAGCAAGAAGACGTCAAGGTTTTAGGACATGCGATTGAATGCCGTATTAACGCAGAAGATCCATCGACCTTCCTGCCTTCACCAGGCAAGATTGACAACTTCTATGCACCAGGCGGCGCAGGTATCCGTTTAGATTCGCATGTTTATCCAGGCTACAGCATTCCACCGTATTATGATTCGATGATTGCCAAACTGATTTCGCATGGTAAGGATCGTGAGACGTCTATTTCTCGAATGAGAAATGCTTTGGAAGAAATGATTTTGACTGGCGTTAAAACCAATATTCCTTTGCATAAAGATTTAATCCTTCAGGATAAAAACTTCTGCAAACAGGCAATGGATATTCATTACCTAGAAAAGCATTTGTTAAAGCAGCTTGAAGGTGCTGAAGACAAAGCTTAAATCAAAGCTCATAAAAAACCGCTGTCATTCAGCGGTTTTTTATTGTTTGCAATTTAAGGCAATACGCGTCTGAGCACAGCAAAACATTGCTCAGCTTTTTCATTGGCGCAGAAGTTAATGGTATAAGGGTTCTGCCATTTCACAAAATACTGCGAAATTTCACCAGACTGATCCACCTGATTGCCTGAACAGTCTTTTTCATTATTGTCGTATTTTACTTGCAGAATCAGCGCTGGAATCTGCTGCGAAGGATCCTGTGCCGGCTGATAGTCATACAGCCCTGACGTCCACTCGTCGCCACTTTTAATCACCACATTATTATTGCCTTTAAAATTATAATATTCGATACATTTTTTATTATTCGGGATTTCCATTCCCCACAATCCGACAATTTCCGGACGGGTTTTCACAGTAAATGTATTTGGGATTTCAGCAGCTTTAGCAGGAGCATTCGCTGGTTTTTTATTTTCTGTCGCCATTAGCCAAGGTGAGCTCATGAGTAAGATAAGGCTAAGACATATTTTTTTCATATTTACCGGCATCTTGTTAACAATTGATTCTAAATTATCATATTTTTTGGGATCGTGTCCCGCTCTAACGCAATTTCAATACAGAGTCAGAAATTATTTATCACATTGTTTAAAAACATGGATTTCCTTTCTGACTTTTTTTGTATATATTTCGTATATAAGAATCTTAATAGTTCGTATTAATAACAGATTAATCAAACAATAAAATCATATTTTGGGTCAAACTTAGTTGCTAAACAAAGTGATCATTCACACTTAAAAATTTGAATATAGGATTTTAAATTTGCAATTAGCTCGAATAACAGAAAAACAATTAAATCATGAAACTCATGCTTATTTCGTTATTGTTTTTGCTGTTTTAGTATGTTGTCTTATTGGGATCGCAACCAGACCGATTGAGTACCTGGCCTTATTGTGGCCGGCCAATGCTGCCTTGTTAGCCCTGTTCTTACGCTTTCCACATTTAAATAATATGGGAGGTTGGCTCGGTGCATTCAGTGCTTTTATGTTTGCAGATCTGGTCACCGGGAACAGCCTATTACAAAGCCTGTTTCTTACCCTGTCTAATCTGATCAGTACTATTGTCTCGATATTTTTTATTCGATATTTCAAGATTAATTACAAATACTATAATACCGGTTATACCTTCGTTCATTTATTTGGCATTTTCGCTTTTGCAGGCTGCCTAGCCAGTGCGGCTTTTGCAGTTCTCACCTTGCCGAATCTACCCAATTCATTCATGACCAAAGAAAATTTATGGATTGATTTTGGTCTGTGGTGGACCGGTGAAATGGTGAATTATATTGTGTTTCTCCCTTTAATCTTGGCATTCCCAAGAATAAAAGACATGCAGTACTTATTTAAAAACCGTCGTCAAAAACGTAATTACTTCAGCTATTTTTTACCTGCATCTTCAGTCGTGGCCTGTGTCATCATTACCAATATTTTTGCAGGCCCCGGCGCAATGCTCTATCCTTTGGCTGCACTGATCTGGGCTGCATTGACCTATCGCCTGTTTACCATGACCATCATCAATGCCTTTGTGATTATCCTGACCTATTACAGCCTGACCCAGTTTTATGCCACCAATCACACCATCCTGGCAGACTCTACGATTTATATTTCGCTCCGGATCGGGCTGTTTATGCTGGCCTTATCTCCGCTCATACTGTGTATTATCAGCCAAAACCGCAATGAGCTGTTTAAACGGGTCTTGTATCTGGCCAATCACGACAGTCTAACGCGTACCATGAATCGTCATTTTTTCTTTCAGAAAGGTGAATATTTACTGCAATATGCCAAGACGATGGAATTTTCAGTCATCATGCTGGATATCGATTATTTCAAACGCTTGAACGATCATTTTGGCCATCATGTCGGTGATAAAGTCTTACAACACTTTGCGCAGATTGTACGTAACAATTTGCGTGCTCAAGATCTGTTTGCACGGATTGGTGGCGAAGAATTTGTGCTACTACTCTGGAATACCGAACCATCAGAAGCACGTCTTATTGCAGAACGAATTCGTGATCTGGTGGAAAAAACCCCGATGCATCAATCAGATGGCTCGCCACTGTATATTACCGTGAGTGTGGGCATCACTCATCAAAATGAACCGCAGGCCCAAGACCTGCAAAACCTGATCAATATTGCAGATCAAGCCTTGTATCAGGCCAAACATCGTGGGCGCAATCAGGTGGTACTTGCATCTTAAGCTTAAATCATCTACAACCTTGAAACAGCATGAACGCTAGGGAATGGCTATGAAATTTGAAGAATATCTGCAATATGACGGTTTAGGACTCGCTGAACTGGTCGCCAATAAACAGGTACATTCCAGTGAACTTTTATCCGCTGCCTTAGAGCGTAGCTCAATTGCCAATCCCGAACTGAATGCTATTATTATTCCCATGCATGAGCATGCATTAAAACGGACCCAGCAGAATTTATCCGGACCTTTTGCCGGTGTGCCTTTTCTAGTCAAAGACCTGTTTCAGGAATATGCAGGTTATCCAACCTCTTATGGCTGTCAGGGCTTAAAACGGATCGGTTATATTGCCGAAACCAATGCCGAGATTGTCAATCGTTGGGAAAAAGCTGGAATTGTCACTTTTGGCCGTACCAATACGCCTGAATTTGGCATTAAAGGGATTACCGAACCAGATGCCTGGGGTAGCTGTAAAAATCCATGGAATTTACAACATAATAGCGGCGGCTCATCGGGTGGCTCGGCTTCTGCTGTGGCTGCCGGCATTGTACCAATTGCGGGTGCAGGCGATGGCGGCGGTTCGATACGTATCCCCGCTTCATATTGCGGGCTGTTTGGTCTAAAACCAAGTCGTGGCCGTACCCCCTGGGGGCCGCAAATGAGTGAGGCCATGCATGGTGCAGCGATTCAGCATGTCCTGACTAAAACAGTGCGGGACAGTGCTGCAATGCTGGATGCCACGCATGGTGAAGATCACAGCTCGCTATTTAAGATTCAGCGTCCACAGCATCATTATCTGGATGTGATTCAGCAACCACCGAAAAAACTGAAAATTGCCTTTAATCCCCATTCTACCATTGGCACGCCTGTCTCTCCGGATGCTGTGAAAGCCATCGAACAGACGGCCAAACTGCTGGAATTTTTGGGACATGAGGTGGTTGAAGACCGTCCGGCCATCGATGGCATGCAACTGGCCAAGGATTTTATTACCACCTGGTTTAGCCAGTTTTCATTTATGCTGGATGAAATCCAGAAAGGCTACCCGTCTAAAGCGAAGGATTTTGAACTGGACTCTTTAGCACTGGCGGCTTTTGGAGCTAAAACCAGCGCACTTGATTATATCCAGAACCTGAATAACTGGGGCCAGTACGTGACCCAGATGAATCATTTCTTTGATGATTATGATCTGTATCTGACGCCTGCAACCGCAACCGTCGCACCGAAAAATGGCGAAGTCAAAACACCTGCATGGCAGAAGCCAATTTTGAAGGCTTTATTGGGTGTAGGTAAGGCCCATCTGCTGGCACAAGGTAAACTGGTCGATCAGATTGTCAAAGAAAACCTGAAATGGGTACCTTTTACTCAACTTGCCAATATTACCGGGCTTCCGGCCATGTCGGTGCCCTTGTACTGGAATGAACAAAACCTGCCGCTCGGTTCGCAGTTTATTGCACCCTTTGCCCGTGAAGACCGGCTATTGCAATTAGCTGCTCAACTGGAACAGGCACAGCCTTGGGTTAATCAGTACGCCAAAATTCGGATCTAAATTTTAAGCATCAGAGGCATCATGAAGATATCTTTGATTGCTCAACTTTATTGGGCAACCCAAAAATCAATAACAAACCAAACAAAGTCGATGCGGCGGCAAACATAAAGATGGTTTCTCCGCCAATTTTATCCCAATAATAGCCCGCCAGAATGCTGCCACTTGCTACGCCTAAGCCCCACATGGTGCTATATAAAGCCTGTCCACGGCCTTGCTGTGCAGCAGAGAAATTCTGGAAAATAACCCGCATGGCGATCATGTGAAATAAACCAAAACTCAAGGCATGAATCGTTTGGGCAAAAAATTGTGCCACAAATGCAGATGGAAATACGCCTACAATCAGCCATCTTAAGCCAGTCATCAACAGGCAAAGTATCACCAAATGACGCCATGACCAGCGTGTCAGAAAGAAGGTAGCATAAGCAAACATAATAATTTCGGCAATAACCCCAATGGACCAAAGCAGTCCGATCTGACTGCTACTAAATCCCGCCTGACTAAGATAATTACTATAAAAACTATAAAACGGCGCATGTGAAAACAGCATGATCAGTTCAATCAGAAAAAAACTGTATACAACCGGGCGTTTGAATATCGGCCATAAAGGTTCGAGCTGTTTCTGTGCAGTAGGCGCCGCCGTAGGTTCTTTAATGCTAAAAGACCAGAGAAAAGCCAGAAATGAAATACACAGCAATAAAACTGGAAGCATGCTAATGCTGATAATTTCAAAGATGGCGCCCAAGCCGAATACACCGATAATAAATCCAACCGAACCCCATTTCCGGACTTTGCCATAAAGTTCTGCTCTTTTTTCCCCGAGCCAGAATAGAGTCACGCCTTCAAATTGTGCCAAAATCGCATTTTGAAAAAAGCTGAAAATCAGCATCAGTAAAGCCACTGACTGAAAGCTGTTAGGAATGATAAACATCATCAACCAGATACAGGCTTCCATCCAGGTGGCAATCCGTACCAGCAACATGCGCTTACCAGATTTATCTGCAATCCAGCCCCAAATAAAAGGCGCAAAAAACCGAGTGAGAATCGCAATAGAAGACAAAATACCGATTTCCTGATAGTTAAAGCCTTGATCTTCCAGATACAGACTCCAGAACGGCATGAATGCGCCCACAATCGCATAGTAGAAAAAATAGAATCCTCCCAGTCTGGTACTGATTGCAAGTGCTTGCATTAAATTGTATTCCCTTGCATCTTCAATGGCTTATAAATACTAATAGTTGCGTCATATTGCATTGAATTGCCCTTACTTGCTGTTCAAAGGTCTACAAATCCACAGAAAATATATTTTAAAAAAATTTGTAGAGTGCACCCTAAGGCACGAAATTTTCGTAAGTTTATGGCTAAATGTGGCTAAAGTAAAAAATCAATATTGAAAGGCATTTACAATGCGTAAAACATGAATCTATTTTTATAGAGCAACCTCGGATAAAAATGGGAATATTTTTAAGAAGGAGTTATTTCAATTCACCTTTGATACTTAATAAAGCAAAGTTACGGGAATATTGAATACTTTTGAAATAAAAACACGCTTTAAATCTTCTCTCCAAATAGCTAAGCCACTGATTTAAAATCTTCAATCCTCTATTTAAGAGGCCTATTTTTAGAACTAAAATACTCATTGTGGAGTTTAGGTATCGAAGCAATATCCGATAATTCCACTGACTTCGCACTTTAGTAGACAAATCATCTACCTGCACCATGATTCAAAAATATGCCGAAATATGAATAAGATATAAATCTCGGAATCCTACATATCGCTACACTCGCATCTCTAAATCATCTCATTGTAAGTGCTTTTAATATACCATTCTAGGCAGGTCGAATCTTCGACAATTAAAATTGAGAAACTTATGTTAGTTAATACAAATACTGCTCAAAAAGCGTCTTTCAATCAATTTTCTAATAATGCGACTGAGAACAAACCCAAGCAAAATGAGCAAGAGCAAAAACCGAATCAAGGAGAGCCAGCTCCTATAACCAAAGAGCAAAATGATCAAAAAAATCAGGTGGATAAGAAAAACTCATAATATTATGTTGAATTAATAAAAGAAGCCTATCTCCCTGATAGGCTTTTTGTATTCAAAAGATAAACATTTTCCATAAAAGCCTGAGAAATAAAAAAGCCCATCCTATGATGAGCTCTTTAATCCAATAGATCTAATTCTTACGAAGCTGCGAATTCTTGCAGTACAAATCGTTTTACACTTTCATCAAAATTTGGTCTGGAAAGAGCGAGCTTGCCATTTTTCATAGATTTATAACAATAGCTTGCGGCTACGCCTACACCAAACAAAGTCAACAACTTCATTGCTCACCTCATTAACTGTCAGATTTGAATACAAAAATTAGCATTCAAACGTGTAGTTTTCCAACCCACTTTAGAGTGTTTTTTGTACTCCATGTTAATTAATGTATGGGTAGAAAATAACAAAGCTGACCATTGGATAAGCTGTTCTAACGTCAAAGCCTAATTGTTGATGTGCATATCAACCCAATTAAGGAAGCTGTTTTTATCTGTAAATTTAGGTGCAGAACTTATGCTCAGTATTTCTTTATTTCCAAATTTACCACTAATGTTATGGAATGCTTGGACTTTAAATTCCTGAGGCTCTCCTTCGTGCAGCGTTCTAAAATACTCTACTGACTTATCAAACTCACTTTTCTCTTTAAAGCCAGGACGTTCTTTTAAAAACTCATAAACTTGTTCTAGAGCGGGTAAATAATTATTTCTAGGCATTCTGTATTCTCTAAAATTATGAGTTTTATTGTGAATGCCTATTCTGAATTAATAGTGATAAGAATGTTTAAGCTTTTCTTACCGTTTATGTAACCCTTTCTTCTTTCAAGCAGTCACGACATACTTTCGCTTCTTTACCATCCGCTTGGCATTCGATTTCTGTGACACCATGAAGACCGAATAAACAAAAGATAAAATGCAGCATGACCTTTCTGCGCAAAAGATAGCTCCTTCAGGCAAAGGAGGCAAAACTGGAAATAAAACTATAGCAATGGAATCTGGGCGCTCATTTTATCGAAGATTATTTTTCATCCATTGGCGAAAAATTACATTCATATTCACCATAAAAATTCCGTTTCCAGACCCAACTACATTTACGATTTCGAATTGTTTTGAGGTCATCATTCTTATAGTTTAATTGTTATCGCAGATCAGAATGCTAAGCAAAGAGGTCGGTCATGTGTTCAAACTATGAATTCCCCTCAAAAAGTCAGCTCTCTTTATTAGATCTTCATGCAGAACAACTTGAATTGAACATGAAATCACATGTTTACCCCTTAGCACCTGCTCCTATCATGATGCGAGGTGCTGAGGGGTTTGAGTTAGATATTGCACGTTTCGGACTGATTCCCTTTTGGGCGAAAGAATTAAAATATGGTCGACATACTTACAATGCCCGAACTGAAACAATAGCGTCCAAGCCAAGTTTTCGACATGCCTGGAAAAACAACCAGTTTGCTTTAGTGCCCGTGGATACTTTCTATGAACCTAAATATATCGATGGAAAACCGCACTGGTTTGGTATTTCACGTGAAGATGGCAACCCTTTTACCGTTGCAGCCATTTATGATGATGTGCTCATTGAGGGTGAAAAAATCAGATCATTTTCGATGCTGACTATAAATTCCGATCAACACCTATTGATGAAACAGTTCCACCATCCAGATGACGAGAAGCGCTCGATTATTGTGATTCCTGAAGAATCACGCCATGATTGGTTATGCTGCGATCATGAACAAGCTCATGAGTTTTTCTTTGAAATGAGAGATGAGTTTAGAGCGAAACCCAGAGATCACCGGTTGTCGAAAAACTAAAAGCCCTAAAGCAAGTTAGGGCTTTTAAAATGTGAAAGAGCTATTTTTGTTCTCTCAATGGATTTTCCGGTTCTGCATTGGGTTTTTTCTCTGGCTTCACGCCCTTATACGAATCCTGATTGCCTTTATCATCATTAGATTCTTTTTGCGGATTTGATTCTTGCTCTGATTTATTGGTCATGTGTATCTCCTTTATCGATCCATTAAGAAATAAATATGACATCTGATCCTAAACATCAATATTATTTATGTTTCACATTCACTTTTTAGAAAAGCAAACTTTTCTGGAGGCGCTCTCACCTTTCACGACACTTGAAATTTAAATAATCAAATGAGCAGCGCTACCTGATTAGACAGCACAGCATGGAAATATCAGCTTAGGCGGGCATCGATTAAAAGAAAGTATCTGCCGATACATCAAAGCGCTCAGACAAGGCCTTGATATGACGGATATTCAGCTGACGTTTGCCATTCAATATTTCTGAAATTACTGATTGTGTCGCGACATCAGACAAGTCTGCTTGACTAAGCCCGTGTTGCTCCATCAACAAGGCCAAGGCCGTTCGTCCATCACCTTCTGGCATGGGTAGATGTTCATGCTCATACGCCGAAACCAGATCACCCAGTTGATGAATAAGCCCCATTAAAGGATGTGATTCATCATCACCGACAATGTCCAAAAGCTCATCTAGGGCTTCAGTTAGTGTATGAAAGTCATCCTCATTTTCCGGCTTGCTGAGCAATGGTGCAACATAACGCCAGTGATCAACGGCCTGTTTAATCATTGCATTCATTCTAACCTTCCTTCCAATGACCTTTATCATATTCATGGTGAGACAAGACATGGCGAATATAAACGCGTTTTGCCTGATACATCACCACAGCAATCAGCCGAAGCTTGTTTCCACCGATATCGAATACATGAAACTTTCCAACCTTATCTACTGCGGGAAAGAGTCTCTTCATTTCAGCAAAATCCTTAGGATGATTGGCCTTCATCAGTCGATACCAACCATCTAATGCCGTTCCAGCCTGTGGCCACTTTTGCGTTGCTTCAAGAATTCGAGCGTGGGTGATCACATGCATATATTTTATCGCATTTTGCTATATTTCTAGTATATATAAATTATCGCATTTTGCAATATATTCTTATCCGACTATTTTAGTTCTCAATTTTAATCATTTATCGGCATGTAATCCTATTTAAATCATACTCTTATAAAGTATAGATTGTGACCCGTATCATTTAAATCCAGTTGAGTTCAATCGTTATCTTGGATTTTTATTATAAAAATTTCACCCACAAACAAAACCCCCGCCAAGTGATGATTGAACGGGGATTGAGCTTCATTAATACATCCGGTGAATTGGAACATTATTCAATATCTTTCAAGCAATCACGACACTCTTTCACCTCTTCATGATCACAGGTGTAATTGATTTCAGTCGCACCATGAAGGCCAAATAAACAAAATATAAACTGGATCATGCTTTTCTCCTGAATGTAACAAGCTTAATCAGTGATTAAGCTTGTATTGATTTTAAGACTCAATAACTCGATACGGAATAATCGGATCACGACCTGAGTAATAACTTAACCGCCTGAATACATTTCACAATTCAAGCAAAGTTAAGTTTTTGGCATTTAAGTTCGTGCAGGCTCTTCACTTTGAACCGTACCGGGTTTGTCGGAGACTTTTTTATTTAAGTTAGGCCACCTGACCTAACGGATTAATCTTATCATAGTACATTGCTTCAAACTCAAAAGGCGATACATAACCCAGTGCACTGTGTACA
>NZ_VOYD01000062.1:0-4308 GCF_013420435.1 Acinetobacter sp. YH01008
CGCGACTCATGAGTGCTCGGTTATATGCGGGCCAATTGGTTGTGCGGTAGATTTTGTGTGTAGGCTTCTTCATTTGAAAATTATATCGCTGAAAAAGCCTTTACAGATAGGTTTGTGCAACAAAGCCCCCATAAACTACTAAATTAAAACCCGCTTAATGTACCTTACTAATTATCTTTTAAAAATGCAGCTCTTCTATCCGACACGGTTTTCCGTATAAATAGCCTTGATAGGTGTGACACCCCATACTCTGCAATAACGCGCGCTGGGCTTCTGTTTCAACACCCTCAGCTATGACTTGCAGTTCCATTGAGTTGGCTAATGTTATAACTGCCTGAGCGATGGCCCTATCATTACTGCTATTGATAATATCTCGAACAAACCCTTGGTCAATTTTCAACTGATTTATAGGCAATTGTTTTAAGTAGGATAAGGATGAATAGCCTGTACCAAAATCATCGATTGAAAAAGTCACGCCGTGCTGCTGCAACTCTTTCATCTTAGCTTTAACATCAGGAATGTTATTTGCGAGCAACGTTTCCGTAATTTCCAGCTTTAGCAACTGTGGATTTGCACCTGAGGTTTTCAATGGATTTAAAACAGTCTGAACAAAATTATCTTTGCTAAATTGAACTACGCTTATGTTAACCGCAATGCTTAGGTGTTGTTTTTCGGATTCTAAAGACCATTTTGCCAGAGTGGCGCAAGCTTCCTCTAGCACCCACTCGCCAATCGGTACAATAAGACCTGTTTCCTCCGCTAATGGGATAAATTGCAGTGGCGACACCATGCCTTTTTCTGGGTGTATCCAGCGTAACAATACCTCAACACCAATACACTGCTTCAGGTGATTGACCTGTTTTTGATAGAAAAGTACAAATTGCTGGCTTTGTATTGCAGAGTATAAGTCGCTAATAATTGCTGCTCTTGAGCTTACTGCAACTTGCATTTGCGGGTCAAAAAACTGCACACCATTTCGGCCAGCATATTTAGCCTTGTACATAGCCATATCAGCTTGCTTTAACAAATCTTCTTTTGACAGATTTTCACTGTTAAAAAGTGTTACACCAATGCTTGCCGAACTATTGTAAGTTAGACCGTCAAGATTATATTCCCTTGTTAAATTACTCACGATTTTTTGTGCAAGTCTCTCAGCCTGGTTCGCTGCTAATGTTGGTTCATGACTTAAATCTGATGCCATAATAACAAACTCATCGCCGCCTAAACGCGCTACGGTATCACCTTGTCTCACTGAGTTGACAAGACGCTCAGCGACCTGACACAACAGCAAATCACCTTTATTATGACCAGCACTATCATTAAGGTTTTTAAAGTTATCTAAATCAAGAAAAAATAATGCTGAGAAGTTCCTTGTACGAACGCTATGATTTATAGCTCCCGTCAATCTGTCCAACAACAGACGTCGATTAGGTAGCAATGTTAATGGGTCATAAAATGCTAACTGGTGAATTTCATTTTCACGTTGTTTACGCTCAGTGATATCCCTGACAACACCGATAAAGTTAACTTCACCAGCCATTTGAACTTCAACTACACCAAGCTCGATTGGAAACATAGAACCATCTTTGCGCAAGGCCTCAAGCTCACGAATACGCCCAGTAATGTCACTGACACCACGTTCTATATAATTTGATAAGTAGCTATCGTGATGCTCTCGATGAGGTGACCCCATCAACATGCTAATATTTTTGCCAAGCGTTTCATCTTCCGTATAGCCGAAGATTTCCTGTGCGGCTTGGTTAAATGTCAGAATTTTACCACGACCATCAATAGTAATAATGCCATCAAGCAACCCTTCAACAACAGCTTCCATCTGCCTTGACTTATCACTAAGCGCTTTTTCTGCAATTATTTGGTCATTGATATCAAAGTGTGTACCCAATAACCATAGAGCTTTGCCATCATATGTCCTTGAAGAAATACGCCCTCTGGTGTTTATCCATTTCCATTCACCATTTTTGTGTTTCATACGAAGATTGGCTTCATATATGGGTATTAGGCCTGACATGTGCTTTTCAAGAATAGTTGCACAATAAGCCAGGTCATCAGGATGCGTTAGCCTTTCCCACGTGTATCTGTTTCCCGGTAATAACTCAGAAAGTGTGTAACCCAGTAATGCGGCCCATTCATCATTGATAATCAACTCGCCTGTTTGAATATTAAAATGCCATGTGCCTATATTGTTAGCGTCTATTACGGCCTTAAGTAAATTCTGACTGTTCCTTATGAGCTCTTCATCCTGTTTCTCTTTTGTAATATCTGTTTCAATTGCAATATAGCCGCTCAAACTACCACTTTCACTAAACAGCGGGTTACAAGCTATTCTCACCCAGTAGGAATTTTGCGCTTTTGAATAATTTACAACATCAACATTAAAGCCGTTCTGTTGAGCAAGCGCATCTCTCATTATTGCAACAGTGGCAGGATCAGTGTCGGGCCTTTGTAATAACTCCCCAGGCTTTTTACCCTGCATTTCTTCAATGCTATATCCTGTAAGAAAGGAGAAGGCTTCATTAATCCATATAATTCGACCTTTGACATCAGTTATTACCACACCATTGGTTGTCTGCCTTGCAACTTCAGAAAGGCGTCTTATTTCTGACTGCGCTTCAACTTGTGCAGAGGTATTACGAATGACCACTAATACTTCATTATCATCAATCTTTTTGTATCGGGCTTCGAACGATTGATTTGACTTTTCAAACGTGTAGTTATGATGAATCACATCGTTGTTACAAAAGGCTTGCTTGAGGCACTCTACGAGTTGATGACCTAGCTCATTGGGTAGTATCTCATGAACGGTACGCCCCAAAATCGCTTGTTGAGGTTTAAGTAAGTCAGGATGCTCTTTGCAAACCAAAAAACGAAAGTTTCGGTCAATAACAAATACCATATCAGGCAGTGTTGCCAGTATTGAGGTTGTTTTTGCCATGCCTTTTAAAAACTGCTCTTGAAGTCGAGCTTGATCTTCTTTGGCAATTTCATACTCAACCATGTCTGCAAATTCGCGCAGTTCTTGCTGCTCTTTTGCTGAAAAGTCTCTGGCCACGGAGTCAATGAGACATAGAGTGCCGATGGGTTGCCCACTTGTCTCTCGCAGCGGTGCACCCGCATAAAAACGAATATGCGGCGCGTGGGTTACTAAAGGATTTGACGAAAAGCGCTCATCTTTTGTTGCATCTGAAACAATTAAAATATCCTCATGCAATATCGCATGGCCACAAAATGAGATATCACGGCCTGTTTCACAAGCGTCAAGACCCACTTTAGATTTAAACCATTGCCGGTCACTATCCACCAAAGAGATAAGGCATATTGGCACTTTAAATACAGACGCTGCTAATCTTGTAATGCGGTCAAAGCGCTTCTCTGCTGGCGTATCCAGCAAATTAGTTCGCTGTAATGCAAGTAAACCAGCAGCTTCATCAACAGGGAATTCAGGTGCGTTCAAAACGTTACTCCAATAATTTGCTGCTTAATCGATTATTATCAATTGTACTGCAAGAATACACTGTTAAATGTTTTAGGCTTTCACTTGAAAGATTACCGCTTAAACCGTACTACCAGTTTATGAAGCTCATCAGCAATCTTGTTCAAATAAATAATCGTCTCTGAAAGCTGCATCGAGCTGTCATTACTTAAATCGGCAAGCGTTGAAATATTTACTATTTGCAGGTTAATGTCTTCAGTAACATGGGCTTGCTCTTCCACTGCTGCAGCCATTTGGGTCGACATAGAAGCGATTTGACCTATGGATTCTGAAATACCGCTTAACATTTTGCCGCTTTCAATAACATTAGAGAGTCCCTCTTCGGCATCAATAATAGCGCCTGCATCAGCGATTTTTACTGCATCACCTGCTCGATGAGTTAACTCGGTGACGATTGAGGTGGGCTGCATGGCACATGCACGTCGTAAATTTCATGAACTGCATGTGACCGGGAAAAGTCAGATCGCTGAACAGGCATTAGTGCTGATTCAGAAACTGTATGCCATAGAAGCAGAACTCAGGAAAAAGACCGATGGTACAGCAGAACATCGCCGCGAATATCGGCAAAAGCATAGTCAACCGGTGATGCAACAACTGTATGAATGGCTCAGCCAACATTATCTGACGGTGCCATCGAGTTCTCCAACTGCCAAGGCGATCAATTACAGCCGGCTTTGTTGCACAAACCTATCTGTAAAGGCTTTTTCAGCGATATAATTTTCAAATGAAGAAGCCTACACACAAAATCTACCGCACAACCAATTGGCCCGCATATAACCGAGCACTCATGAGTCGCG
>NZ_VOYD01000063.1:0-3961 GCF_013420435.1 Acinetobacter sp. YH01008
ACATGATCATTTTTTTGTTGAACAGTGTGAAATATCTGAAGAGTATTTAATTGAGTAAAATGACATTTTCAAATATATAGATTTATTAGTTCTACTAAAATTAACATAATACACCTTATACGAAATGCTAATATTTTATTCTTTAATTTCAGTGGTATAGTCTAAACTTAACAGCCCATTCTAGCCCGAATGGGTTTTTTTTATGATTTTTCACGTTCCACGCATATTCTTTGATCAATGTTTCACGCTTTTGATTAGCTCAATTGAATAATCAGGATGCCTGGTCTTTTTCTTTTTGGCGTTTATCCAGCTCTTTTTTCAGCTCCTTTTTATCCTGGTACGATGCGATCAGCATGATCGGGATCAACAGCGGGGCCACAATAATGCCTAGGGCAATGTCTTTCAGTTTCGGCATGATCTTTCTCCCTTAGTCATTATCAAAAACAGCATTCAGTACACGGCCAAATAAGCCACGTTTTTTAGGTTGTGGCACAGCAGTAGTTGTTTGCTGAATAGGCTTATCTTCTATTGGCGTAACTTGTGACGGCTGTACAGTTTCTTGTAAGTCTGTAGTTGTACGGACTTGTTCATTTGTACTGTCAGGCTCACTGTCAGGCTGAATATTTTTAGGTGTATAACCAAGTGCTAAGGTTAGATTGTCAATCTTATCTTTGAGTTGCTCAATCTCCTTATACATACGTCTTTCACGCTCTTCGGCAACTGATTTATCGTGCCGTAACTCTTCAATTAATTGCTTGTACAGTTCAACTGTAGTGTTGTCGTTTTCCTTACTATCAGGCTTACTATCAGCCTGACTGTTAGGCGTACCGTAAACACGTTGCATTTCACTAAAATCAATCACTTTTCGATTCTTCGCATCAATTTCATAACTGATAGAACCGTTCTTCATACGATCATAAATTGATGTACGAGCAATTCCATATTTTTTAGCTAATTCTGCAACAGTAAATTTAGGCATAGTTCTTTAATTATGTTTTAGTCCCTCATTACATGAACTGTAATGTACTTAAGCCTTAAAACCTAGATTTTTAAGATGTGGAAGAAGTTGTTTTTGCTGTGTTGGATCTCTGAGCATATCTTTAATTTTAATCGCTAATTCTTCATAGCTTTCACCTTGATTTGCTAAATGAGACAGTTCATGTAGACGAGATAACTGATTTCCAAATAAGTTAAGTTGTGCATCATTCATTTGATAAAAAGATTGCTTGATAGTGTTAGTTTGTTTAGATGGTCGAGCTTTAGACTTAATAGAGAACTGGATATCAGTAATCACTCTTCCTTTCTTAAATTGCTGATAATCTACAGTTATATCAGTATGTTTGTTGATTTCACTAATTGCTTTGTCTAATACATTAGACTTGAAATTGGACATAGTTGAATACTCTTCAACACCAAGTCCAAGCTTTGATCTTAAATCATTGATACTGTATTTTTCAGTCTTAGCAACGCTTAACCACTTAATAATAAGTTCATATAATCGAATACTATATTTGCTTTTAAAGTCAGAAACTTGTTCGATATAGTATTTTGTGAATTGTTCACTTAATTTACTAATTAAGCTAATTACTTCATGACTAAGATATAAAACAATCAAACCGCTCTTATCAACATAGGTCACTTTATTAACCCAATTAGCCGTTGAAAGTGCTTCTATGCCCTTATACCTATCTAAATAGCTAAACTCTCTTCGCTTTAACGTTTTAGAAGCATCTTTAAGTAGGGCATAAGCATTATTACTATCCACTTTAAATTGATAGATATAGTCGCTCACAGATACTTCTATAGGGGTATCTGGGGAAAGGTTATTTGATTCTCTAGCTTCAACTATTGCTAGAAGCATAATCCGTTGCTCTATTAGGGATAAATTGAAAGAGGCATCAATAAGAGCATTATCCTTTACAACTAACTTATTGGTATTTGTCATAATTCCAAGGTTACTTATTAATCTAACTAGGTTATATACCGCCTAATTTAAATAGTCAATAATCCAACTATTCAAATACCCCTTAAACCTATCTTTATAACCCCTTAAACCTATCTTTATAACCCCTTAAACCTATCTTTATAACCCCTTAAACCTATCTTTATAACAATTTAAGATATTAATTTTAAATATTTTTTTAATGTCTAAAAGCATTTAAAAGCTTTAAAATAATTAAAAGCACAGGGAATGAAAAATTGCCCTTGGTTTTCGCTACGCTCAAACTCTATTGAATCTCGCTTTCGCTCGATTCGTTGGGGCAATTTTTTGGCTAATACTTACGTGAAGTTAAGAAAAAACAAAAGCAACTCGGAATTCGCTTCGCTCATAAATCATTTATGCTCGCTACGCTCGATCATGGAGCCAAGTTCATACAGTCGCTTTGCTCGGCTAATCTCGTTCAAATGCGAAAGGGAGCTTTGTAATCAGGGAAAAAGCGAGGGCGAAATTTTGATATTGCTCAATCGCTCGTGGACACTCGCTCGGTTTAAACTTATTTGCTTTCAAAGGAAAAAATAAAGCGAACGGAGTGTGAGCGAATAAACCATTTATCGTTCATCCCCCCCTTATTACTGTTTTTGCTGAATTAGATTAAAAATCAAAATCGAAATCACGATTCTGTTGTGGTTTATTTTCAGGTTCTGGGCTTGGCTGTGAAAAATGTTTTTCAGCGATAGGGGCTTTTTTCTCTGCAATAAAGATTTTTATGTACTTAAAGCTATCTAAACAGTTTTGATATGCCTGTCTTTGAGACTTTAAACGATCATTTTGTGGCTCTAAAATGATTTCACAGTTTAAATATTTGAGCATGATTTCATCATTTTTAATGATCTTTTCAATTTTTTCATAGTCGTAACTACTGAGGCTATTCGATGCACGAGACGTATACTGCTTCAAGTTGTCTGCCTTTTCAGCGATACAGTCGATAATGCCTAATTGGTTTTTATTTCGGTATAACTCATCTTGTTTTTTAGAAAGTCTCTCATGGCCGATATTATAGTTTGGATAGTAATTGTCATACCTCAGGCTAAACTTTGATGCTCGTTGCGGCTTTATCCTAATATCTTTGACTAATTCAGTTAGTTCCTCAAACCTTTGATCAATGTTATCAAGTCTCCAAACATTGTTTCTAACTGCTGTAGTCGCTTGTCCTGAGTCCTCAAGTCTTCGTCTATACTGGTTGATACTTTGAGTTGTGAGAGCTTCAAGAGAGCCTGCTCTAGATCTGTCTGTTGAGCTGTAATTTTCTGTCGAATAGGTCTGAGTTCTGTGCTCACCATACTGTTCACAATATTGCTTAAGTTCAGATGGCTTAAGGCTTGTGTTAATTGCGTTTGTAATTGGCTCATTAAGTTGCTTTGAAAGTTTTGCTGTAAATCCTGCGAAAAACTCCCCTGCTCGATTTTGGATAGCTCGCCTTTGAGTGCCAAGATCAAGTCTTGTTGTGCCTGTTTCTCCGCCTGCAAAATGCTGATTTTGCCCTGTAATTCCTGCTCTACTTCGCTGTAGCCGGTCAAGATGGTCTTTAATGAATCGACTTGTTGATTCAAAACCTTGTTTTGCTCCGCTAACAAGCTGTTTTGTTGCATCAATAAGTTGTTTTGCTCTGTCAAAAAATGGTCGATTTCGCTCTGCATGCCTTATCTCCGTAGGCTGTTCAAATAGTTGATTTGGTTTGTTATCGCTTGTGCGTTCTGTTGAATCATTTGCTTTTGTGCTTCGATTGTTTTTACGTGGGTTCGTGTTTGAAAGGCGAAATAAAAACTGATTAAAAACATCAACACTGTAAATATCACTGTCCCAAGTAGTCCGTAAAGTGCTCTCTGACTGTTCAATTTTTCCGTCAAAAGGCTCTGCAACTGACTCTCTATTGTCTCTCTCTGCCCCTCTATCGCTTGCTGTACTTGGTGTTGAATGCTGTTCTGCAGGAGCTTTTCGTCGATTCTGAGGCTCTGCAAC
>NZ_VOYD01000064.1:0-3775 GCF_013420435.1 Acinetobacter sp. YH01008
AATAATTCAAGTGAATTTGTTTGAAAGAAGAACTTTAAAAGCTTTATTTTCACCCGATAAAATACCCATAAAACAAGAGGAAGCACAAATGAGCTTCCTCTTGTGAAAAATTGTGGGACAGCAATGACTTGGAAGCCCTTTTTTTGCTGCAAATGACATGATGAATCCCCTCTAAAAAATATTATGAACCTGGTAGATCGTGACGTTCCAAACCATATGCACGTCTATCGCCACGCATATCTCCAAAAAACCATATCCAAAAACCATCACGAATATTGAGTAGGTTCTCAGTGAGTTGTGCAGGCGGAATAATATGTAAATATACAGTGGTGTTGATAAAAGTTGGACGTTGTACACCACCAAGGCGGCTTAATTTGAATTGATTAATCGCTGCCTTTAGATCTGTACTTTCTGCAAATGACAAATTTTGTGAATTTTGTAAGAAATTGGAAAAAATAAATAATCGAGTTTGCTTCGGCTGAATCTGATGTTGACTTAGCTCGATATCGAGTAATGCTTCAGCAAGCGGAATGGCTGTTGAATGCTGTGTTTGAGCATAGACCGCATACTGTACAGATTTCAAAAATAATTTTTCAAAGTTCGTATCGGCGTGACATGCTTTAAATACAGGTTGTAATTCACTCATGGATTGACCATTTATCACATATACTAAAGCTAAATCTTCACGTTTGATCTTGTGGGCTTGCTGTGTAATTCTAGATAGAATTTCAGATTGTGTTTGAGTGCTATGAATCGATGATGGATCAATGACAAAAACATGTTTTTGTTCAATTTTGTTGAGGCAACCTGTAAAGCGGTCACGTTGATTCTTTTTATCGAATTGGTAGAGAAGTATACAATTAATTAGGACAGTACAACAGAATAACATCCACAAAAGTGGCCAAAGCTTCTTGGAATTTTGACTTAAATGCATTTATATTCTCTCTGCCTGAACAGTATTAAATATTTCAAACTGCTGTTGTAGAGATGATGCATCTTGAGAGAGTAGTTGTAGGCTACTCAGTAAATGTTGAATGCGCTCAAGTTGATATTGTTGTTCTAGATGACTGTGATCAAGAGAAAGACAGGTTAATTTCTCTTGTATCTTTTGAATAGGGTCAATTAATTCAATAGTGGGAGAGAGGTTTATATGCTCTAGGATTGGATCATTTTCAAGTTCTGAAATTACCTTGGCTTTGAAGCGCTCAAATGCTCTTAGGTTGTTGTTTGCTTTATTGATTTCTTGGATTAAGTCTCGTTTTTCTTGCTGCAATTCATGTGGATTTCCAACATGGAAAATATCAGGGTAGCGTCGCACAATATTGGCAATTTCAGGGGATGCAGAAAATAAATATGAGCTTACATAAAAGATAACGATCCCAATAATACAATATAAAATGAATAAAAATTGTGCCCACGTGCTTGCAGGAATCTGAGTATATAAATGGAAAATTTGGCTAGGGATTAAACTTTTATGCAAGCTAAATGGAATTAAGTGATCAGCATAAAAAAATAGACGTTGTGCAGAACCAAATGCAAGGACAAGTCCAATCATGGAGAAAATACTCCATAAAATTTCATCAACTCTTCGAGTTACACGCGTTGCTCTGAACATTAAACCCGAACCTACGCAAATTAAGAAAAATATGCTGCATTCAATATAGGTAGGAATAAGATTTACCCAATCAGATGCTGTTTGAAAAAGCAGTAGATGGGTTAAAATAAGTAAGAAGGAAAATAAGTTTAACAGTCCAAAGCCGATCAAACCAATTGATGGTAACTGTTGAGCATTTTTAAAATTAAAACCTAAGATATGTAAGGTGTTTAAATCAGTTTGAGAAATATGTTGAAGATTTTGGGGAGGATGATTGATTTGAAATTGTTGTACAAGCTCAGAAATTTTTTTTTCAAAAAAATGAACTTTGATTTCATGACTTAAAATCTTTCCACATAAAGTATTAATATCATCGGAAGTAGGTGGTTTTGATTCTATAAAAAAATTCATGTTTATTGTGTGAAAAAGAAATTAAAGCACGAGATTATATTAAATCATGAATTCGAGTTTGTTCATAATTTATAAGCCCATAAAATTATGGATCGGCATAAGTAGAATTTTGATACTATTGTATAAACTAAGTCTTCATTTTAAAGACCTAAAACAACTTGATACGGTTTAAATCCTTCGAGTACCGCATCGGAAACCAAGTGGATAAATGCATCAGTTTTCCCATAAGACATCCATTGATCAAGAGCTTCATAATAAGCTAATCGACTTTCAACAGTGATAACACAAGGCGGATAGCCAGCTTTTAATAATTCAAGATTCATCAATAGACGTGATGTACGCCCATTGCCATCAATGAATGGATGAATGCCAACAAAATCAGCATGTACTTTGGCTGCTCGTTCAATTGGATGTAGTTTATGTGCTTCACTATTATACCAGTCTACTAATTGAGCCATCTTGTCATTTAATAAGGTGTAATCAGGCGGGGTAGACGTAGCACCTGATATCAGGACATTTTGTTGACGATAACGTCCAGCATTATCATCATCAATATTCTTTAAGATAAGCTGATGGATATTACGAATTTGCCATTCAGAAAAAGACTCCTCTTTCCGAATAATATCTTCAACATAGTAAATTGCATTTCTATGGTTGATCGCTTCGAAGTGTTCTCTTAATGCCTTTCCACCAACAGTAATACCTTCCAGTACTACTTTTGTTTCTAGTAGGGTAAGTGTATTACCTTCAATTGCATTCGAATGATAGGTCCAACGGACAATAAGATCTTCTTGTAAGTTTTTGACAATTGACGGAGAGAGAGGGCGATGTTGATCTAATTTATTTTTTAAATCATCAATAATTTCAAACATTACCTTGTCCCTGAATATATCTAAAAGAATGATACATCAAAAAAGAAAATCAAAGAAATGATATGTTATAACATGGTATTTTTATTGAATTATAATAATGGTAGAATCGGTACGCCACTTCAAATCCTGAATTCGGATTTGAATAAGATTTTAAAGTGATTCAATGCATTAAATCTAATTTGGGTCAAAATTGGGTCAATGAATTTTTTTATTCAGTAAAATAGCTTGAGAATTAATAGGTTAGGGTTTGAGTTCAATTGACGCCACCTCCACCAAATTTATAAATTCACATGACGTTATATAATGACTTATGAATTGGAAAGCCCAGATCTATAAAGGATTCAGGGCTTTTTTACGGGTACTTATAACGAATTATAAATATCTACAGCATTGCTTATCATGTATCACACTTTGTGTCATTCAATAATTATTGAAACCGCAGTGATACAAAAATGAAAAGATCCGATATTAAAAAGTGGCCGCTATCAGATACCATATTAGCTAATCTGGAACCTGAATCAAAAGAGTATCGGGAGCTGGACGGCGAAGGCTTATATTCCCGTGTAAAGCCTGATAGTAAAAAAGCGTGGTTATTCAGATACAAGAAGGCAAATGGCAAATGGTCGCGGCTTGGCATCGGTACGTATCCTGAATTGTCGGGAGCTGGCGCACGTAAAAAGGCCAGAGAAATCATTAAGGATATTTCACACGGCGATAATCCAATCATCACCAAGCAAGAACGTAAACGGCAAGAACTAGAACAGCACAATGCCACCTTTGAAGTTCTGGCCCGTGAATGGTTAGACACCAAAGCGAATACTTGGGTGCAGGACACGATGACCAGAAATAAAAGTGCATTGGAAAAACATGTATTTTCTGTTTTTGGCAAACGCTTGTA
>NZ_VOYD01000065.1:0-3765 GCF_013420435.1 Acinetobacter sp. YH01008
CTAGACAAAATGACACCAAATGAGTTTTACTATGATCAGCTACCCCAACAAAACAAGGTGGCTTAACTAGAGCGGAATATCACTTATAAATACGCTTTTAGTTGTTCAAACAAGTGGAACCACCTCTGTTTGTAATGATATTTTATAAAATTCAATATTAGATCTGCAGAGAAAAACTTATCAAACTAAGTATTGGCTAGTCTTTTTCTTCGAAAAACTTATCAAACGAAGTATTAAGTTAATCTTTTTCTTCAACTTCTTCCTTAAACTCAAACAAATCATTCATCGTACAGTTAAAGTACTTACACAACTTATCGGCGACTGGTAATTCAATACGTACAGCACGGTCATAATACATACTTGTGAGCGTGTTGCGATTGATACCTGTTGCATGCACCACTTCACTTAATTTTAAAATTTTTCTATCGCCCATGAGGCTAGATAACTTACAAGTAATCATATTTAAATTAATTTACAAAAAATAACTTGCTGTGGGTTATTTGAAGTTGTTGACTGAGTAATACTTTGCTAAAATTAACCTACAGCAGGTTATTACAACTTATAGAAAGTATATTTTATCCATTTCAACTAAATTATAACTTTTTAAATATAAGGATTGAACCTGCATTAGATTATTTTGTGGAGATGACCGCCGTGTTACCAAATGAGTTATTGATCAGCCAGCAAGCTCGTGACTTAGGAAATCAATTAATTAAAGAAATGAACATCAATAGAAGTTATGGAATGGCTAATTTTCTTGGAGTAAATACTTGCTATGATAATCATCAGGCTGTACTTATTTGGACATTTCAACTGCTTGAAAGGGAACCTGCCTTAAATGAATTAGCAGAAATTAAAAAATATTTTCTTTTAATCTTTCCAGATAGTGTTTATCAATTAGCCTAAGTTGTTTTTAAAATTAATTTATTAAATAAAAAGCACTAAATCAAAGAAAGCTTTATTTAAAAATACCTATTAATTCAAAAACATACCATTTACTGAATATATGAAGCATAGGTTCCTGCTCTATCACTCACTCGTACTAAAATTACATCGCTCTTTTTACTGATACTAAACAATTTATGTCCACGCCACGTTCTGCGGCTTCGAGGGCTAGTTTTTGTTGAACCACTGAGAACAAGGACAACAAACTGCCTACTATATTTTCCCGGAGAGTGGTGTAGGAACTTTTTCATTATTGCTAATCATATCAGCTACAACATCAGCAACGAGCTCCTCTATTCCTGAGAATGCTTTAGACTGATCCGCATCAAGCCAAGACAATGATGGAAACTCAGCACATCATTCGTTTAAGACCTATTTTAATGACGGCACTGGTCGCAAGTTTAGGTTTTATTCCAATGGCGTTAAACACTGGAATTGGTGCAGAAGTACAACGACCACTAGCAACAGTTGTTATCGGCGGTATTGTATCTTCTACAATTTTAACTTTGTTTGTATTGCCTATTTTATATCAATGGGCGCATGGCTCTGAGAGTAGCAAACAGCAATCCGACGAAATTTAAAATCAAAAAAAGCAGCTTAATTACTAGGTTATGCCTAATTAAGCTGCTTTTAATATTGTATGCCCAACATTTTATTGATAAAGCTTACTGCGCTTCATCCCGACAATTTTCATTTAAAAACTCAAACTCTATCGTTGTATGCGATAAATGATAGGAAGATAATTTAGCTGCAACTTCTTGTTTAAGCCTAATTAATTCTTTAACGTCAAAGTTGTCACTCAGCTCAAGGTGCGCTGTTAAAACGTGACTTTCACCATCTAGTGACCAAAAGTGCATGTGGTGGATACCATTAACTTCAGGAAATTCCATTAGTGATAGTTTAATACGCTTTTGAGTCTCTTTATCGGGTGCAGCTTGAAGAAATAAAACGAGTGTTGATTTCAGGTTTTTGAAAACATTAAACAAGATGAACAGCGTGAACCCTATTGATAAAAGGGGATCTAATATCGGCAGTTCAGCGAACAACAGTACGATAGAGACTATAAGAACGGCAACCCATCCAAGTACATCTTCAAGAAGGTGCCATGTCAGTACTTTCTCATTTAATGTTTCACCCGCTTTTAATTTTAATACAGCATATCCGTTAACGGCAACGCCGAGTATCGCTAGCCCTAACATCCCCTCGACTACAGGCATTTCAGGATTGGACAGCTTTGGAATTGCTTCAAATAAAATCCAAATTGAGCCAATGATTAAAACAATACTGTTTATCAATGCGCCAAAGAGAGTAAGTCTACGATAACCATAACTAAACTTATCTGATGCTTCTTTATCTGAAAAACGACTTAAAATCCACGCAAAACCTATTGAAAGACTATCACCAAGATCGTGAACTGCATCTGCCATTATCGCCGTACTGTTAGTGAGCCAACCACCTATAAATTCGATAATAGTGAATGTCACATTAAGGAAAAATGCCCAACCAATACGGTCATCTTTACCATGTTGATGACTATGATTATGGTTGTGCATTTTGTACCTCTAGTACTTTTCTATTTCTTAGTTTTGATACATTCATATTAATCAAGTGACGTATCAAGCGTTGATATATCCAGCGTTTGAACCCCGACAAGTTAGTCCCTTTTTCGAGATAGAACTCATCAGGGGAATCATAAAGCCCAAAGTCATCATGAATACCTTCTTTTTGAATATAGGTATTTTCTCCACGCCAATCTGTATCTGGTGATGAAAAGCACTTTGTTGCAACACCATAACCACAAAAATCATCTTTTACTTGGTCAAATTTCTCCTGTAGAGAGCTTAAGTATTGCTCATCCAATATAAAGCCCTCTAAGTTTATCCAACGCCCTTCAAAGTAAACTTCTACCCAACTATGAATGATGTATTTAGGTGCTAACCAAAATACATAGCTTGGGATAGCACCTTTTTGTAGTTGCTGGTCTATGGTAAACCCATGAAATCGGCATTGAATGCCTAGTCCACGCAATAGTGCCATTAACAGATTACCCTTAGTATTACATTGTCCATAACCATCTGCTAGCACATCGCTTGCTGCAATATCATCGCTTTCATTATAACCAAAGAAAATCTCATCTTTTACAAACTGATAAGCGGCACCAATTTTGTTGAAGTTATCCAAGTTTTTCCACCTACGTTGATCGATCAAGGATTGGATATCTTTGTGTTCAAAATTAACGATATTCGTATTGTTTAAATATTTCTCAGTCATTTTTTATATATCCTTTTCGTTGCATACTTATACTATAGACTCTATAGTAACTATAGAGTCAAATGTCTGGGGGAAATTGATGAAAATAGGCGAATCGTCAAAAAAATCGGGCTGTTCAATACAAACGATTAGATATTATGAAAGAGAAGGATTACTGTTAAATCCAAATCGTTCAGAAGGTAATTTCAGGCTGTATGATAGCAAAGCACTTAAACAATTGGAATTCGTAAAGCATTGTCGCAGCCTAGATATATCACTCAATGATATTAAACGTCTTATCGAATTAAAAAATAAGCCAGAAGAAAGCTGCTCTAGCGTTAATGCATTAATTGATCAGCAACTTGCACTAGTGAATAAACGCATGAAAGAATTAAGGGCGCTTAAAGCTGAATTACAACAAATGGCTAGTGCTTGTGGTTCGAACAACCCAACATACTCATTATATTCTGCTGACCATGTAACACGGCAAGTATATTGTTTACTATCCATTTGAAACCCCATAATGTTTTAAGTCTATGTATAAAAGTACGATTTTCACTTAGCAGTACT
>NZ_VOYD01000066.1:0-3647 GCF_013420435.1 Acinetobacter sp. YH01008
TTAATGAAGAAAATGGGCATTAATGCGTTATATCGTAAACCAAATCTAAGTCAGGCCAATCAAGCTCACCGTAAATATCCATATCTGCTCAAAGGATTGGCTATTCAGCGCAGTAATCAAGTGTGGTCTACGGATATAACGTATATCCCTATGGCAAAAGGCTTTGTTTATTTATGTGCTGTGATTGATTGGCATAGCCGCAAGGTACTTGCGCATAGAGTATCGATTAGTATGGAGGTTACATTTTGCATAGAAACATTAAATGAAGCTATTGAAAAATATGGCCGACCTGAAGTCTTTAATACAGACCAAGGCAGTCAGTTTACCAGTGATGCATTTATTGATGTATTGAAATCAAATGGCATTCAAATCAGTATGGATGGTAAAGGTCGATGGGTTGATAATGTGATGGTTGAACGATTATGGCGGAGCGTTAAATATGAAGAGGTGTATCTCAAAGCCTACAGCAATGTTTTGGATGCGAAGAAGCAATTAAACGCATATTTTGAATTTTATAATTTGAAACGACCTCATTCGAGTCTGGACAAAATGACTCCAGATGAGTTTTACTATGACCAGCTACCACAACAAAATAAGGTAGCTTAACTAGAGCAGAGTATCACTTATAAATAAGCTTTTAGTTGTTCAAACAAGTGGGACCACCTCTCACCTCCGCGCTTCATCAGAAAACTGAAGGAACCTCCATTGAATCGAACTAATATTTTTTTTGGTGAATCGCATTCTGACTGGTTGCCTGTCAGAGGCGGAGAATCTGGTGATTTTGTTTTTCGACGTGGTGACGGGCATGCCTTCGCGAAAATCGCACCTGCTTCCCGCCGCGGTGAGCTCGCTGGAGAGCGTGACCGCCTCATTTGGCTCAAAGGTCGAGGTGTGGCTTGCCCCGAGGTGATCAACTGGCAGGAGGAACAGGAGGGTGCATGCTTGGTGATAACGGCAATTCCGGGAGTACCGGCGGCTGATCTGTCTGGAGCGGATTTGCTCAAAGCGTGGCCGTCAATGGGGCAGCAACTTGGCGCTGTTCACAGCCTATCGGTTGATCAATGTCCGTTTGAGCGCAGGCTGTCGCGAATGTTCGGACGCGCCGTTGATGTGGTGTCCCGCAATGCCGTCAATCCCGACTTCTTACCGGACGAGGACAAGAGTACGCCGCAGCTCGATCTTTTGGCTCGTGTCGAACGAGAGCTACCGGTGCGGCTCGACCAAGAGCGCACCGATATGGTTGTTTGCCATGGTGATCCCTGCATGCCGAACTTCATGGTGGACCCTAAAACTCTTCAATGCACGGGTCTGATCGACCTTGGGCGGCTCGGAACAGCAGATCGCTATGCCGATTTGGCACTCATGATTGCTAACGCCGAAGAGAACTGGGCAGCGCCAGATGAAGCAGAGCGCGCCTTCGCTGTCCTATTCAATGTATTGGGGATCGAAGCCCCCGACCGCGAACGCCTTGCCTTCTATCTGCGATTGGACCCTCTGACTTGGGGTTGATGTTCATGCCGCCTGTTTTTCCTGCTCATTGGCACGTTTCGCAACCTGTTCTCATTGCGGACACCTTTTCCAGCCTCGTTTGGAAAGTTTCATTGCCAGACGGGACTCCTGCAATCGTCAAGGGATTGAAACCTATAGAAGACATTGCTGATGAACTGCGCGGGGCCGACTATCTGGTATGGCGCAATGGGAGGGGAGCAGTCCGGTTGCTCGGTCGTGAGAACAATCTGATGTTGCTCGAATATGCCGGGGAGCGAATGCTCTCTCACATCGTTGCCGAGCACGGCGACTACCAGGCGACCGAAATTGCAGCGGAACTAATGGCGAAGCTGTATGCCGCATCTGAGGAACCCCTGCCTTCTGCCCTTCTCCCGATCCGGGATCGCTTTGCAGCTTTGTTTCAGCGGGCGCGCGATGATCAAAACGCAGGTTGTCAAACTGACTACGTCCACGCGGCGATTATAGCCGATCAAATGATGAGCAATGCCTCGGAACTGCGTGGGCTACATGGCGATCTGCATCATGAAAACATCATGTTCTCCAGTCGCGGCTGGCTGGTGATAGATCCCGTCGGTCTGGTCGGTGAAGTGGGCTTTGGCGCCGCCAATATGTTCTACGATCCGGCTGACAGAGACGACCTTTGTCTCGATCCTAGACGCATTGCACAGATGGCGGACGCATTCTCTCGTGCGCTGGACGTCGATCCGCGTCGCCTGCTCGACCAGGCGTACGCTTATGGGTGCCTTTCCGCAGCTTGGAACGCGGATGGAGAAGAGGAGCAACGCGATCTAGCTATCGCGGCCGCGATCAAGCAGGTGCGACAGACGTCATACTAGATATCAAGCGACTTCTCCTATCCCCTGGGAACACATCAATCTTACCGGAGAATATCGTTGGCCAAAGCCTTAGCGTAGGATTTCGCCCTCTCCCGCAAACGACCCCAATTTGATAAAGAACATTGTATGAAATAAAAAAGAGAAAATCATAAATATTTGAAAAATAATAATAAATAAAATTGGCATGCAAGTTGCAATAATCTTATGGAGAATATGAGGATTTTGGTATGCAGCAACTCAATGTAGAACAGCCTCCTTGCTTTATTCATGTTACAGGGACTCAGCGTGACAAATATATCGAATTTGAATTTTCGATAGGTGATCCAGAGTTAGCTGTAGAAATGATTATGCCAGTCAAGGCTTTTGAAGAATTCTGCGCACACCATCAAGTACAGCACCTAAGTACGGATGATTTTGCAAAGATTGAATATGACCGCATGAAGTGGCGATTTGGACAGGCCGGTATTAGAGAATAAAAACTCTAGTCTTTATTAAAAAATCAGGAAGATTTATATGCAAATTGATATTAAAACATCTTCAGTTAAGCCTTTAAGAAATACTTATGCTTATATTGAAAAAAGATTTGGTGATAAACCAGCTTCACGTTATCAAGAAGCGACCTACGATATTCAGGAAGAAATTAATTTTCATTACAAACCTTTATGGCAGCCTGAATTTGATCTTTACGATAAGGGCCGTACTGTAATCCAAATGAAAGATTGGTACGTGCTTAAAGATCCTCGTCAATTTTATTATGGGGCTTATACCCAAACTCGAGCTAAACAACAAGAGATTTTAGAAAGTAATTTTACGCTTGTTGAAAAACACGATTTATTAAGAAATATTTCTGAAGAAATTCTAAACAAAGTAACGAAATTACTACTCCCACTTTATTGTAAACAAGACATTTTTATCTTTTATATTCAATGGCTTATTTTCCTGCTAATTGGTAATACCATGAAAAATACCATGCTCAGAAAAGGCTTAACAATATTTTGAAAAATTGCCTACTGAGCGCTGCCGCACAGCTCCATAGGCCGCTTTCCTGGCTTTGCTTCCAGATGTATGCTCTTCTGCTCCTGCAGCTAATGGATCACCGCAAACAGGTTACTCGCCTGGGGATTCCCTTTCGACCCGAGCATCCGTATGAGACTCATGCTCGATTATTATTATTATACTCTGTACACGACAAATTTCACAGAACCCTTATCCTATCAGGATTCTGCTTTCTTAAAATTGCCAAAATTTCCTTAAACTCTTCTTTTTTCCCAAAACCAATTAAACGCTGAATCGCCATTTGAA
>NZ_VOYD01000067.1:0-3218 GCF_013420435.1 Acinetobacter sp. YH01008
GTTGCAGAGCCTCAGAATCGACGAAAAGCTCCTGCAGAACAGCATTCAACACCAAGTACAGCAAGCGATAGAGGGGCAGAGAGAGACAATAGAGAGTCAGTTGCAGAGCCTTTTGACGGAAAAATTGGGCAACCAGAGAGCAACACACATCCTATGGGGGATGATAGCTTTTGGACTGCTGATTCTTTTAATAATTTTATATCTAGGCTATCAAGCCAATACAAATTTAAAAACAATCAAAGCACAAGAGCAAATGATTCAACAGAATTCACAAGTGATTACAAACCAGATCAACTACTTGAAACAAATACGGAACTAGATCATGCAGACCGAAATCGACCAATTTTTGACAGAGCAAAACAGCTTATTGATGCAACAAAACAACTTGTTAGCCGAGCAAAACAAGGTTTTGAGTCAACAAATCGATTCATTAAAGACCATTTTGAGCGACTACAGCGAAGTCGAGCTGAGTCTAAAGAGCAAAATCAGCAATCTGAATACAGAGAAAGAAGCACAGCAAGCCTTAATTTTGACACTGAAAGCAGAGCTTTCAAAGCTAGAGCAGGGCAACTTTTCGGAGCAGTTACAGCAAGCATTTCAAGAAAACTTGAAGACCCAATTACAAACGCAATTAGCGAGAGCATTAAATCAACTGGATTTAAACAGCATTGTCAGCGACTTGGTGAAGATAGAATTAAGACCCATTCAAATGACAATTGGCACACAGCAGGCGGACATCGAGAAAGCACTCTCGAAAATCTTGCAATTGAAAGTACCCAACAACTTTTACGAAGATTTGGAGACGCAAAGCAAGCAGATCAATACGCTTGGGGAAACTGTAGAAAGATTAATAGCGTTAATCAACAACTTGAACGACTAGAAACCACAGTAGCGGAAATTCGACTCAAGCCAAAACCGGCTACGAATTTCAGTTACTTGCGAAGTGACGGTTATTACCCCGATTACGTTGGTTATCACAAAGAACTATGCGACAAGCAACAGGAGGCCTATAACAATAAAAACCCACTACAATTGATTGATTACATAAAGAAAAAATCTAAAAATTTAGAAACGTACATTAGCCGTGCACGTTCAAATATCCACGAATGGGAATACGATAAATTTGAGAAAATGATCAAAAATGACAATCAAATGCTGAAATATCTGAAATGTGAGAAGATTTTAGAGCCTCAAAACGACCATTTGAAACAGCAAAGAGAATCATATCAAGCGTGTTTAAAGAGTTTTGAGACTATTAAAAGTGATATTTACGAAATTAAAAATCCATTGCCTAGACAGAATACTTCTCAACAAACTTATGAACCTGAGCATAAACCAAAACCTAAAAATGATTTTGAATTAGATTTTTAATCTAATTCAGCAAAACAGTAATCAGAGGGGGAATGAGCGATTTATCTTTATGTCACTCACACTCCGTTCGCTTTGTTTTTTTCTTTTTGAACCTCACAGGTTTAAACCAAGCGAGTGTCTACGAGCGATTGAGCATCATAAAAATTTCAGCAACGCCTTTTCCCTGATTACAAACTCCCTTTTAATCTAAAACGGTAAGTACAGAGCATCCCGAATGGGTGCGAACTTTGGGGCTTTTGATCTTAAAAAAGCATGAGCATAGCGAATGCATTATCAATCTTTTTGCTCTTGGTTTTGCTTTTGAAACGACACGAGCGAAGCGAGTGCCATAGCCTTTGATTTTTCCTTTAATTCTCTTTTATTCTTTTAAAAAGCTTTTAAATACTTTTAGACACCCTTCCAGACCACATATAGCAAGGCTTTCAGACTTTAAAAAACTACAAATGGCATGAACTAAACTACAAATGGCATGATTTTGGCACATTAGAAACTACAAATGGCATGATTAGAAACTACAAATGGCATGAACTAAACTACACTATATTTAATGTAGTTTTATGTTAAAAACTACAAAAATCGTGTGCAAAAATAAATCAATATGATATAAAAAACTACTTCTTGCGGAATGTAGTTTCATGGATTATAAAAAAACATACCCTGTATCTTGGGTTGTTATGCAGAATACGATTCAAGAGTGCTTTAAAAGCATGAGTATTGATGAAAAACGCTTATTAATTCTTGCTAGTCCTATAGCTCGGATAATTGATGCAACTGAAAAAGATGCAATCACCATAACATCAGAGAGCTTTGCAAAAGAATGCGGTATAAAAACCAACTCAGCGTATTCGCAAATGGAAGAAGCGAGTAAAAACCTGTTAAGACGTTATTTTTCCTATGGTGATAATAAGAAAAAAACCTACTGTAACTGGGTCATTAGAGCAATATATGAGAATGGTTCAATATCCATATGCTTCCCAGAGGAAGTTCTTTTGATGCTCAAAGAGTTCGACAAATTAAATCCATACACTAAGTACAAGAAAGACATCGTACTCAGTCTGAAAAAAGACTACTCGTTCGACCTATATCATTTAGCAAAAAAATATCAAGCTATGGGACAATTTGAAATGTCCTTAGAGCATATAAAAACTGAGTTAGGTTTGCCAAAGTCCTACGACAAGCTATGTAATTTAAAAGACCGTGTAATTAAGCCTTCATTAGATGAAATTACAGCTAATACAGACATTGAACTCACTTATGAAAACGTTAAACAAGGACGGTCTGTGGTTGGTTTCAAGTTTATTGTGAAAGAGAAGCCTAAGCCAAAACTCATAGCACCCGAGAGAGAGACAAAGACAGTAGAGCTATTTTGTAATATGTCAGATCCCCAAATTAATAAATACAGCACTATTCTATCTAAACTTTCTGAACTTTCTGATCTAAGTAATTTTCCTGACTATCCTACTTTTGCGATTTGGATTAGTGGGATTTTACGAGATCCAAAAAGTGTAAGGGAAGAAACGGCTAAACGAATTTTGAAGGCTCTACATCAAAAAACGGATTTCAAACCATAAAATCAGATTATCCATATGAGCTAACAAATCCCGTGAAACATTGCTTAAATACTAAGCGTGGAACGTGAACAATCATTAAAAAAGCCCAATCGGAGAGGGTTGGGCTTTTTGCTATACGATAAAACTATGATTTATATGAAATAAAAAGAAGCATTTCGTATAAGGTGTATTATGTTAATTTTAGTAGAACTAATAAATCTATATATTTGAAAATGTCATTTTACTCAATTAAATACTCTTCAGATATTTCACACTGTTCAACAAAAAAATGATCAT
>NZ_VOYD01000068.1:0-3058 GCF_013420435.1 Acinetobacter sp. YH01008
AATTCATGCACGTGTAGCAGTCCTCAACAGATTTACGGAATTAGGTCGACCACTTACCCAAGTTACGCCTTAAATTTGGCTCAATTAGGGGCGCTTTGCATTTCAAATCTTTGTGCAACAAAGCCGTTTTTAATAGAAAAACCTTAATTTTTTTAAAATTGAGACTTATAGGTGTAGAGATTCACCCCCCTTAGTTACAGCTGAGAGTGGTGGCAGTCCAAATCTAACTAAAAGGTGTCTATAAAATCAGTAGCTATTCAGTCTTGCAAAATATTCACTTAATTTTTGTTATACAAAGCTTTTGAGTAAAGGATGAACCCACATCAATGTAATAGCAATTATCTAACCGGGTCATTTCCTTGACGATCGTATGTCCCAAATAGATAGCATCTATGTTCTCTACAACATCATAATTATCTGAATAGTTCTTTACTCTTCCACGCCCCCATAGTGCATTTGTGTAAGCTGAAACCATTCCTGAAATCCTGTAATCACCTTGCATGATATCTGCTTTAAAAGCGCCCCATTCATGAATATCAATATCTGCATGAACTACTCCTATTCGTTTATCTAGAAGTTCAAGCTCGATAACGATTGGTAAATCTTCAAAGCTTTTGATAATTTTATGCTGCTGATGTGATGACAACTGATAGAACCACTCACCACCATTTCTTTCATGTAAATGTCTAAGCTTTGAATCAAATAGACTTTTAATACACATTTCTTCGTGATTGCCACGAACGGTTCGAAACCATGGTTTTTTAATCAATGAAAAACATTCTAAATTTTCTTTGCCTTTATCAACCAGGTCACCCGTGCATATCAACAAATCTTTATCAAAGTCAAAATCGATAGCGTTGAGATGGCTCATCAGCAAGTGATAAGAACCATGCAAGTCGCCTACTACGAAGATCGATTTGAAAGATGATCCATCTATAATCTGGATATGATTTGTCATGAGGGAGCATCATCCTACTGATTAATAGCATTATGCATGAATAATATTTTAACTAACCACAGACCTTCAACCAACCTTGATCGCAAAAATAGCCCCAGACGAATTTTTACTTTTGGTCAGCCCATTCAGACATGATCTCAATACTAAATAAGTCCCGTATCAGAAATGTGTGTCACCAATCTGACTTTGGTTTTGCCAGTTGCAGTACAGGTGGCTTGTTATTACCTGATGCTCTTTTGCGAACTTTGCCTTTTAGTTTAAGCAACTGTATAGGTGAAAATGACTCTTCAGGTATTAAAACATTGAAATTATTAATCATGTTTAATGCAGCTAGAATTGCAATTAAATCCGAGAGTTTCGCATTACCTTTCTCAGCATTTAACACCGTTCTTCGACTGATCCATGCTTTACTCGCAACTTCAGCTTGTGTCATATCTCGATTTAATCGAATGCGTTTTAAGCGCTCTCCCAACACTGATGCAATATATACTGGACTGTCATTTTCAGAATACATCATTATTCATCACTCACATTTAGATATTTTATGACCTTATGGCATAGAAAAATCTAGTCAATCCTAAAGTCGTTAAGTCCTAATATTGCACATATCCTGTTTTAATTGCCAGTTATGTGCAAATATCTGTACCTAATACCATATAGATTCTTTCTGATACACACTGAGAATGAGGAGCATGCCATTTTTATCTTCTCCATTGGCTCATACTGAACCTCTCTTTTTTATAATAAAATAAATTGAGCTCCTGACATTCTTTGATTATTTATTTTTCAGTTTTTATAAGAACTACTGATCAGGACCTTGACGCACTGCTCTTTACTGGATAACCTTATTTCAACACAGCAAAATCTGTGCTCAGGTGTGAGAACCTGATAAAATCTAGGTGCAATTAAATGTCGCACTTGCGGCTATTTTTTTGCCTACTGTTAAGCAGTTCTTATGGTAGCTTAGCAGGGCAGCTTCGTGCTGGCTGATCCTAGATTCAGTATTCTCACCCCTGTTAAGTTGCCTCCATTACCGTGAGAAGTGATGGAGATAATTAAACTCTTATCTAGGAAACTGCTATGCGTACTAAATTCAATGATGCAAACCCATGCATGCCAAAAAACCTCGCTAAACAGCTGATTATCGAAGGTGCTAAAGTTCTGAACCATCAACAGCGCCAAGCCTTGCTCGATATTTTCATGGCTTTAGATCAGGCGGAAAAAACAGCTGAAAAGATACTTCAGCAACATGCTGTAGCTCAACAGAGCACCTACAACTTTTCTCAAGTTCACGAATGCCAAGATGAAGACAATCAGGAATATTGGTCAGGTCATTACCATGATTCTTACAGTCAAGAATATCCAGAAGATTGGGTAAAACGGACTCAGTCCACCCCACGTCGTCATAAGTTCCCTAAGACTGTTTACTGATCGGCGGGGGTGTCTCTTTAAAAGTAGGCATCATAATCCGAGCTACTCGACCGAGTTGGCTCGGATTCTCTTGGTGAAAGTACTGCATCATTTTGATGATCTAGATGTGAATCTTCGGATAACTCGGTTAGCCTTGGCACTGTTGCAAATAGTGATTTGAGTCGATGATGTTCCCTTTAAAAAGTGCTTAGAGACCGAAAACCCTGTTGATTAGACACACTTCACCCTGAGGCTGACCATAATAAAATGACGATGCTTGTCCTTTACGTAGTGCACGCATGACTTCAATACCTTTAATTGTGGCATAAGCAGTCTTCATAGATTTGAATCCTAATGTGGCCCTGATGATTCGCTTTAACTTACCATGATCACATTCAATGACATTATTTTTATACTTAATCTGCCTGTGCTCAATATCTACTGGACATTTTCCTTCTCGCTTTAATCGTGATAAAGCATGGCCATAGGTCGCTGCTTTATCTGTATTGATGACCCGTGGAATTTGCCATTTTTTCACCGTATTGAAGATCTTTCCTAGAAAACGGCTTTGTTGCACAAACCTATCTGTAAAGGCTTTTTCAGCGATATAATTTTCAAATGAAGAAGCCTACACACAAAATCTACCGCACAACCAATTGGCCCGCATATAACCGAGCACTCATGAGTCGC
>NZ_VOYD01000069.1:0-1478 GCF_013420435.1 Acinetobacter sp. YH01008
TCCACCTGGACAACCAACGCCAGGCTGACTTAACCTTCTCCGTCCTCTCATCGCATTACACAGAAGTATTGGAATATTAACCAATTTCCCATCGACTACGCCTCTCGGCCTCGCCTTAGGGGTCGACTCACCCAGCCCCGATTAACGTTGGACTGGAACCCTTGGTCTTTCAGCGTGCGAGTTTTTCACTCGCATTGTCGTTACTCACGTCAGCATTCGCACTTCTGATACCTCCAGCAGACTTCTCAATCCACCTTCATCGGCTTACAGAACGCTCCCCTACCACGCATAATAAATTATGCATCCGCAGCTTCGGCATATAGTTTTAGCCCCGTTACATCTTCCGCGCAGGCCGACTCGACTAGTGAGCTATTACGCTTTCTTTAAAGGGTGGCTGCTTCTAAGCCAACCTCCTAGCTGTCTATGCCTTCCCACATCGTTTCCCACTTAACTATAATTTTGGGGCCTTAGCTGGCGGTCTGGATTGTTTTCCTCTTGACTACGGACGTTAGCACCCGCAGTCTGTCTCCCGGATAGTACTCATTGGTATTCGGAGTTTGCATCGGTTTGGTAAGTCGGGATGACCCCCTAGCCGAAACAGTGCTCTACCCCCAATGGTATTCGTCCGAGGCGCTACCTAAATAGCTTTCGGGGAGAACCAGCTATCACCAAGTTTGATTAGCCTTTCACCCCTATCCACAAGTCATCCCCTGGCTTTTCAACGACAGTGGGTTCGGTCCTCCAGTTAGTGTTACCCAACCTTCAACCTGCTCATGGATAGATCACCTGGTTTCGGGTCTATACCCAGCAACTAATGCGCCCTATTAAGACTCGGTTTCCCTACGGCTCCCCTATTCGGTTAACCTCGCTACTGAATATAAGTCGCTGACCCATTATACAAAAGGTACGCAGTCACCGAACAAGTCGGCTCCCACTGCTTGTATGCATGCGGTTTCAGGATCTATTTCACTCCCCTCACAGGGGTTCTTTTCGCCTTTCCCTCACGGTACTGGTTCACTATCGGTCAGTCAGGAGTATTTAGCCTTGGAGGATGGTCCCCCCATATTCAGACAAGGTTTCACGTGCCTCGCCCTACTCGACATCATCATATAAGCCCTTTCGTGTACAGGACTATCACCGTCTACGGTCGCACTTCCCAGAGCGTTCCACTAGAACTTATATGACTTAATGGGCTCTTCCCCTTTCGCTCGCCGCTACTGAGGGAATCTCAATTGATTTCTTTTCCTAAGGGTACTGAGATGTTTCACTTCCCCTCGTTCGCCTTGCATGACTATGTATTCATCATGCAATACCTACCTTATGGTAAGTGGGTTTCCCCATTCAGACATCTCCGGATCACAGGATATTTGCCGCCTCCCCGGAGCTTTTCGCAGGCTATCACGTCTTTCATCGCCTCTGACTGCCAAGGCATCCACCACATGCACTTAATTACTTGACTATACAACCCCAAACAGTCG
>NZ_VOYD01000070.1:0-2540 GCF_013420435.1 Acinetobacter sp. YH01008
AAACCACCCGTAGCCGAGATGACCAAAAACGAGCAGATGATTTAGTGAAACGTAATTTTACTGCTGATCATCCTGACCAACTGTGGGTGAGTGACTTTACGTATATTCAAACAAATTCAGGCTGGGTCTATACCGCCTTTATTATTGATGTGTTCTCACGAGCAATTGTTGGCTGGAAAGTATCTACACGAATGAATACAGATATGGTGCTCGATGCATTAGAGCAAGCATTGCATGATCGAGACATGCCAAAGAACGTGATTCATCATTCCGACAGAGGTGTGCAATATCTTTCCATTCGCTATACCAATCGTTTAGAAGCAGCAAATTTACGAGCATCAGTCGGTACGACGGGTGATTCATACGATAATGCTTTGGCTGAAACGGTGAATGGCTTATACAAAACAGAGGTGATTGAATATCTAAAAGCAGATTGGCAAGGTTTAGCGGATGTACAACTTGCGACACTAAATTGGGTAGATTGGTTCAATAAAAAGCGTGTACACAGTGCACTGGGTTATGTATCGCCTTTTGAGTTTGAAGCAATGTACTATGATAAGATTAACCCGTTAGGTCAGGCGGCCTAACTTAAATAAAAAAGTCTCCGACAAACCCGGTACGGTTCAAATTTAATACAATTTTTTTGTTTTATCCTGAAATCTCAAATCCAGACACTTTTTTTTAAAAAAAAGCTTATGGTAGAATTTCGGCATTCTGATAGGCATACAGCCAATCTACAAGGAGCAAAGTTCGCATGGCGGGTCATTCCAAGTGGGCCAATATTAAGCATCGTAAAGCAAAACAAGATGCGAGTCGTGGTAAGCTTTTTACCAAATATATTCGTGAATTAACCACTGCGGCAAAACTCGGTGGTCCAGATGCAGGTAGCAACCCTCGTCTGCGTGCGGTGGTTGAAAAAGCATTATCTGTAAATATGACACGTGATGTGATCAACCGTGCCATTCAACGTGGTGCGGGTGGCGAAGATAACGACGACCTGAAAGAAGTGACCTATGAAGGTTATGGTGTAGGTGGTGTTGCTGTTCTGGTAGAGACCATGACAGACAACCTGAATCGTACTGTTCCTGATGTTCGCCATTGCTTCTCAAAAACCAATGGTAACTTAGGTACTGCCGGTTCAGTGGCTTATCTGTTTACCAAACGTGGCGAGATCACTTTTGAAGATGTTTCTTTAGAAGATCAAATCATGGAAGTAGCTTTGGAAGCAGGCGCGGAAGATATTGAAATTGCTGAAGATGAAATTCTGGTAATTACCACGCCTGAAAGCTTTGGTGATGTACAGGATGCGCTCACTGCAGCAGGTCTGAAGTCTGACAATGCTGAAGTGGTGATGAGCCCTTCAACCAAAGCTGAAATTACAGATGTTGATCAAGCCAAAATGATTTTGAAAATGATCGATATGTTTGAAGATTTAGATGATGTTCAAAACGTATATACCAACGTAGAGTTTACTGATGAAGTGATGGCGCAATTAGACGCTTAAGCTTGATCAAAACTAAAAACGCACCCTTGGGTGCGTTTTTTATAGTTGTCTACTACTCTCGCCTAGGATCAAACTTTATTGAGTAATCCGCTACAGTTAAAGACATTATATTCTTTAATGACAAAGCTCGAATGCAGTGCAACCACATGCTCAATTTTCCCGATACGCTTGAGTAAAATTTCACTATAATTTTCCATATCTCGCGCCACTACTTCGACAATAAAATCCGCAGACTGGCCGGTGACCAAAAAGGCATTAATCACTTCGGGAATACTTTCCAGTTCTTCCAGAAATTTAGCAAAAGTATCACTATCATGTTTACTTAGCGACACCTGTAACAGTACATGCAGCGTGAAACCTAATTTCTGATAATTAATTTCACGCTTTAAGCCACTGATAATATTTTGATCGATCAAGTGTTTGATCCGGCGATGGACTGAACTCACAGATAAATTTACCCGCTCTGACAGTTCATTCAGATTGACATCCTCATGGGTCAATATTTCTAGAATATGTTTATCGAAACGATCCAGTTCCATTTTTATACTCTTTCTTAATAATCAATAAAAATAGCAAAATATTGCACTCTCCCTGTTATACAATATTTATTTATTTTTCACAAAGTTTTCATATTCTGAAAATATTTTCCAAATCTTCTGCCATTTTATAAAGTAACTTTCAATCCTGAACCAGATAACCGTTAATCATATAATTCTAAAAAATGACCAATGTTAATTTCTATTAATTATTTATTTTTTAATAGTTTAAGTTTAATTAGTCCAGTAAAATATAAGCCAGACCTTCAAGTACCCGCACAGTTCAGCCACTTATCTTTTACAAGTGTATAGAAATAGATTAAAACAAAGCCGCACTAAAAATAAAAATAGCATTTTTCAAAAATATTAAATAACCCGAATCGCGGATAAGAAATTGACTTGAAAAATAAGAGGACTAGAGCCATCAGTTGAGTTACCACACCAAACTCACAACTCTCGTCCTGATGTTCAATAGTACCGAATTATTCTGCGTAATTGAT
>NZ_VOYD01000071.1:0-2414 GCF_013420435.1 Acinetobacter sp. YH01008
GCTACAGCGTAGTCATAAATTTGGTTCAAATAACTACAAGCTTTCTTGACAGGTTCTTTTACTTGGCGTCCCTCTATTTTTTTGATTACTGAAACCAGGTCATAACGCTTGATGTTTTGAAAAGGTAGATCCTGAAGGTCTGGATAAATATCTTGCTGTAAGCATCTTTCTGCTAACTGTAGTACACCACAGCGGGGTAGATCGTTGAAGGCATTTTTCAGTTTGAACTGTAACCACTCCTCCCCGACCTTACCAAAGGTGATGACATTAGAGGCAGTATCTTGTTCAAAACAGAAATCATTGTCTTTAAAGTCATCTCTGACTTGTCGTGCCTTTTTCAGCGATAAATCAGGATAACGACCTAACTGAATGCGTCGACGTTTTTTAGTTTGTGGATCTGTATAGCGATAGCACCAAGATTTTCTTCCACTCGGCTCAATCTTCAGGCTAAGCCCATCTTCATCGGATAAAAAACTGGTTTTTTCCTTACAATGAGCTTGGCGAACTTTAATTTCAGTAAGACTCATGGAATTTAAATGAAACCTAACAATGGGTTGATTGGATCAATTATATCAAAATAGAACGCTTTATGTATGATGCGTATCATACGCATCATATATTTTTATAAGTTATTGTTAAATCTGTTTTATATTTAGAGTGATTGCTTTTTAGTAACCATTTAATTAACCATTGATTCTACAAGTTAAATAAAAAAACCGGCTTAAAGCCGGTTTTTTATCTTAAATATTCAGATCATGATTTCTTCACATCAAAACGGTCTGCATTCATCACTTTTGTCCAAACACAAACAATGAACCGTACCGGGTTTGTCGGAGACTCAATATTCTGAGAGACTATTCCGATGAAAAAACCAACCTATACCCTCGAAATTAGAGAAAGAGCGGTTCAATTACTAATTGAATCTGAAAAAGATTATCCTTCTACTTGGGCTGCAATCACAGCAATTGCGCCTAAGATTGGTTGTACTCCTGAAACACTTCGTGCCTGGCATCAAAAGCATTTAGATCAGCAAAATCCTATTAAAGTACAACAGATATCTGATCAAGAAAAAATGAAGCAAATGGAACGTGAAATTAAAGAATTAAAGCGTGCCAATGAAATTCTACGTAAAGCAGCCGCTTTTTTCGCCCAGGCGGAGCTCGACCGCCCACACAAATAATGGTGGATTTCATCCATAACAATAAAGACTTATATGGTGTTGATGCGATTTGTAGGATTTTACCGATCGCAGCTTCAACCTATTACCGAACTTTAGATCTCGCTGACAAGAGATGGCTCCGTAAATTTGAACAACACCTATAAGTGATAAAATTGCTGGTTCAGTTATTTGGGGTAACTGTTCTAATAACCAGTCTGGTAATTTTTTTAATTCAGTCGGTTGCATTTTTAGTTATCCTATTTTTAATAATTTCAACTTGTTACATACGTTACACAACATAATTTATGCAAGTTCAGTATAAGGAACCCGGCGCAAGTACAAAGATTTTTGACATAAACTGATCACACTTATATTCATCACAAGACATAAAAAAGAGCGCACGGAGCGCTCTTGATGCGAGCTTTTAAAGCTCAGCTGAACTTTTCGGGACTTCATACCGGATATAAGACGCAAATGTCAGGTAATTAATCCCCTGAAATAAAATATCAATCGCCAGAAACAGGCCCAGGACCCAAAACGGTGCATCTGGGGATTGCAAAATCACAATCCCTGCCAGCAGGGTCAAGATGCCTGAAAATAAAGTCCAGCCCCATCCACCCAGAGCGCGAAACAAAAGGCTATTCAAGATCCGGATGATACCTGCAATAATTAGAATAATCGCCAGAATATGGGTCAGGACCACCGCGGTCTGTAGCGGTGTACTGAACGCATAATATCCGGCAAGCAAGTATAAAAGACCGAATAAGGCCCAGAACCAGCGAAAACCGCCATGAAAAATTTTAAATGCAGCAACAAAATGCAGAATCCCGCCGATCATCATCAGTACGCCAAACATGAATACCACGGACAAGGTTGCAAAGGGTAAAGTCGCTAGCAAGACCAGACCAAAAATCACTAGTAAAATGCCCAGCCCCAGATACCATTTTCGCTTTTGATGCAACTGACTACGTACCAAGTCATTGCCTACTGTTTTCATCTTTTCTTCTCAAGTGATGTCTTATTTGACTGATCATACTTTAAAACTTGATTGGCTTTAGAAGAATCTTACGTTTCCTCTTGCATAAAAAAATAAAATTATGTTTTAGTAGCCGATTAACATCGATATAAAGAGGTGGTCCCACTTGTTTGAACAACTAAAAGCTTATTTATAAGTGATATTCTGCTCTAGTTAAGCTACCTTATTTTGTTGTGGTAGCTGGTCATAGTAAAACTCATCTGGAGTCATTTTGTCCAG
>NZ_VOYD01000006.1:0-128430 GCF_013420435.1 Acinetobacter sp. YH01008
GAATAATTCAAGTGAATTTGTTTGAAAGAAGAACTTTAAAAGCTTTATTTTCACCCGATAAAATACCCATAAAACAAGAGGAAGCACAAATGAGCTTCCTCTTGTGAAAAATTGTGGGACAGCAATGGACCTTAGGTCGCCTTTTTTAATGACTTAAATCTGCTGCTGCCCGCGATAAGAGAGGGCTTCAGACAGATGCTGACTTTGAATATCTGGACTTTGACTTAAATCGGCAATGGTGCGTGCGACACGCAAGACCCGATGGTAGCCGCGTGCTGATAAATTCAGTTTTTGTTGAGCCAGTTCAAGCATATTCTGGGCAGTCTGATCCAAGCCAGCATAATGTTCTAGCTGCTTTGGACTCAGACTCATATTCAAGCTATTTTGCCGTTGCATCTGAATCTCATAAGCTGCTATCACGCGTTGTCTGACCGTTTCAGAGTCCTCTGTCGGCCGATTATCCTGTAACTCATGCGCCTGTAAGGGCGGTACATCAATATGTAAATCAATCCGATCCAGCAGCGGCCCTGAAATCCGGTTCTGATAGCGCTTGATACTGTCAGGCGAACATTGGCAGCGAATATCCTGATTAAAGGCATAACCGCATGGGCAGGGATTCATGGCAGCCACCAGCTGAAAATTGGCTGGAAAAGTGATCTGACGTGATGCACGAGAAATCACAATTTCTTTGGCTTCCAGAGGCTGGCGCAAAACTTCCAGTACCTTTCGATCAAATTCAGGCAATTCATCCAGAAATAACACGCCCAAATGCGCCAGCGTAATTTCACCCGGTTTGGGGTGTGAGCCGCCACCGACCAGTGCAACAGCAGAAGCAGTATGATGCGGGGCTCGAAACGGCCGCTGGCCAAAAGGATGATTGGCATTGGCGACTGAATAAATACTGGCAACTTCCAGATTTTCCTGGGTTTTTAAAGGCGGTAAAATACTGGCTAATCGAGATGCGAGTAAGGTTTTTCCTGTCCCCGGTGGTCCTCGAAACAGCAGGGAATGGCCACCCGCTGCTGCAATTTCCAGTGCACGCCGTGGCCGCAATTGGCCTTTGACATCGGCAAGATCACATTTATAAAAATGGTTGGTATCGACTGGGATGGTTTGTATTTCTGCTAAGCACTGCGTCTGAGCAAGATGCTCACACACCTCTTTTAGATGATTGGCAGCAAAGACCTTAAAGTCCGGGAGTTGGCAGGCTTCTTGTGCATTCGGACCCGGCAGCATCAGTTGATGCTGATCATGTTGACAGGCAATCGCAATGCTCAGGATCCCTGTGACTGGGCGAAGTTGACCATCGAGAGCCAATTCTCCAATAAACTCAAGATCATCGGTGCAGTTTTCCGGAAGCTGTCCGGAGGCGACCAAAATACCTAAAGCAATCGGTAAATCCAGACGCGAACCATCTTTCGGTAGATCTGCTGGAGCCAGATTAATGGTCAGGCGTTTGGTCGGAAACTGAAAGCCACTATTTAAAATGGCAGAACGCACCCGGTCTTTACTTTCCCGGACTGCGGCTTCAGGAAGCCCCACAATCGTGAGTGAAGGCATGCCGGAACTGACATGAACCTCGACTTCAATTAAAGGCGCGTGCAGGCCAAGCAAGCCTCGCGTATAAATTTTGGCAAAAGACATTATTATTGTTCCAATTTAGTGCATTATTTTTATCGGTCTTAGGTCTTTTGTGCACTGTACTTGTGCTTATTTTTTATTCGAAATTTTATCTTCTAAGGCTTCAACCTGTTTCAGCAAATCATTGAGGCGATGATTGGCATTATCGAGGGCAGTACGTTGACGTTCAATTTCTTCTTTGGACACCAGATCCATTTTTGTCACAGCTTCATTTAATAGAGCACGAATATTCTGTTCCAGATCTTTCTTAGGTTGTTCAACTTGCTGCAAAATTGCTTGTAATAGGGTTTCAATCATTGTCTGATCCATCGCCATCGAAAGGAAGCGACAGTTTAGCATTGCTCGAATACAGACCCTAGTATTTCAGACAAAATATAGGCTTAATCGATAAGAGATATTGTAAAAATCCACATAAAAAATGTCGGTTTTTTAAAGATTCAAAACCTTTATAAGTATAAAATAAGGTATAAATAAACCGCATGCCGGGCTTTCTAATTTCCCCCGACCTTAGGAATCTTGGCATGAAATTTGAACGTAAAACCTTACTGGTGAAATAAGCCGAAGGAAAACAAACATGAAGCTCGTAACTGCAATCGTAAAACCTTTTAAATTGGATGATGTTCGTGAAGCATTGTCTGAAATTGGTGTTCAAGGCATCACTGTAACTGAAGTGAAAGGCTTTGGTCGTCAAAAAGGCCATACTGAACTCTATCGTGGTGCTGAATACGTTGTAGATTTCCTGCCGAAAGTCAAAATTGAAATCGCGATTAGCGATGACATGGTTGACTCCGTCATTGAATCTATTACGCGTGTTGCTAGCACTGGAAAAATTGGTGACGGAAAAATTTTCGTGACGAACTTAGAACAAGTCATCCGTATTCGTACAGGTGAAACAGGTGCAGACGCTGTTTAACTTGGCACGAAGTTTGCTGAGTACCTAAGAACTCACAAAAACTTGGTTGGGGGATACGAATGAAAAAAATGCTACTTGCGTTCGGCATGGCCGGCGCACTTTTTGGTGGTTCTGTTGCATGGGCTGAAAATGCTGCAACAGCAACACCACCCGCAGAAGACATTGTGCTTGTTGAAGAAACAGGCGAAATCACACTGAATAATACGGCAGATACTCCAGCAGCAATTGCTGAAGCAGCGCCAGTTGAAACAGCAGTACCTGCAGAAGAAGCAACATTAGATACAGGTGATACTGCCTGGGTTTTAACGTCCACCGCATTAGTTTTACTCATGACCATTCCGGGTCTAGCACTCTTTTATGGCGGTATGGTCCGTAAGAAAAACGTCCTGGCGACCATGGCGCATAGCTTTATTGCCGCTGCAGTCGTCAGCATTGTCTGGGTGATTATCGGTTATACCCTGGCCTTCGGGGAAGGGAATGCCTTCATTGGTAGCTTGGACAAATTTATGTTGGCCGGTATTACCACAGAGGCGCTTTCAGGCACCATTCCTGAAATTCTGTTTGTCATTTTCCAAATGACTTTTGCCATCATTACCGTTGCAATTATTAGTGGTTCGATCGCAGAACGGATGAAATTTGGTGCTTTCGTTGCTTTCATTGCACTTTGGGTGGTGATTGTCTATGCGCCGATTACTCACTGGGTCTGGGGCGGCGGCTGGTTGGGTAATGACGGTGCGCTCGATTTTGCTGGTGGTACAGTGGTTCACATCAACTCGGGTGTTGCCGGTCTGGTAGCAGCGTATATGCTGGGCAAACGTATGGGCCTGGGCCGTGAATCGATGGCGCCACACAACTTGACCCTTACTGTGGTGGGTGCATCTTTACTTTGGGTGGGCTGGTTCGGTTTCAACGGTGGTTCTGCCTTGGGTGCGAACGGCTCTGCAGGTTATGCGCTGGTGGTGACTCAGGTGGCAGCGGCAGCGGCAGCGCTCTCTTGGCTGATTACTGAAAAACTGGCACGTGGCAAAGCATCTGTATTAGGCGGCGTATCGGGTGCAGTTGCTGGTCTGGTGGTGATTACGCCAGCCGCAGGTTTTGTGACTGTCGGTGGTGCATTGGCGATGGGTCTGATCGGTGGTGTGGTGTGTTTCTGGGGGATTACTGCGCTGAAACGTGCCTTGAAAGCCGATGATTCTTTAGATGCGTTTGGCCTGCATGGTGTAGGTGGTGTGGTCGGTGCAATTTTGACCGCTTTTTTTGCCAGCGAATTCATTATGGGGGATGCTGCGCCAGCCAACATGATGAGCCAGCTTTGGGTTCAAGTTGAAGGTGTACTTGCGACCATCGCTTACTCTGCCATCATGACCTTCATCATCCTGAAAGTGATTGACTTGATCATTGGTATCCGTGTCGCATCTGATGATGAGCGCATGGGTCTGGATTTGAGCCAGCATGGTGAACGTGTCGAATAATAATAAACACACAATAATCAATATATAGTGCAAAACAGCCCAAATGGGCTGTTTTTTTTCTATATGTTGCGTAAGACTCTACAAAGTTTGCAATTTTTGCTACACTCGGAATCCATCTGGATTTGTTCAATTAAACCGCTATGCATTGCCCATTTTGCAATACTGCCGACAGTAAAGTGATTGATTCACGCCTGGCAGCTGAAGGCTGTCAGATTCGTCGTCGCCGTGAATGTGTCAGTTGTAATGAACGTTTTACGACTTTTGAAAGTTATGAAGTGGTGATGCCGCGCGTGATTAAATCGGATGGCAAGAATGAACCCTTTGATGAAGCCAAATTACGTCGTTCCCTGATGCATGCCTTGCAGAAACGTCCGGTAACCCAAGAGCAGATTGAAACAGTTTTGAGCGATATCCAGTTACAGATTCGCCGTTTGGGTGAGCGTGATGTGAAATCGCGTACCATCGGTGAAATTGTCATGCAGTCTTTATTCGCACTCGATCACGTGGCCTATGTGCGTTTCGCTTCGGTTTATCAGGATTTCCAGGATGTTGAAGCTTTTCGTCATCAAATTGAACAGATGCAACAGCGAGAATCACAAGAATAAGCATGTCTGAACTGAATCAAGATCAAGTCTGGATGCGCCGCGCAATTCAGCTTGCCCAGCAAGGTCAATACTCGACCAAGCCCAATCCGAATGTCGGCTGTGTCATTGTCAAAGATGGCGTCATTATCGGTGAGGGTTTTCATCCTCAAGCAGGGCAGCCGCATGCTGAAGTATTCGCGCTGCGTCAGGCTAGTGAGCAGGCACGTGGTGCAACCGCGTATGTCACTTTGGAGCCGTGTGCGCATTATGGGCGAACGCCGCCATGTGCCAAGGGTCTGGTTGAAGCTGGTGTGGCTAAAGTGGTCGTGGCCTGTCCTGATCCAAATCCGCTGGTGGCGGGCAAGGGTGTACAGATTTTAAAAGATGCCGGTATCGATGTTGAAGTCGGGATTGGTCAGGAACAAGCGCATCAGCTGAATCAAGGTTTCCTGAAAGCCATGGCGACCGGCATGCCGTATGTGCGACTTAAAATTGCATCCAGTCTGGATGGCCGTACGGCGATGGCATCCGGTGAATCGAAATGGATTACCGGAGCCGAGGCGCGTCAGGACGTGCAGTATTGGCGGGCCATTTCCGGTGCAGTCATCACTGGGATTGAAACAGTTCTGGCCGATGACTGTCAGCTGAATGTGCGGCAACTCGATGGCATTGAAGATATTGAAACAGTAGTACAGCCCAAGCGTATCATTTTGGATCGTCAGGGGCGTTTGCCATTAACGGCGAAAATTCTAGCGCAAGCCGACACCGTGTTGGTGATGGGACCTTTTCGGCAAGAGCTGGCCGATCTGGGTGTGTTACAATTGCCGGTACAGCCTTTAAAACAATTATTGTCCCAGCTGGCTGAGCAGCATCAGATTTATGATGTCTTGGTGGAAGCAGGGGCGACCTTATCTACGGCATTTTTACAAGAACAATTGGTTGATGAACTGATCAGTTACGTTGCACCGACCTTATTGGGTCAGTCTGCACGTACTATGTTTAATGCAGAATTCAGCCTTATGGCAGAACAACTCCGATTTAAGCTGCGCGATGTGACCCGCTTGGGTGATGACGTGCGCTTCAGGTTAATTCCTTTTCAAGAGACACTATGAGTTCAGAGTCTACGGTTTATCATAAACGTCGCCATGCGGCACGTACCACCGATGAATATCTTTTCCATCAGCTGGTTCCTTATCTGGGCAACAAACGCCGTTTATTACATTTGATTCTGGAAGCACTTGAAATTACAGGAACTCTGAAGCGTGAAGATGGCCGTGCGCCGATTTTTGCTGATTTTTTTGCTGGTTCTGGTGTGGTATCACGCTTAGCCCGTCAAAATGGTTATCGCGTGATTGCCAATGACTGGGAACCCTATAGCCATGCATTGAATCATGCGGTACTGGCCTGTACTGAAGCACCGGCGTTTAAAGAATTGGGTGGCTATCAGAAAGCCATTGATTATCTGAACCGTCTGCCGGAAGTGAAAGGCTGGGTCACGCATAACCTGTGTCCGCGCAATGATGAAATTTATGATCCCGCCCGTGACCGTTTGTTCTTTAAACGTCGTAACGGCATGCGTATTGATGCGATTCGTCAGCAGATTGCAGCTTGGCAGGCCCAAGGTGCCATTGACGATGTAGAGATGTCTGCCTTGCTGGCACCATTACTGTATTCAGCCAGTTTTGTCAGCAATACCTCGGGCGTTTTCAAGAGTTTCCACCACGGCTGGGGCGGAAAAACCCAAACGGCGCTGGAACGGATTGAATCTTTACTGTGGCTGACCCCAAGCCGCTTTTGCGAGTCGGATCAGAAGAAAGGTATGGCTGCCGAAATGTGGTGTGTCGATGCCCAGCATCTGGCCAATCAGATGAGCGGTTTTGAAGTAGATGTGGCTTATCTGGATCCACCGTATAATCAGCATGCCTATAGCAGTAATTACCATGTCCTGAATGCTTTGACCTTATGGGATCAGGCCGATTTACCGACGCCAGATACCAAGGGCTTCAAGAGCGGGATTGACCGGGCATGGCGCAAAGAGCGTCCGAGCCAGTACAACTCTTCCAAATATGCCAAAGAAGCCTATGAAAACTTGTTGGCGACCATCAATGCGCGTTTCATTCTGACCAGTTATTCAACGGATGGTAATATCAGCGCCACTGATTTATTGCAGGCCAACCTGAAACGTGGCCGGGTGACCTTGCTGACTCAGGATGTACCACGTTATCGGGTCAGCAAACAGCGCCAATCTGAACGTGCACGCGTACTGGAATTTATTGTGATTACCGATACCCATGCCAGGTCAGGTCCACCGATCCGTCAACTCCTCAGCCAGTTGCATCATTATGCAGAATTGGGCGGTGTGGATACCACTGGTGTCAGTACCCAGTTGGCACTCTGGTAAAAGAATAGAAAAGGAAATAAAAATGTTTACAGGTATTATCGAAAGCCTTGGCAAAGTAGACAGTCTGCAAAGTGTGGGTGGTGATGTACGTTTACGTATCCAGACTGACCTGGACATGTCGGATGTACATCTGGGTGATTCTATTGCTACAAATGGCATCTGCCTGACAGTCATAGACTGGGGCGAAAACTGGTATGCAGCTGATGTGTCCCGTGAAAGTCTGAACAGGACGACACTGGGCAACTGGAAAGCCGGTCAACCTGTTAACGTCGAAAAAGCCATGTTGCCGACCACGCGTTTTGGCGGCCATATTGTTTCAGGTCATGTCGATGCAGTCGGCGAGATCACTTTGGTGCGTGCAGATGCACGCTCGATTTATTATGAAGTCACTGCACCGGCTGAAATTGCCAGATATCTGGCAGAAAAAGGTTCGGTCACAGTCGATGGTATTAGCCTGACCATTAATCACTTGCGTGGCTGTGTGATTAGTCTGAACTTGATTCCGCATACGGCTGAACGTACCAATATCGGTACCTGGAAAGTGGGTAGCAAGGTCAATCTGGAAGTGGATGTGCTGGCACGTTATATCGAGCGTTTATTGCTCGGTGATAAAGCCGAAGATACCACTGAACAGTCTAAGATCAGCATGGATTTTCTGGCTGAAAATGGCTTTTTAAAATAAGCGGAATGCTTGAATACTGAACAGTCTGATTGAAAAATTAGACTGTTTTTTTATTTTTCGGGATAATCAGCAATTCAATTTGCAAATATTGCCTTGGTGGACGGGTCGAATGCTCGATTTTTTACTCAACTTGGAACAGTCATTACCGCTATTGCTTGATCAATATGGGGTGTGGATCTACGCGATCCTGTTTCTGGTGATTTTTGCGGAAACCGGCTCAGTATTTTTCTTTTTTCTGCCCGGTGACAGTTTATTGCTGGCTGTAGGAGCTTTATGTGCCAGCAGCGATATATTGACCCTGCATTCGATGGGATTACTGCTCTTTACTGCATCGGTACTCGGCTACACCGTGAATTATTACACTGGAAAAGTGCTGGGCCTAAAATATTTTAATCGGCATTCACGCTATTTCAAGCCAGAATATATGGTGAAAACCAATCACTATTTTATGAAACATGGCGGTAAAACCATTCTGATTGCGCGTTTTATTCCTTTTGTTCGTTCATTTGGCCCTTTTGCTGCCGGTTCAGCCCATATGAGTTTTGCCACATTCAGCTTTTATAATATTACGGGTGGTATTCTCTGGATTGGTACTTTGTTAAGTATTGGCTATTTGCTTGGAAATGCTGCCTTTATGCTGGCCGATGTGCTCTAAAAGATCAAATTAAAAATCCGAATCAGCCGGATGCCAGTCAGTTAAGCAATTGACTGGTATTTTCTTTTTTAAATTCATAATTATATTTGATGGATGGAAAGGTCATCCGCAACTGTTTGAGGCATGCGGTGTATTGCACCGCAAGATATCTTCCTTGCGAAGCTCTGCTTCTCATTTGGACAAAACCAAATTAACCAATGCTTTACAGATGTTTGATGTAAAACCTTAAGGTTTCGTCGTGAACGACTAAACAGTTAAAGGGTCTATTTCTAAACTCCTTAACTGATCAGCATTACCGAATGAGCGGGCTTTTTATATGAGTTGGGATTTTTAATCAGGTCTCACTTGCTCGGAAAATTCTGAATTTTTCAGTATATAGTCGATTTCTTCTTGGGCCGCCACACGCATTTGTTCTCTTAGTGCATTGATGGTCTGTTCAATCACCGTTTCTGCCTCCAGTTCCAGACGCAAACGCACACTCTCTAATTCAGATAAAATGGTGTGGTCTTGAATCTGGATACGACCTTGGGCAAAGTCAAAACTATGCTCAGGATTTTTCTGATAACGGGCAACATAGTGCTGCATTTCTGTCTCTAGACTGAGGTTTATGTCAGCGAGGGCTTGGGTCTGCTCAGTAAATTTACGCTGTTCATCCTGATATAACTGTGCAATCGCAGCCTGCTCTGCAGCACGTTTATCGGCCAGGGCCTGTTCGAGTGCCAGCTGTCTGCGAATACGTGCAGCCTCAATCAATTCAGCCTTGCGCTGCGCATAGGCTTCTTCAATCTTGCGTTCAGATTCCTGCTGTAAGCGCTGATCACGAATCTGCCATTCTTCTAAAGAGGTTTCAGGCTTTAAAATGTCACAGATCCGAGAGAGGTCATCGATAAAGGTCTGACGTACAGCTTCTGGCACATTTAACCAGCGCTGTTTAAAATCTGGACCTACATTTAATGCCACATGCCTCTCCTTGTGGGTGATATCGGTTAAAGCTTATGGGTGTTGGGCTCAATACCTAAACGACGATATTGTTTGAATTTTTCACGACCCAGCTGTTTAGCCGTTTCATGGTTTTCAATGATCTCAATAATGTGACTAAATTTTGCGTAAGGTTCAAGTGCTTCCGGATTAAAATTGAAAATAATCCAGTCGGACTGTTCAGGCAATGTTGCCGAAATACACACGCTAGCCTCAGGCTGATCAATGCCATGCGGAATGAAACTCGCGGGATCAAAGCTCCACAGGCGTTCATCCAGCTGCTGCTGCAAGGCTGCATCGGCACATAGTAACCAGATCCGCGCCGGCTGGCGCAGAATCTTGCGGCATAAACGACAAGCACTTTCGACTTGTCGTTCAGGACTTTTTTCAAATAAATAAAAGCTGACCTTAGCCATTCGTTTGAACGCGGTTGGCCAGGAACTGCATCAATAATGGCACTGGACGCCCAGTTGCGCCTTTATTGGCACCTGAGTTCCATGCTGTACCTGCAACATCCAGATGTGCCCAGCGATATTCACGGGTAAAACGTTGCAAGAAGCAGGCTGCAGTGACAGAACCAGCTTTTGGGCCACCGATATTGCCAATATCGGCAAATGGTGAATCGAGTTGTTCCTGATAGTCATCTATGACCGGCATACGCCATACCCGGTCAAATGAATGCTGGCCGGCAGTTTCCAGTTCTGCTGCCAATTTATCATCTGGTGTGAACAGACCTGTCAGCACGGAACCCAAAGCCACCACACATGCACCGGTCAAGGTCGCAATATCAATCACCAGAGCAGGGTTGAAACGTTTCACATAGGTCAGGGTGTCACATAACACCAGACGACCTTCGGCATCGGTATTCAGGATTTCAACCGTTTGACCGCTCATCGTCGTGACGATGTCACCCGGACGAGTGGCTTTACCAGAAGGCATATTTTCTGCTGCGGCAATGGTTCCTACCACATGCAGAGCTAAGCGGGACTCACACAATGCACGCATGGTACCCAGTACAGAGGCTGCACCGCACATGTCGTATTTCATTTCATCCATACCTGCGCCAGGTTTGAGTGAAATACCACCGGTATCAAAGGTAATGCCTTTACCGACCAGTACCACTGGCGCTTCACTACGCTCTGATTGATATTCAATGCTGATAATACGACCCGGACGCTCTGAACCCTGGCTGACTGCAAGGAAGGCACCCATGCCTAAATCTGCCATCTGTTGTTCATCCAGTACCGTGACTTTCAGTAAATCCGGATATTCAGCAGCCAAGGCGATGGCCTGATCTGCCAGATATTCCGGGAAACAGATATTGCCCGGACGGTTGCCCAGATCACGTGCCAGGTTTTGCCCGCTCTGTACTGCTTGAACCAGTTGCAGCTGTTCTGTCGTTAAAACGCTATGCGTGGCAATCAGGTCGATCTGTTCAAGTACAAATTCATTCTTTTTCGACTTATATTCATCATAACCATAGCTGGCTTGAGTCAAAGCCAGAGCAAACAGATAATGCAATTCTTGTGGAAGTTGTGTCAGGTCTACAGAAATCTGTTTGAATTTTTTTTGAGTGGCCTGAATAATAGTCTGGGCAATTTTTGCGAGTTTTGCTGGTTGCAATTCAGTGACTTTGCCTAAACCGATCAGTGCTGCATGGCTGGACTGACTGACTTGGCCAATCAGGCTCAGACTTTCAGCCAAAGCCGCTTTGAACTGAGATGCTTCAATTAATCGGTCTAAATTGTTGATTTGATAGGTTGAGGTGGTATTTTGAAGTTGTTCTGAGTCAACTAAAATCAACAAAGATTGACTTGATCCATTCTCTGGGAATGACGTATTAATTGTAAGTTTCATATTCTGTTTTCACGCCTGTCTAGATTTGTAAATCATTCAGTCATTGAACCATTTATCTGAATAGAGTTTCAATGGGTAGGGCCGTCTAGGTTTTATATTTTTGCTATTCGGGTAAACTAGCACTCGTTTTATAGACCTTATTTTGGAAGAATTAATTTGATTATTCGGCGTTATCTGGTCAAGCAAGTTGTCTCGACATCCTTGGTGGTGATTGCCTTATTGACCTTGATCATGATGGGTGGCCGACTGATCAAGTATTTTGGTGTCGCAGCGCAAGGCCGTCTGGATGCAGGCATTTTATTTAGCATCATTGGCTACCGTTTGCCTGAGTTTTTGACCTTAATTCTTCCGCTCGGTTTCTTTATTGGCCTGATGCTGGTATTTGGCCGTTTATATGTCGACCATGAAATGGCGGTGATGAATGGCAGTGGTGTCAGCCGGCATCAATTGGCGCGCCTTCTGGTGCCGATGACCTTGGTGTTTCTCATTGCCCAAGCCGGCTTGATGCTCTGGGCAGCGCCATGGGGAATCCGCCAGTTTGAAGCGCTGACCACCAGTCAGGCGGTACGCACCGGCTTTGATCTGGTACGACCCAAAGAATTTATTTCCTCTGGCCCCTATACCATTTATGCCGGTGATCTGTCCGAAGACCGTAAAAACTTAAAAGATATTTTCTTCTATCAGCGAGCAGAAAAACCCGGTAAACCGGATGTGATGATTCTGGCCCAGGAAGCCACCCGCATTGAGGTGCCAAATGATGCGGCCAATGTGGTCGATCTGATTCAAGGTCGCCGTTATGAAATCTATCCGGGCACTCCGCAATATACCCAGGCTGAATTTGCAAGCTATCGTCTGCGTTTAGAAAATGATGAGGAAGCACAGTTTGCCAGTGCTGAAGTTGAAGCCCTGCCAACCTCGCAATTGTGGCAGAACCGTCAGGATCCTGTGGTGGCCAGTGAATTAGGCTGGCGGGTATTTGTACCATTTGCGATTCTGATTGCTTTGATTCTGGCCGTGGCCTTGTCTGAAGTGAGTCCGCGCCAAGGTCGTTATCTCAAGTTATTTCCGGCGCTCATGATCTTTGCCAGTCTGATTGTGGCGTTAATGGCCGTGAAAACCCGGATCAGTAAAGAGGAAATGGGGATCTGGGCTTATCCATTGATCCTGATTGCTTATGCGATTGCGGGTGCCTTGTTCTCACGTAAACAGAATTTGGCCCCGAAAATCAAGAAACAGATTCAGCGAGTGAGGTCTTAATAATGTTGGCACGTCGTATAGTTGCAAAACATGTGACCCAAACCACTGCGCTGGCGATGCTGGGTGCAACCGCTGTGTTGGCGGGTTTACAGGTGTTATTTACTTATCTGGGTGAGCTGGGTTCACTAAAAGAAGGTTATGGCGCCTGGGATGCCTTGAAATATGTGCTCTGGGGTGCTCCGAATTATCTTTATGAAATTCTGCCGATCTCGGCGCTGATCGGTGCGGTTTTAGGTTTGGGCACATTAGCCTCAAATAGTGAACTGATTGTGATGCGCTCGATCGGGATCAGTCTGTGGCGGATTGTTGGCTGGGTGATCCGTTCAGCATTACTGCTGGTGGTCTTGTCATTTGCCTTGAGCGAGTGGGTGATTCCTTATACCAATGAACAGGCCAAGAGCGTAAAAAGTTCGAGTAAAGCCGCGCAACTGGGCGAAGTGCGGGGTTACTGGACACGGGAAGGGCAGCGCTTTATTTATATTGATTATGCCAATTCGCAAGGTCAGCTGAAAAATGTGCAGATGCTGGATTTTGATGAAAATTATCGCTTACGCGGCACCTTGCAAGCGGATCAGGGTGAATTCGTCACAGATGGCTCCTGGACATTAAGCAATACCGAGCAGTTCGATATTCTGCAAAATGGTAGTGCTACCCTGATCAAGCAGGAACAGCAACCTTTGGCACTGGCATTACAGCCAAAATATGTGCATATGGTCACCATCGATCCTGAAGACTTGTCACCGAGCCAACTGATCAGTTTCACAAGTTATATGCATGAATATAGTCAGGTGCCAAAAACCTATCAACTGGCTTTCTGGCAGAAACTCGGTTCTCCTTTTGCCCTGATTGCACTGGTGGTGATTGCCTGTTCATTTATTTTCGGGCCGCTGCGTCAGCAATCCATGGGTTTTCGTCTGGTGATTGCCTTATTTGCCGGTCTGGGCTTTTTCTATCTACAGGATTTCCTCGGCTATGCCAGTCTGGTCTATGCGCCATCTCCGGCATGGTTTGTCTTTATTCCGATTCTGATCATGTTCGGTATTGGGGGTTACCTGCTGCATCGGGCACGCTAAGACCCAGGAAAATAGAACAAATCAATCGCGATGAGCGGCTTAAACCATACTCTGGTCATGGCCTCTTTTTGCAAACTTCGCTAAAATAGAGCGATTAATTCGTAGACGAACAGAGTATTTCATTATGACGGATGCAACTGCTGGCAAAATCCCTCACGTTTTGGTGATTATGGATGGTGTGGGTCATCGCGAAGCGGTCGAAGACAACGCGTTTTTAGCAGCTAAACGACCAAATTTAACTGCAATGCAGGACAAGCATCCGCATGGTTTGATCTCGGGTTCAGGCGAAGATGTTGGTCTGCCAGATGGCCAGATGGGGAACTCGGAAGTCGGACATATGAACCTCGGTGCAGGTCGTGTGCTGTATCAGGATTTTACCCGGATTACCAAAGACATTCGTACCGGTGATTTCTTCAATCATGAAGTACTCGTCGATGCGGTGGAGAAAGCCAAAGCTTCAGGTGGTGCAGTGCATTTGCTCGGCCTTTTATCTCAAGGTGGTGTGCATTCGCATGAAGACCATATTGTTGCGATGGCTGAACTGGCACTGAAACGTGGTGTCAAAGTTTATTTGCATGCTTTCCTGGATGGTCGTGATACGCCGCCACGAAGTGCCCAACCGTCATTGGAAAAACTGGATGCGCTGTTTGCACAATATCCGGGTCAGGGTCGTATTGCCAGCATGATTGGTCGTTACTTCGCGATGGATCGTGACAACCGTTGGGATCGCGTCGAACAGGCCTATCGTTTATTGACTGAAGGCGAAGCGGCCCGTACAGCTGCCACCGCAGTTCAAGGTCTGGAACAGGCTTATGCCGCAGATGAGTCGGATGAATTTGTCAAAGCCACCCGCATTGGTGAGCTGGCAAAAATTCAGGATGGCGACAGCGTGGTCTTCATGAACTTCCGTGCCGATCGTGCCCGTGAATTGACTCGCGCATTTGTAGAAAAAGATTTTGCTGGATTTGCACGTAAAGTGGTGCCGAACTTAGCCAAGTTTGTGATGTTGACGCGTTACCAAGCAACGATTGATGCGCCTGTGGCCTATATGCCAGAAGCGTTGGTCAACTCGATTGGTGAATACCTGTCAAATCTGGGTAAAACCCAATTGCGTATTGCTGAAACTGAAAAATATGCACACGTGACGTTCTTCTTTAGTGGCGGTCGTGAAGATGAATATCCGGGTGAAAAACGTATCCTGATTCCATCACCAAATGTAGCAACTTATGACCTCAAACCGGAAATGAGTGCTTATGAAGTGACTGATGAGCTGGTCGCTGCGATCAATTCAGGCGAATTTGACCTGCTGGTGGTGAACTATGCCAATGGTGATATGGTCGGTCATACCGGTGTTTTTGATGCCGCAGTGAAAGCGGTCGAAGCGGTCGATACCTGCTTAGGCCGGGTTTATGAGGCGGTGATGGCGCAAAAAGGTCATATGCTTATCACTGCCGATCATGGTAATGTAGAGCAGATGCAGGACTATCACAGTGGTCAGGTGCATACTCAACATACCACTGAATTGGTTCCATTTATTTATGTAGGTCCAACTCAGGCCACGATCGCAGAAGGTGGCGTATTGGCAGATGTCGCACCGACCTTATTAAGTCTGATGCAAGTTCCAGTCCCTGCGGAAATGCAAGGTCGCAACCTGATTGAACTGAATCAATAATTTTCGATAAGATTTTAAAGAAAGGTAAAAAATGGCAACAACACATTGGAAGTCTGTCGTTATACCATGCTTACTGATGTGTTTGAGTCATTCGGCCTGGGGTGCGGGCTCAAAAGAGCCGGCATTCGATGATATGGAAATGGATGGTCAGGCCTATACTGAAATTCCTGTGGCATCCATTCAAGAATTCGTACAAATTTATGGCATCGTCAAAGACAATTATATTCAAGACAAAAATGACGACGCCTTGTTCCAACAGGCAATCCAAGGTCTGGTCAGTGGCTTAGACCGCTATTCCCGCTATTTGTCGCCTGAAGATTATAAGCAGCTGCGTGAATATACCGAAGGTGATCTGGCCAGCATTGATTTCGATCTGCAATTTAACTCGCAGATGAAGCAATGGGTGGTTCAGGGCCTGAATGCCGATGCAGATTCAGCCAAGCAGGGACTGCGTAATGGCGTCACTGTTTATAAAATTGACGATCAGGTATTAAGTAGCCTTAATCAGGAACAAGTTCGGCAGTTATTGAGCGGAGCAGTTGGCTCAACGCTCATGATCCAGCTTTCCCCGCAAAGTCCGGTGGTTCGTCTGGTAAGGAATACCAAGCTCGATACTGAAATTAAATCCAGTCTGCACAATAATCAGGTACTGGTATTGCAGGTCAAAGTTTTCCAGCAAGATACAGCCAATGAAATCAAGCGCCTGATTGAAAGCTATTCTGACAGACGCTTAAAAGCGGTGATGTTTGATCTACGCAATAACCCGGGTGGCTTACTTTCTGCCGCAGTAGAATCGGCCGATTTATTTTTGAATCAGGGTGTGATTGTCTCGACCCAAAGCCGTTCGGAAGGCAATCAGCAATTTCAGGCGCTGCCAAGTTTTGAATTTCAGAATCTGAAAGTGGGCGTTCTGATTAATAACCGTTCAGCTTCGGCAGCTGAAGTCTTTACGGCAGCATTGAAAGAACATAGCCGGGCTTGGGTGGTCGGTGAGCAAAGCTATGGCAAAGGTGTGGTACAAAAGCTATTTCCACTGAGTAATGGTTCTGCTTTACAAATGACAGTGGCACAATACTTCAGTCCGAGTGGTCAGATGATTGAAGGGCGGGGCGTGCAGCCACATTTCAGTTATCCGTTTAAGCAGGAAATGCGTGAGGAGAGCTATCTGGAACACGTCACAGACCTGCTGCTCCTGCAAAAATAATTATTCGTCTTCCTCAGTATCCAGTCCGAACTTTTTTAAACGATAGCGTAGGGAGCGGAATGACATACCGAGCTTTTTCGCGGCCAGTGTGCGGTTCCAGTGCGTTAGATTCAGCGCATTGAGTAGAACTTCTTTTTCAATCTTTTCTAAATATAGCTCTAGGCCTTCTTCTGGGAGCTTTCTCGGGGCAATCAGGGTGTCAGTCGCAATAATCTCGCTCGTGAGCGTATTCATCTCCTGAGCGCTATTAAGAGCCTGACGTAACGGTGCACTTTGCAGATGCTGAAGATCAATCCGCTCTTCATCACTCAAGGTAATTGCACGTTCCATAATATTACGCAATTCACGTACATTACCCGGATAATATTGTTCCAATAAAAATTCTTTACTGCGTTCTGTCAGTTTTTTATTGGCAATGCCCCATTCCTGGCAAATCTTCTGAATAAAATGTTCGGCGAGTAAGAGAATATCCTGACTCCGTTCACGCAGCGGCGGTAAAGTCAGATCCATCACATGAATACGGAAATATAAATCCTGACGGAATTTGCCTTGTTGTACCAAGGCTTCCAGATCCTGATGAGTGGCACTGATGACGCGGAAATCCACATCAATTTCAGTATCTGAACCGAGTGGACGAATACGTTTTTCCTGTACGGCACGTAACAGTTTGACCTGCATGGAAAGTGGCAGTTCTGCAATTTCATCCAGAAACAGGCTGCCACCATGTGCCGATTGAATCAGCCCCTGTTTGTCCTGAGCGGCGCCAGTAAAGCTGCCTTTCTTATGCCCAAACAGTTCGCTTTCCATCAGTTCAGTGGGAATCGCACCACAGTTAATTGCAATAAAAGGGCCTTCATTACGGTTGCTCAGGCGATGGACCAGATTGGCCACCACTTCCTTGCCAGTTCCCGATTCGCCAGTAATAAAAACCGGTGCCTGTGAGCGGGCAATTTTTTGTAAGGTAATACGTAAGTGCTGAATCGGTATCGATTGCCCAATCAGCATTTTATGTTCTAAAGCATCATTTGGATTATTATGGGAATAATCCACCGGTTTATTCAGTGCTTTTTGTAGCAGCTGTTCCAGATGTTTCTGATTGATCGGTTTGCTGACAAAGTCAAAGGCACCGGCCTTGAGTGCAGCAATCGCGATTTCCATGTTGCCATAGGCGGTCAGAACCGCGACCGGAAGTGCAGGATAGAGATGACCAATCCAGTCCAGTAACTCCAAACCATTGCCATCGGGCAGGTTCAGGTCAGTTAAACAGGCATCATATTGATGATCTGCAAGATATTTTTTAGCATCTTGCAGACGATGTGCGATGTGCGTACGAATCCCCATCCGCAGCAACGACATTTGCATGAGGGTGCATAAATCTTCTTCATCATCCACCAAGAGCACCAGTGGCTGTTGTTCCACACTCATTTCCCTTAAACCCCTTTATACCGTAATACGTTGGCAGCTAATGCGAAAGCATGCGCCTTGTTCTTGTTGTATATAGTTTAATTGTGCCTGATTTGCTTCACAAAAACTATGTGATAAGTACAGTCCTAATCCGGTTCCACTAATCGAGGTACTGAAAAAAGGTTGAAATAATAGGGCTTGGTCGTGTATGGCTACACCTGAGCCGAAATCCCGGATATCAATCCAGACCCGATGTTCATAGGGATGTATATTCAGCTGAATGTAATTGGCATCTGCTGAATTGTGACGGATGGCGTTGCGAATCAGATTTATCAGGATTTGCCGGAATTGTGCCTCATCAAACTGAATCGCCAGCGAGACATCAATATTAAATTGAATCTGATCACGAATATCAGCCAGATCTTCCTGGATAAATAACGGGATAAATTCATTGAGATGAATCGGCACCGGATGGGTTTCTTTATTTTTGACCATATTCAGTGTGTCCTGAATAATCCGGTCAATCCGGGTCGCCTGCCGGCCAATCATCTGGTGGAGTAGCTGTTGCTGTTCAGCTTCCGAGTCTAGATACAAATCATTGGCCTGGACAATGGCGGCTAGAGGATTACGAATTTCATGCGCAATACTGGCCGAAAGCTGCCCCAGTGCGGCAAGTTTGAGTTGTTGCACTTGCTGATTGAGTTTTTTGGCATCCTGTAATACCAGTAGCGTTAGGGTTTGATGCGGTACAATCAGCTTTTGTACCTGGACATGAATGTTATAGCGACTTTGCTGGGATTCAAACTGAAAGCGTTCACCATTTTCCAGCGTTTCAAAATGGATCAGTTCAAATAAATCCGGCTGTGACTGGTATAAGGTAAATTTTTCCAGACCGTATTTGGATTCAATCCCAAGCAGATGACAGGCAGCAGGATTACTGAGTACCACATGATAATTTTCATCCAGAACCAGATAACCGGTTTCAATTTGCTCCAGAATATAACGGTTAATATTCTGTAAGCGATGAAGTTCCAGCGATTGAGAGAAGTTCAGGTTTTCCAGAATCTGAAAACGGCGCACGGCAATTTGCCCGGTGCCATAGACGACAAAAAACAAAAAGGCCAGCAGGGCGCTATTACTGATATTGCTAAGTGAGGAAAATGCAAAAATACTGCCGATAAAATGCTGATAGATAATGCTAATGACGGCAATCAGGGTGAAGACCAATGCTTTTTTTGCATCTAATAATAAAGATGCAGAAAAAATGGTAATCACGAACAGCAGCCCGATTTGCAGATTCGGACCATTGCTGGCCAAGGTCAGCAAACTTAATAGGCAGACATCAACAAAGAAAATCATGATCAGCTGCGGCTGGATCAGACGTCTGATCCACTTCAACGCGAACATCTGCGCTGTATTAATGGCAACACCGATTCCCAGCGCATAATAATACAGCTGTGGATATTGATAATCGCCGGTTAGCTCGGGGTAGGTCAGCAGAAAAATCAGCAGCAGGCCAGTGCTGATCAGCAGGCGATACGCGCTATACCAGATCCCTAAATGATACTGATTGAGTTCAGAATAATTGGGTTTTTGTGCCATATGCAGCGCGACTCGCCAAAGGCTAAGGTTTAATCAGCCCATAGCGCATGGCCAGATGCGTCAGTTTGACATCACTATCAATATTCAGTTTTTCAAAAATACGATAACGATAGGTATTTACGGTTTTGACGCTGACAAAGAGCTTGTCAGCAATTTCCTGAGCGCTGATACAGTTCACCACCATCATCGCCACTTGCATTTCACGCTCTGACAGTGCATCAAAAGGCGATTGCTGTGTATCAGAAAGGTAAGAACTCGCTAACTGTTCTGCAATGTCGGCACTAAAATATTTACCGCCTTGCATGACTTTATTGATGGCGCGAACCATTTCTGAAATCGGCGCCCCTTTGGTAATATAACCTTTGGCTCCGGCTTTTAATAACAGCGAAGGATAGGGTTCTTCTGCCAGACCGCTGACAGCCAGCACTTTGGTTTCAGGGGCGCTCTGAAGCAGACGGCGCGTGGTTTCTACGCCACCAATGCCCGGCATATTCACATCCAGTAAAACCACATTCGGATGATGCTGACGAACCAGAGAAATCGCTTCTTCACCAGATTCAGCCTGTCCAATCACCTGAACCTCCGCATGGTCTTCCAGCATTCTGCAAATTCCAGTACGTACTAATTCATGGTCGTCCACAACTAAAACTGTGATCACCTACGCTCTCCCTCTGTTAAAAAAATCATTTTTTTGTTACATAAAGCAAAATAAGCTTGCAATGAAAGTACAAAATTAGCAATCCTATTCGCAAGATAAAATCTGAAACTTATCACACAGTGTCAAGATCAAAAAATGTTCTGCAATGTGTTTAAATGTAAGGCATATTAGAGGTAATACGCAAATCAATCTTACCTCTGTTAGTTGAGTGAAGAAATAGTGAAGAAAATAAACAAGTCTTTAAGGCATGTATTGGGCCTGTCCGTGTTAGTCAGCATGAGTGCGACAAGTTTTGCTGAAATCATTATGAATTCTGGCACGACAGAGGGCGGATCCAGCATTAGTTGGTCTTCTGAGGAAGTCAATCAGCTGATGAGTGATGATTTCCGTGTGGCTGCTGATGAGCCTTCGCCACCCGGTTCAGCCACCGTGACCACGACCTTGCGTCAGAGTGTACCGAGCACCCAGCAGTCGGTCAGTGTTCAGCAACCAGCAAAAACAACACAGATTTTTGATACAAACAGTTATAGCAATCAACCCTCTGTAAATGCCCGTGCTGCATTGGTTATGGATGCGCAAACCGGTGAGGTGCTGTTTAGCAAAAACACCAATACCGCTTTGCCGATTGCATCTATTACCAAATTAATGACAGCAGTGGTGATTTCCGATGCACGTTTAAACATGTCAGAAAAAATCACGCTGCAACAGGCTGATTTCTCTTGCGCAGGTTGTAAAAGCTCAAGCTCGACCTTACGTGCTGGCGATAGCATGAACCGTGCCGAAGCTTTATTGTTTGCTCTAATGAAGTCTGAAAACCCGGCAGCTGCAGCCTTGGCGCGAACGTATCCAGGTGGTCGCAGTGCATTTATTGCAGCGATGAACAGTAAGGCCAAGGCCTTAGGCATGAATTCATCCCGCTTTATGGAATCAACCGGCTTACACCCTGGAAATGTGGCATCAGCACGTGATTTGGGTATTTTAGTGAATACCGCTTCTCAATATGGTTTGATTCGTCAATTTTCGACCACACCAAGCTATGACTTTAACTTGGGTTATCGTGTACTGAAATCGAATAATACCAATGCACTGGTGCGTAACGGCGGCTGGAATATCAATATTTCTAAAACCGGTTTTATTAATGAAGCAGGGCGCTGTGTGGTGATGCATACGACCCTGAATAACCGTCCGGTGGCAGTGGTACTGTTAGGTGCAAATAGCTCACAGGCGCGTACCAATGATGCGACCCGTTTGATGAGCTGGGTGAGCCAGCAACCAAAACGAATCTAATCTCTGCGCTCATAAAAAACCCTGCAAATGCAGGGTTTTTTATTCTGGCTGAAATTACATGTTCGACAGAATAGAGTCTTTTACCTGAGCCATGGTTGCGTCGATAGACAGCATCACCGCATCGGCACATTGTTTGATCGCGGTATCTGGATCTTTTAGACCATTACCGGTTACGGTACATACGATTACTGAACCTTCAGCGATTTTACCTGCTTTGATATCACGGATTGCACCGCCAACAGACGCAGCAGATGCAGGTTCTACGAATACACCTTCATACATCGACAGCAGACGTTGCGCTTCAAGAATCTCAGCATCCGTCAGTTCATCAAACCAGCCGTTTGAATCACGAACGACAGCTTTGGCATGATTGAAGCTTTGCGGATTACCAATACGAATTGCAGTTGCAACAGTTTCCGGATTTTCTACTGGACCACCACGCAGGAACGGAGCAGCACCAGACGCTTGGTAACCGGCCATGATTGGCAAGCCAGCCGGTTTAGGACCAGTGAAAGCATCGGTTTCAGCATCGTAAATCACTTGCTCAAATTCTTCTTTCGACTGATTGGCCACCGCTTCGGTATAGCCCATCCAGTGTGCAGTGATATTACCTGCGTTACCCACTGGCAGGCAGTGGTAATCCGGGGCACGACCTAAAGCTTCAACGATCTCGTAAGCAATGGTTTTTTGACCCTGCAGGCGGTACGGGTTGATTGAGTTTACAATCGTTACCGGTGCCTGATCAGCAACTTCCTTCACCAGACGCATGCCGTCATCGAAGTTACCACGAATTTGCATGGTGATTGCACCATACATCATCGCTTGGGCCATTTTACCCATGGCAATTTTGCCTTCCGGGATGAGCACGAATGCTTTGATACCGGCACGAGCAGCGTATGCAGCCGCAGCAGCAGAAGTATTACCAGTGGATGCACAGATGATGGCTTTAGAGCCTTCTTCAACGGCTTTGGTCACTGCCATAGTCATACCGCGGTCTTTAAATGAACCAGTCGGGTTTAAGCCCTCGTACTTCACATAAATTTCAACATCTTTACCAATAATGCGTGGAATATTCTCAAGCTTGATCAGTGGAGTATTACCCTCACCCAAAGAGATCGCACGAGTAGTTGCAGACACTGGTAAACGGTCGCGATAGCGGTCAACTAAACCAGTATAACGATTGGCATTCGACATGATGATGTTCCAATTGTGTGTAGAGCTTGGCAAGGGGAAATACTCCCCTTAACCCGATTAATTATCAAGCGATTCTAAACGAATTCGTACAATTTCGCCATGAATGACGGGTAATGCTTGAATTTGTGAGAGCGCTGCATCCATTTTTGATTCGACGATAGGATCGGTCAGAATCACGATCGGAATAAGGTCTTTTAAGCGAGGTTGCTGCATGATGGCATCAATACTGATTCCGGCACGACTGAGGATCGTGGTGACATCGGCAAGCACGCCCATTTGATCTTCGGCATTAATACGGATGTAATAGCCGGTGGTCATTTGTTCACGACTCAAGATCGGTAAATCGGTCAGGGCTTCAAAGGCCAGTTGCGGAATGGTTCCGGCACCGTCTTCGGTATAAATGATATCACGAACAATATCCACCACGTCTGCGACCACAGCAGAAGCCGTTGGGCCTGCACCCGCACCTGCGCCGTAGTATAGTGTTGGACCGACTGCATTGGCTTGTACCAGAACCGCATTTTTCACGCCGTTAACATTCGCAATCAGCTGGTCATCTGGAATTAAAGTCGGATGTACACGTAATTCAATTCCGGCATCGGTACGGCGTGCAATACCTAGGTGTTTGATGCGGAAACCCAAATCTTCTGCGTATTTCACATCTTGTGCAGTGACTTTGCCAATTCCTTCAGTAAAGACTTTATCAAACTGTAGCGGAATACCAAATGCACAGGAAGCCAGAATCGTCAGTTTATGTGCAGCATCAATCCCTTCAACGTCAAAGGTAGGATCAGCTTCTGCATAACCCAGTTCTTGCGCTTCTTTCAGTACATCTTCAAAAGCACGACCTTTTTCACGCATTTCGCTGAGAATGAAGTTACCCGTACCATTGATGATGCCCGCCAGCCATTCAATCTTGTTGGCCGCCAGACCTTCACGAATCACTTTAATAATGGGAATACCGCCAGCCACTGCCGCTTCATAGGCAATCTGCACGGCATTGTCTTCAGCCGCTTTAAACAGCTCATTCCCATGTTCAGCCAATAGCGCCTTGTTGGCAGTGACAATATGCTTGCCATGTTTCATGGCTTCCATAATGATTTCAAAAGCAGGATGAATCCCACCCATGACTTCGACCACCACGTCTACGTCAGGTTGACGCACGATGTCCATCAAGTCTGCACTTTGTTTCACTGATGCAGGTAGGTCCAGATCAGGACGTGGACGACGGGTGCCTACATAGGTAATTTCAATTTCACGACCGGTGCGACGTTTAATCTCAGCAGCATTTTCTTTTAATAGTTTCAAGGCACCACCACCTACAGTACCAAGACCGAGGATAGCCAGACGAACTGGTTTCACGTCACACTCCAAATAAACAGTTTTTTACGAGAACCTAGATCATAGCTAAAAAAACGCCATGACTCTAGGGTCATTTCAGAATATCTTTATGTATAAAATAAAGTTAAATAACGTATTAAAATGAGTTATTTAAGTCGCTTCAATAATTCAGCGCTAGACAGATATCCGCCTAGGTAAACCCCTTCCGAACTATAAATGGCAGGGGTGCCATTGACGCCCATATTCAGGCCCATGTGATATTGATCTTGAACAGGATTTTCACATTTCTCTGCACTAATCTGTGCGCCGGCAATGGCCTGATCAAAAGCACTATGACGGTCAGCACTACACCAGATTGCTTCCATGGCCGGCATATGCTGTTCACCACGCGGCCAGGCGATATAACGAACCTCAATACCTTTACTATTCATTTCATCCATTTGTTCATGGAATTTATGGCAATACGGACAGCTGACATCGGTAAAGACATAGACCACATGCTTGGCCTTGCCTTTGGCCGGATAGATCAGCAGATCTTCTGCTTTCAGTTCGGCAAAGAGTTTGTTGTTGATTCCGGCTTGCAGGTTTTCACTGACATTATGCAGCTGTTTATCACCGAGTCGGATCACGTCGCCCTGAATCAGGTATTTACCATCGCTGGTGACATAGACCGCAGACATATCTTCCAGACTGACCCAGAACAGGTTCGGTACTTCGGTGGTTTTAATATCGATAATTTTGGCACTGATCCCCGCAGTTTTGAAATGCTTTTCCAAGGTAGAGACCAGACGCTGTTGTGCATTGCGTTCGGTCAGGGTAGAGGCTTCTCCCGTTGCTGGTGCACTTGCAGTCAGTGTATCTTGCTTTTTAGTGTTGTTATCGGAATTGGAACATGCGCTAAGCCCCAAACCAGCAGCAAGTGTACAAGCCATAAAAACTTTTGAGCGGGCAAATGTCATAAATAACCCTTTTCTTCTTGGACTAAAAACAGAGCATTAGCATAACAAAAAAAAATACAAACACGTCAAACTTCTCAGTTTATTCCATATGTAGATGTTTTAAGCCCGTGGATGATGCGCTGCATGCAGCTGCTGCATCCGCACTTGCGCGACATGGGTATAAATCTGGGTGGTCGACAGGTCACTATGTCCAAGCAGCATCTGTACCACACGTAAATCTGCGCCATGATTGAGCAGATGCGTCGCAAAGGCATGCCGCAAGGTGTGCGGTGACAGCTCGGATGCAATCCCGGCCTGTAAAGCATAGCGTTTAATCGCATACCAGAAATTTTGCCGGCTCATGATGCCGCCATGCTGAGTCAAAAACAGATAATCAGTTGAAGTCTTATACAGTTGTGGACGGGCTTCATTCAGATATTTTTCCACCCATTCACAGGCCATGTGTCCCATCGGTACCAGACGTTCTTTATTGCCTTTACCGACGATGCGTAAATAGCCCTGTTTTAAGTTAATCAGTTCCAGACGCAAGTTAATCAGTTCAGTGACACGTAAACCGCAGGCATACAGCACTTCAAACATGGCACGGTCACGCAGGCCTAAAGCAGTATTGATATCGGGGGCATCAATCAAGGCCTCAACATCGGCTTCAGACAGGTCTTTGGGCAAGGCGCGGCCAAGCTTCGGGGTTTTATGCGCTGCCACCGGATTATCACTACGCAGCTTCTGTTCACGCAGAAATTTATAAAATGAACGCAAGGCTGACAGACAGCGGGCAATTGAGCGTGGGCTTTTTTGCTGTTTGGTCAGTGCAATCAATACATCGGAAATATCGTCATGGGTCCATTCTGGCAAAGGCTTGCTCAGACATTCTGCACATTGCAGCAAATCAGATAAATAGGCATTTCGGGTGTGTGGACTAACCGTTTGCGCAATCAGATAATCACGAAAACCCTGTAAATAGCTCAAGGCTTCAGGAATTTGAACCGGGGCGGGAATACGGGGTTTTTTATTCAGCATAGGGTGCAAGGATCTGATCTGAAAAAGCGATGAATTTAATAGGTATTCTCCACTGTAGTTTAATTTCACCAGACTGTCGATGTGATATAAAAACTAATTCAGCATGTAATCAATCTTATTTGTTAATTATTCTCATTTGTTTGTATACTGTACAAAATAGTTCAGGAATTTCACGGTGCGTTTGTCTGATTTAAAAGCAAAACAAATTGCCATCATTCGAAAAGTGAGTCGAACAACTGATGGTGAAAGTGCTCTACACGATGTCGTCGCGAGTCGTTTGGAAACTCTAGGCTTTGTGCCGGGTACGAAGGTACAGGTGATTACGAAAGGTATTTTTGGTGGAGATCCCATTTTGATTCAAGTTGGATTTACCCGTTTTGCTTTGCGTAAATCAGAAGCAGCCAAAATTGAAATCGAACAGGCGGTGTCGGCATGAGTGATACATTACGTATTGCCCTTGTCGGTAACCCTAACTGCGGTAAAACTTCATTATTCAACCATTTAACCGGAACACGCCAAAAAGTTGGTAACTATGCGGGTGTCACGGTTGAACGTAAAGTCGGTACGTTTCAGCTTGCTTCAGGCAAAGCTGTGCGGGTACTGGATTTGCCAGGAACTTATAGTCTGGATGCGACCAGTCCGGATGAAGAAATCACCCGTAATGTGGTGCAAGGTAAAATCGCAGAAGAACAGCAGCAGGATGCATTCTTATGTGTGGTAGATGCCACTAACCTGAAACTGCATCTGGGTCTGGTCCTAGAAATGATTGCTTTGGGTCGTCCGATTCTGGTTGTACTCAACATGATGGATGAAGCACGCCGTCGTGGGATGCAAATCAATACCCAGAAGCTGTCTGAACGTCTCGGCGTGCCCGTGGTGGAAACTGTAGCGGTACGCAGTTCAGGGATTGAAAACCTGAAGAATGCCCTGGATCAGGGAAAATTCTCGGTACCGCAGACTGAACTGAGTGGCTTAAAGGGTGACCCGCATCAGCAGGTAGAAGTCATTCTGAACGACGTGGTCAATTTCGTCGATCAGGAAGACAAACGTACTGATTTTCTCGACAGGATTTTTTTACATCCGGTACTGGGTCTACTCAGCCTGGCTGTAATGATGTTCGTGATTTTCCAAGCGGTATTTGCCTGGGCTGCGCCGTTTATGGATGGCATCGAAACCTTCTTTGGTTGGCTCGGTGAATTCCTCGGTGAATATATTGCTCATCCTTTACTGAATAGTCTGGTGGTGGACGGGATTATTGCTGGTGCCGGCGGGGTGGTGGTATTCCTGCCACAGATTCTGATTCTGTTCTTCTTTATTCTAGTCTTGGAAGAATCAGGTTATTTACCACGAGCAGCCTTCTTGCTCGATAAGCTGATGTTTAAAGCGGGCCTGTCAGGCCGTGCCTTTATTCCGTTATTGTCCAGCTTTGCCTGTGCCATTCCGGGCATCATGGCATCGCGTACCATCAGTGATCCGCGAGATCGTTTAACCACGATTTTTGTGGCACCGCTGATGACCTGTTCAGCACGTTTGCCGGTATATGCCTTGCTGATTGCAGCTTTCATTCCACAGCAAACTGTCTGGGGTTTTATGAACCTGCAAGGTCTGGTGTTATTTGGCCTGTATATGGCGGGTATTGTCAGTGCTCTGGCGGTGTCTTTTGTACTGAAATTTTTCCATAAAGATAAATCCCAGCACATGCTGTTGATGGAGCTGCCAAGCTACCGTTTCCCGGATCTGAAAAACGTCTGGATCGGCTTGCTGGATCGCGGCAAAATCTTCTTGAAGCGGGTCGGCGGTATCATCTTTGCCTTATCGATTGTACTCTGGTTCCTGTGTACCTTCCCGCAACCCCCAGAAGGTGCGACTTTGCCGGCGATTGATTATTCACTGGCAGGTATGCTCGGTCATCTGATGCAGCCAATCTTTGCACCGCTCGGTTTTAACTGGCAGATCTGTATTGCCTTGATTCCAGCCATGGCAGCACGTGAAGTGGTGGTTGCTGCATTGGGCACTGTCTATGCACTGTCTGCCGTAGATGACGATGCAATGTCCGAAGGTCTCTCTTCACTCATCAGTAGTGGTGGTGATCTGGGCTGGTCAGTGGCGACAGGTCTGTCTTTACTGGTGTGGTTTATTTATGCACCGCATTGTCTGGCAACTTTGGCGACAGTCAAACGTGAAACTGGTTCCTGGAAAACGGTCAGTATCATGACGGTTTACCTGTTTGGCTTGGCATATTTCATGTCATTCCTGACTTATCAAATTGCTTCATATTATTTGGGCTAATCTCAGGTTGGCCTCGGCCCGTTGAGCTTGCCTGAGTATATGCATGGGAGATTGAGATGATTGAAATTCTGATTGTGGCGGCACTGGTGCTGTGGAGTGCGCTGGTGGTATTTAAAAAGGTGTTTCCGAACACCTCTCACTCAGTCTTCCAGAAGCTGTCTGATGCCTGCGCAGCAAAAGGCTGGACGCGTCTGGCCAAATGGCTACGACCGGGTATGGCTGCAGGCTGTGGTGGCAACTGTGCCTGTCCGGTGTCGGAGCAAAGTGCACAGGAAAAGCCGGCCCAGCAAGCGGTCAAATGGAAATAAGTTCCTTTTTGGCTGTAATTTTAAAAACCGTCATGAGCATGACGGTTTTTTTACGCATGGACACAAAAAAATATGCAGAAAGCTCAATCAGAAAAGGCATTCAAAACAGCAAAGTGCTACCATTTCGTCAGTTTCAAAATAGACCAAAATATGGGGCGAAAATGTTAATACAACGTGGTGGGTTAAAAGTCGTTGCAGGACTCGGAATATCAGGTGTTGCAGCAGTCAATTTCTTACATGACCAGGGCTACCGCGTTGCAGTAACGGATTCTAGAGCCATCCCTCCGGGATATGACCAGATTCCGGCCGAAGTCCAGACCAGTTTCGGCCAGTTTGATGCCGAGCTGTTGCTGTCTGCAGAAGAAATCGTGATCAGTCCGGGACTGGATCCAAAATTGCCAGAAATTCAGGCGGCGATGGCGCAGGGTATTCCTGTGGTGAGTGAAATCCAGATTTTACGCCGTGCTACGGATAAGCCCATTGTCGCGATTACCGGTTCCAATGCCAAAAGTACAGTGACCACTTTGATTGGCTTAATGGCAGCCGATGCTGGCAAAAAAGTCGCGGTCGGTGGCAATCTGGGACGTCCTGCACTGGATTTAACCAAAGATGATCCTGAGTTATATATCTTAGAATTATCCAGTTTTCAGCTGGAAACTACTTCAAATCTGGCGGCTGAAGTGGCGGTGGTACTGAACATGAGTGAAGATCATCTGGATCGGCATGGCGATATGATGGGCTATCACACCGCCAAGCACCGGATTTTTCAGGGTGTGAAAAAAGTGGTGTATAACCGGGATGATTCTTTGACCCGTCCTTTGGTGCCAGATGTGACGCCGATGCAAAGTTTTGGCCTGAATGCACCCGATATGAACCAGTACGGGATTCTTAAAGATACCGATGGTGGCATCTGGTTGGCGCGTGGTCGTGAACGTCTGTTAAAAAGTACCGAGATGTATATGCAGGGCACGCATAATGTTGCCAATGCCCTGGCTTGTCTGGCACTCGGTGAAGCGATTGGTTTGCCATTGGACAGCATGCTAAACACTTTAAAAACCTTCAAAGGTCTGGAACATCGCTGCGAATTTGTCAAAGCAGTGCAGGGCGTACGTTATTATAACGACTCCAAAGGCACCAACATCGGTGCAACCTTGGCGGCTCTCGATGGTCTCGGTATGGCGATTGAAGCTCAAGGTGGCAAAGTTGCGATTATTCTCGGTGGACAGGGCAAAGGACAGGACTTTAAGGCTTTGCGTGAATCATTGAGTAAATATACCAAGATTGCAGTGCTGATTGGTGAAGACCGTCCGATCATCGAAGCAGCGATTAGGGGCACGACTGAGCTGGTTCATGCAGAGAGTTTGCAGCAGGCCGTAGAAATCTGCCAAAAGCACACCCAGGCAGATGATGTCGTGCTATTGTCTCCTGCATGCGCAAGTTTTGATATGTTCTCGGGTTATCCTGAGCGTGGTCGCAAGTTTGTTGCGTATGTGAATGAACTCAATTAAGAATAACAAGGATTCGTGATATGGCTGGGTTTGCTCAGACTACGATCAATAAATTAAACCAATTTTATAGCCAGTGGGTACCCAAGCTCCCCGCTGAGCTAAATCCACGGAATGTACTAATTTTCTGTGTATTGGCTTTACTGTGTATTGGTTCGATCATGGTGGCATCGGCCTCGATGCCTTATGCTGAACGTATGCATGAAAATGCCTTTCATTATATTAGCCGCCATGGCATTTCGATTTTTGTGGCAGCAGTAGCCGCCTATCTAACCTATAAAATTCCCTTAAAGGTCTGGTTTAATAACACCTTCTTTTTGTGGATTATTACCATTGTACTGTTGGTGGCCGTGCTGGTGGTCGGGACTGAGGTCAATGGTTCCAAGCGCTGGATTCGGGTGGCCGGATTTACCTTGCAGGCCTCGGAAGTGGCGAAAGTGATGATGGCGATTTTTACCGCGGACTATGTGGTACGCCGTGCGGAAGAAGTCCGGAACAATATTAAAGGTTTGGTTCGTTTAAGTGCGATTATGGGTGTGACCGTCGGTTTGATTATTCTTGAGCCGGACTTGGGGGCAACCGTAGTAATTACCTTGACCATGCTTGGCGTGTTTTTCCTCGCGGGTGCGCCGTGGATTCAGTTTGGTGTGGCCTTTATGACCTTGGTCGGTGCATTTGCCGCAGCGATTTTATTAGAGCCTTATCGCTTGCAGCGTTTGATGTCTTTTTCAAATCCATGGGAAGATCCACTGGGTAGCGGTTATCAGCTCTCGAATGCACTAATGGCCTTCGGCCGTGGTGAGTGGGCCGGGGTTGGATTGGGGCACAGCATTCAGAAAATGTCTTATCTGCCTGAAGCGCATACTGATTTTATGCTGGCGATTTTAGGTGAGGAATTTGGCTTTTTAGGTATTGCGACCATCCTGATCCTGTCTTTTACCATGCTGGTCTGCTGTATCCGGATCGGACATCGTGCCTTGCAACATCAATATCTACGCGCCGGCTATCTGGCCTATGGGATCTGTATCATTTTCCTGTTACAGATTCTGGTGAATGCCGGTATGAATATGGGCGTGTTACCGACCAAAGGTTTGACCCTGCCATTTATTAGTTATGGGGGGTCATCATTGATTATCTGTGCGGTGATGATCAGTTTAGTGCTGAAAATTGATTCGACCACTCGGCAGGTCAATCCAAGCCGGGAAGAATCAAGCTTCTAGATTGGAGTTGGACCCGGGCTCCGGCTGAGCATGGTCAAGCACTGTGCTCGGCATTGCAGTTCCGCAATTGGAACAGGTCACAAAAGCAGTTTTAGGCTTGGAAAGTGGAATCAATGGAATAAAAAACAAAGAAAAATAATGACGTTGCTGTTTCAGCTCATAGCCTGTACGGGTTCGGCAGACTGGACACAGGAACTGGCTCTTTTCAATAGTTTTGGTTTTAGGGCCGAATCCAAAAATAAAAAACATCTGCTTTTCCTCTCTGATTTTAATTCTAGAATTCTAGCTTAAGCCAAAACAGGTTTTTATTGATAACAACCTTGTAGCGCTGTTGTATGTGGAATCCGTTCAATGTTCCATTGCGCAACCGCCTGTTGCAGCATGCGTTGTGGCGTATCCAGATCAACTTCAGCCTGATGCAAAGCATTAAGTGCCTGTTTTAAGAGTTGTGGGGCCTGACTTAAATCCAGTGCTTGGGCCAGATTCTGTTTTGAGAGTTTTTGTCCCTGATCATTCATCGCCAGGGGTAGATGCATATAATTCAGACGCGGATAACCGAGCAACTGCCCCAGATAGATTTGCCGTTCGGTATTGTCCAGCAGGTCAGCACCACGTACCACATGGGTCATGCCTTGCAGATAGTCATCGACCACTACCGCCAGCTGATAATTAATAATCCCGTCACGACGTTTTAAGACAAAGTCTCCCAGATCTTTCTTCAGCTTTGAGCAGTGTCGACCTTGTAATTGATCTTCAAAACAGATTTCGATATCTTCGACTTTTAAACGGATCGCTTGATTGTCGAATGCCAGAGCTAGGTCACGGCAGGTATCCTGATAGATATGATTGGAACCGAGCATTTTACGGGTACATTGACAGGCATAAACCAGACCCTGCTGACGTAATTGTTCGATCACATCTGCATAAATATCTAAACGGTCTTTCTGGAAAATGATTTCGCCGTCTGGCTCAAGCTGAAAGGCGTCCATGGCACGCAAAATATGCTCTTCACTGCCCGGATAAATACGCGGAATATCGGTATCTTCCACCCGAACCAGCCATGTGCCGTGGTTGGCTTTGGCATCGCAATAACTGGCAACTGCGGTAATGAGGGAGCCAAAATGCAAAGGGCCGGTTGGCGATGGCGCGAACCGACCCACATAAGCCATCCTATTGTCCCCCTCCTTTTTTAAAGGAGGGGTTAGGGGAGGATTATTCAACAGCATCATTAACCGTTATTTTGCTTCTCTTTGATTTCCGCCAGGGTTTTGCAGTCAATACATAAAGTAGCCGTTGGACGGGCTTCTAAACGACGCAAACCAATTTCGATGCCACAAGTTTCACAGAAACCATAGTCATCATTCTGGATCGCTTCGATTGACTGTTCGATTTTACGGATCAGTTTACGTTCACGGTCACGGGTACGCAGCTCAATTGCAAATTCTTCTTCCTGAGTGGCACGATCGTTGACATCAGGCAGGGCAGTATTCTCATCTTGCATCGTATTCAGCGTACGATCCACTTCTGACATCAACTCGGCTTTCCAGGCCAGCAATATTTGGCGGAAATGCTGAAGCTGACCTTCAGACATGTATTCTTCATTTTTTTTAGGTTGATAAGGTTCAATACCAAATAAGCTAGCAGTAGAACCACCGTCAGTCGTTTTAGGCTTAGATTTGCGTACGCGCTTTGCAGCTTTCTCTTCTACAACTTCAATTTGATTGTCTAAGACTTGATTTTGGTTGTCATTCGCCATTTAGGGCATTCCTCATCATATGCGTATGATTGATTGCTACGCAAAAAATATGGTGATATGCAATTTTTATCCACCCTGTAGAAGGATTATCCTCCTGTGGGGGCCGTCATCATATAGACTTTTTATGCTTATTGATAGTCTTTGATGTCTGGACTATGCATATCACATTTCCTTTGGTTGCAATAAAGTAATGCAAAAAAAACAAATTGAAAAGTTAATAACCTGAAATTTCAGTATTAATATTTTGCTGACTCAATGCCACCCGTTCAATATAGGTATCAAACTCACCATTTTGTTGCAAATGTAATACACGATAACCGGGCGCCGCCTGATCTAGCGCGAAATCCTGGCTTTTAGGTTTGAACTGCACACTGGTCGATGGCGTGGATAAAAAATAGATACCATGCCATTCATTACAGGAATCCTGATGCACATGACCAAACAAGACCAACTTTATATTCTGGTGCCGTGCCAGGACATCTTTTAAATCTTCAGCATTTTTCAGCCGGTGCTGATCAATCCAGTGCGATTTCATCGCAAAAGGGTGATGATGACAAGCGATGATGACATGCTGATGCTTAAACTCAAGCAATAATTGGTTCAATTGATCAAGCTGAGCTTGTTCCACCCAGCCATCAACCTTGCCTTGAACCGCACTATTCAACAAAATCATGGTCCAGCTACCAAAATGAATCGCATGTACCTGATTGGCATTCTGATGAAACGGAAAGATCCGGGTGTCATCATGATTACCCGGAATCTGATAATGCGGCACGTTTAAGGACTGGATAAAGTCTAAATAACGCTGATAAGTTCGTTCCACCGGCACCTGGGCCAGATCACCGGTATGAATCAGCGCATCCATTTTGGGAAAGCGCTGCTGAATCTGCTGCATCACTTCATGAAAACTCTGCTCCGGATTCATCCGGGCAAATTCCAGCTCTTCCCGATCCATCAAATGGGTATCAGAAATCTGGATAATGGTCCAGTCGGGCTGTTCGGTTGTATTTGACTGCGAAAAACTCATGTCTTTCCCCTTAGACATATCCCTGCAGTATGAATATGTTGTTGCAACCATTGCAAGGCCATAATGACCGGTGCATTCCTTAAGCGCCCATTGCTGAGTAGTGCGGAAATATCTGCATAATCCAGAATATGCAGCTGGATATTTTCACCTTCATCCGGCATGCCAAAAATCCCGCCATGTTCAGGCAGTTCAGTTTCGGCGACATATAGATGAAACAGCTCGGAACAAGCACCCGCTGAAGGATAGAAGCTGAAAATATGCTGTAACTGATTCAAGCTACAGCCTGATTCTTCGAGTGCTTCGCGACGGATACACGCTTCAGGCGCTTCATCGCCATCCAGAACACCAGCAATCACTTCGAGTTGCCACGGTGAATCGACATCGTCCAGTCCGCCAATCCGGAACTGTTCAATCAGGCCGAATTTCTGCTGTTGATGGTTATAGAGCAGCACACCCGCTGCTTCTGGCCGGTGAATCAGCTCGCGTTGCAAAATAGGCGTCGAGCTGTCCTGCTGGAATAAACGGTGTCGCAGGCTGACTTTTTCCACCTGAATAAATCCCCGGTACAAAAACTCACGTGCCTCTATGCGAAAGTCTTTTTTATTATAAGAGGCCTGTTTAATAATATTCATATGCTCAGATAGAATGAATTGATTTATTTTCATCCTATCTGAGTTTTTTTTGAAGACAACTGTTTTTTTTAAAGTTTTATAGTTTGTGGTACAGATTTTGGCCAGACTTATGGAAGCTGGCTTTCATCTGATCCATACCTGCTTCAATTTCGGCCTGAGAGCTTGCCGGCTGATCAGGCTTGGCCTGCTGATTGGCATAGTCTCGAACATTCTGGCTAATCTTCATTGAACAGAACTTCGGTCCACACATGGAACAGAAATGTGCAGATTTATGTGCTGCTTTGGGCATGGTTTCATCATGCATGCTACGGGCTGTATCCGGATCCAGACTCAAATTAAACTGGTCTTCCCAGCGGAATTCAAAACGTGCCTTGGACAGCGCATTGTCCCGGGCCTGTGCCCCCGGATGCCCTTTGGCCAGATCGGCTGCATGTGCTGCAATCTTGTAGGTAATAATGCCGTCTTTGACATCTTTCTTATTTGGCAAACCCAGATGCTCTTTCGGGGTGACATAGCACAGCATGGCAGTGCCATACCAGCCAATCATTGCGGCACCAATCGCTGAAGTAATATGGTCATAACCCGGGGCAATATCCGTAGTTAAAGGGCCAAGGGTATAGAAGGGCGCTTCTTTACAGACTTCCAGTTGCAGGTCCATATTTTCCTTGATCATGTGCATCGGCACATGCCCCGGACCTTCAATCATCACCTGTACATCATGTTCCCAGGCACGATGGGTCAGTTCACCCAAGGTTCTCAGTTCAGCAAATTGCGCTTCGTCATTGGCATCTTGCACACAGCCCGGACGCAGGCCATCGCCAAGGCTGAAAGACACATCGTAGGTTTGCATAATGTCGCAGATGTCATCGAAATGGGTGTAAAGGAAGTTTTCCTGATGATGCGCCAGACACCACTGTGCCATGATCGAACCGCCACGCGAAACAATCCCGGTCAGACGGTTGGCTGTGAGCGGTACATATCTTAAAAGCACGCCGGCATGAATGGTGAAATAATCCACGCCCTGTTCCGCCTGTTCAATCAGGGTATCTTTAAAGATTTCCCAAGTCAGGTCTTCGGCTACGCCGTTGACTTTTTCCAAGGCCTGATAGATCGGTACGGTGCCAATTGGCACGGGAGAATTGCGGATAATCCATTCCCGGGTTTCATGGATGTTCTGCCCGGTTGAGAGATCCATAATCGTATCTGCGCCCCAACGTGTGGCCCAGGTCATTTTCGAGACTTCTTCTTCAATCGAAGAACCCAAAGCCGAGTTACCAATATTGGCATTGATTTTCACCAGAAAATTGCGTCCGATGATCATCGGTTCCAGTTCCGGATGATTGATATTGGCCGGAATAATCGCGCGGCCGGCAGCGACTTCCTGCCGTACAAACTCCGGGGTGATTTCAGTCAGGTTTTTAGCGCCGAAATTTTGTCCCGGATGCTGGCGCATATCGACACCCTCCAGTTGACGCAGGTTTTCACGAATGGCGATATATTCCATTTCTGGCGTAATCATGCCTTGTTTGGCATAGTGCATCTGGGTGATGTTCTGGCCACGTTTGGCTTTGCGCGGTTTTTGAATATGCGCGAAACGGATGGCCGCAGTACGGATATCACGTAAACGTTGTCGGCCAAATTCAGAGCTTAAATCGTCCAGCATTTCCGTATCGTTACGCTGTTCAATCCAGCTGTCACGGATATTGGGCAGGCCTTTATTCAGGTCAATCGTCACATTGGAGTCGGTATAGACACCAGACGTGTCATAAACCATCAAGGGCGGATTATATTCACCGCCCAAGCCGGTCGGGGTTTCACTGAGGGAAATTTCCCGCATCGGTACCTGAATATCAGGACGCGAGCCTGGCAGATAGACTTTACGTGAAGCGGGTAGAATGCGCGTTAAATCACGTGCTTCCTGTTCATGAGCGGAGAGAGAAGTTTCAGAAGAAAGATTCGTTAACTGGTTCATGGCTATGATCCTTATGAATGACATCAACGAATCAAGCACGACCAAAAACGCGGGCAGATTTATCCTGAGCAGATAAAGCAGGGGCTGGGTTTTTAGCTGGCTTGATTCCTACGCAGGTATTAACCTGATCAGGTTCAACGGTACCCATGCTCAATTCCTGATAAAGATAAAAGGAATCACATGATCTCAGCGAGGGATTACTCGCGCTCCGTCAAGCGAGGCTAAAGCTTAGCTCAGTTTATGCCGAATAAACAGGTCTAAATCTCTCAACTTTAGCGATGATCTCTTCAGGCAGGGGAAGCTGGACTCAAGCCAAATATTTCTAGCTAGATACAGAATGCATCCATAAAACAGTCTTTATCATATTTTTGTGAGGGTGGACTGATCTTGGCATAATACAGAATCTGTTCAGCATCCGAACGGTTTCGATAGTCGGCAGGCAAGGCTTGCTGGCGCTGTTGCGGATTCATGTCCAGAAACTCCAGAAATTGGCGAGCCTGGGTCGAAAGCGTTGATTTCTGACCGCTGGATAGACCAATAATGGTTTCCAGATGACTGGTATCGACTGCATAACGGTCACGATAATCCTCAGAAACGGGAGATACTTCGGTGCCTCTAAACAAAAAATAGGTATATTGTTTCAGCAGGTATTCGGCATCCCGCTTATAGCTGCTCTCAGGATAGGTCTTGAGATAATCTTCCCAAAGCAGACTGCGGGCTGCAATGTCAGCTGCTTCAATTTGCAGGCGTTTTTCCACCAGTACCGGCTGCATATTCTGTTCAGCCAGATGTTCAATAAAAACTTTTTCAGCGTCGGGTAAATAAGGCGCAAAAATGCGGGCCAGATATTCCGGACTACGACGATAATGTAAGTTGCCATCGCCAAGATCCAGCAGTTCGACATAAGCCTGACCTTTGTGTTTTAACAGGTACTGGTCACGTGAGGTGAGCTGCTGAAAATGGGCTTGCTGAATGGTCGGATGCTGGGCCATTTCCAGCGCATACTGTTCAAAGGCGCGTTGCTGGAACTCGGTACGGTCGACGGCTAAAAAGCGCTGATACATTTCAGTAGAACGCAGCATCAGATGCTTCTGCTCCGCCAATTCCATCAGGGGCAGACACACTTTAAGATCCTGATTAACCTGTTCCAGCGCAAAAGTGGTGCGCTGGTCATTAATCTGGGACATATTTTTTTCAATATTCTTGCACATCAGGCTAAAGTCATTGACTGGACTTTGCTTCTGATTGGTCTCAGTCTGTTCAACTTGGATCTGTGGTTCCGACGGCTGCTGACAGCCTGCCAGAAACAGCAGACTGCCGGAAATTAGACAGGCTTTGAATATCGACGGAAATGGCATTAACACTATGTTTCAGGACTCTGTATAGGTGAATTCAGAAAATAACGGCCTTGCTGGGAGATATATTGTATAGATCAAATAAAAATACTATGTTTAGTATTGTGAATTGCTTTGTTACATTGCGGGTATAGATCTTGAAAATTGAATTAATCGTGGATAAAACCCGAGAGTTATATTAAAAAGTTAATAAAAATCATACGCAAAAATGCAAAAAATCTCTTTAGTATGGCTTAGCTTAAAGCTCCAGAATTTTTGATCTGAATGGCTGTTAGGGGTTAACACTATAAAATGAAACTAAAACTCAGTGTCATGGCCGGTTTATTGTGCAGTAGTCCAGCGATTTTTGCCCTGGATTTACAAGAAGCGTATGCACGCGCCCAGCAAAATGATCCAAATTGGCAGGCGAATGTGTTGCAGTACCAATCTGATCAGCTCAATCTGGGGATTGCCAGCGGAAATTTGCTGCCGACCGTGACTTTATCTGGAAATGTGACCCGTAAAAACCAGTCCGTCAACAACTCAGAGTCTGAAGGTTTGCCTGCTGAATTTGGTGAGTTGCAAAGTTCCAGTACAACCAGCCGTCAGGTGGCCTTAACCGCACGCCAACCTTTATTTCGCTGGGATGCCTGGCAAGGTTATAAGCAGGTCAAGACCTCGGTCGAACTCAGTGAAGTCAACTTACGTCTGCAAAAACAGCAGCATATTTTACAGGTGGCAGAAGCCTATTTTAATGTCTTGCGTCAGCAGTCTTTGACCACGGCATATTTGCAGGAAGAACAGGCTCTATCTGAGCAGCTGCGCATGATGAATGCCAAACTAAAAGAAGGTCTGGTGGCACGTAGTGAGGTCAGTGAAGCCAATGCCCAGTATCAAAGTGCCCAAGCCAACCGGATTTCGACCCAAGTTCAGCTGATTCTAGCTCAGGAGCAACTGGCTCAGCTGATCGGGCCTTACCGAGAAAATCTGGCGGTATTACGCAATGACTTCCAGTTTCAGAAACCGATTCCAAGTGACATGCAGTCCTGGACAGATTTGGCACAAAGCCAGAATCTGAACATTCTGCAAGCCCGTCTGCAAAAACGCTATTCTGAAGATGCCAAACGGGTTGAGCAGGCCGCTCTCTATCCGCAGGTTGAAGCGGTCGGCACCTATGGCTATCTGAAACAGACACCAGAAACGATTATGTCCAGCAATGGTGATTTCGACCAGATTGGGGTGGAAGTCAACTGGAACCTATTTAGTGGTGGCCGTACCCAGAAAAGTATTCGTCAGGCTGGGGTCAATGTACAAAAAAGTGCAGCCCAATTAGACGCTGCGATCCGCAAAGCCAATACCGATGTGAAGCAGTCCTTCATGCAGGTAGAAACCGATCAGGCCAAACTGAATGCGCGTAAAGCGGCGATGGAATCTTCGGAAATGGTTTCACAAGCCTCCAGAGCCCAATATCAGGAGGGCTTAAAGACCATGGTCGATGTGTTGCTGGCCCAGCGCAATGCTTTTTCTGCCAAAACGGATTATCTGAATGCCAAATATGATTATCTGCTGCATGTACTCCAGTTACAGGCTTCAGTCGGGCAGCTGACCGAAAAGGAGCTGGCAGAGCTGAATGCCTGGCTGATCGAATATGATTCACCTCAGCCCAGATGACGCTACGATTGTCATCAAACTTTCATCATAAATATGCTTTAATATGCTTTATTATTGATCATCGCTATATGCCGTTTCAGGAGTAGACTTCCTTGTGTCCAAATAATCCTGTGTTAAGTCATCACATTTCTTCGCAATTTAATGAAGAGTTGCAGGACGTCAATACCAAATTCATGACCATGGGCGGACTGGTGGAACAGCAGGTGGCCAACGCCATTCATGCCTTACTGGATACCGATGTCGCCATGGCAATTGATGTGCAGTTTCAGGACAATGTTGTCAATCAGATGGAAAGAGACATTGATGAAGCACTGACCCTGATTCTGGCACGCCGTCATCCTGCTGCGATTGATTTACGTATGGTGCTTGCCATGTCCAAGGCCAATACCGATCTTGAGCGTATTGGTGATGAAGCGTCTAAAATAGGCCGGATTGCACAAAGCCTGAGTGAAGAGGGTAGCTCGCCGCGCGGTTATATGGAAACCCGGCATATTGGCAACCAGGTTCGGGTGATGATTCATGATGCACTGGATGCTTTTGCACGTCTGGATGTAGATCAGGCCTTGAAAGTGATGTTGGCAGATGCGGATATCGACCGTGAATACCAGTCAGCAACACGTACCCTCATGACCTATATGATTGAAGATCCGCGACATATTAGTCGTGTTATCAATGTGCTATGGGTACTTCGTTCACTCGAAAGAATTGGCGACCATGCCCGGAATATTTCTGAACAGGTGATCTATATGGTCAAAGGTTTTGACGTACGTCATACCAGCGTCGAAGAAATTGAGCAAAAAGTTCAGCGTTAAGAGTGATCATCTTTCAATAAAAGACCTCCCGCTCGGAGGTTTTTTTATTGGCTTGGAAGAAGCCCTAACTATGGGTTTCTTCCTCGGCATCATCCTCAAAAGTCTTGGCGATTTTTTCAATATTCAGGCTCTTGGCCATGGCATCAAAAATTTCCTTATACACGCCTTGCTGATGATAAAGCTGAGCGTGCTCACCATGTTCGGCAATCCTTCCCTCTTTCATCACATAGGTATAATCCGCGTCAATAATTTGCGACAGGCTATGTGAAATGATGATCACGGTACGGCCTTGCTTGATTTGATCCAGACTTTGCTTGATCTGTTCGGTGGCGATGGCATCCAGACTCGCCGTCGGTTCATCCAGAAAAATAATCGGTGGATTTTTCAGGAACATCCGCGCCAAGGCAATGCGTTGCTGCTGTCCGCCAGACAGCATGAGGGCATCACTATCATAGCCATCCGGTAACTGTAAAATCTGCGCATGAATCGAGGCTTTTTCTGCCGCCTCAATGACATCGTCCATTGAAGCTGTAGTTTTGCCATAACGGATATTCTCAAAAATGGTGCCTTGAAAAATATGATTTTTCTGCAACACCAGACCAATATGATCACGCAAAAATTGGGTGTCATAGTCTTTCAGGTCAATGCCATCCAGTTTAATCTGGCCTTGTTGCGGCTCATAAAATTTATCCAGCAGGCTGATCAGGGTAGATTTCCCCGCACCGGATAAGCCGACCAAAGCCGTGATCTTATTCGGACGAATTTCCATCTCAATATCTTTCAGGGCATGATGGCCATTCGGATAATAAAAATTCACCCCAGTCAGTTCAAATTTACCAGTCACTTGCGGTTTTTGTTGACCACTTTGTTCAATTTCCTGATCCGCTTCCAGAATCTTAAAGAAGCTTTCTGAATAGATCATGGCATCATTCACTTCATCATAAATCCGGTGCAGTGAGCGAATCGGGGCGGAGACATTATTAAACAGCAGCACATGAAACATGATCATGCCGATACTCATCTGGCCATCCAGCACAAAATAAGAGGTCAGAATAATAATCAGCACAATGCCGATCTGTTCAAGGAACGTTTTCAGACCATCAAACAGGAAACTGGTCTGACGGGTTTTCATCTGGTTGTCGGTCAGTTCGCGCTGCAATCCTAACTGCTTTTCCGACTCAATCGCTTCCCGGTTAAAGGATTTGATCACGGTAATTGAATTAATAATACTGAGAATACCTTGACTCTTTTTCTCGCGGCCATCTCTTAAACTACGGCGCCAGCCACCGAGCTTTTGTGCCTGCTTATAGGTCAGCCAGAAATAGATTGGGACAATGGCGGTGGCCACCAGGCCGACATAAATATTGGCATAGTACATCAGGCCCAAAGCCACAATTGCGCTGGTAAATAACGGTAAAATATCAATAAAGAAGATCTGTACCAGACGGGTCAGTGAGCCGATACCACGATCAATTCGGGTCTGTAATTTTCCGGCCTGATTATTTTCCTGATTAAAAAATTCCAGACGATATTTTAAGAATTTTTCAATAATTCCTTGGGCCAGATCCTGAGAAACAAAAATCCGTAGCTTTTCTCCATAGAACTTCTGGCCGAACTGGACAAAGGCATTGATAATCTCTTTACCGAGCAAGATCGCTGAAATCGTAATCAGAATATGCCAGCCTTGCTCCAGTCCCTGACCTTGTTCCAGCAGCGCATTGATACTATCGACTGCATATTGCAGGGTCAGCGCATTGACCTGTGCGGTAAAGGAACCGATCAGGGTCAAAATCAGCGTGGCAATGACCAGCACCCGATAGGGCTGAACAAAAGGACGAAGTTTCTGAAACAGCTGCCATAAGTTCATAAAGGATTATTTTTATTGTGAAAGTTAAATTCAGTTTAGGCAGGAACAGGACAAGTCACAAGAGCAAATCTTGTAGTCATTTGTGAAATCCGGTTGTACTTTTTCAAAGTCAATGTCAGTATTTTCAGTAAGATACTCGGTCTAATTGAGATGACTTTAGATTTATTTGCGCTCCAACCTGAAACGAATATCTTACCCTTTGATGGGGTGGTGGAGGACTATGGTCTGATTCTGGATCAGGCACAAAGCCAGCAGTATTTGCAGTATTTTCTGAGCCAGTTGGCCTGGCAACATGATGAAGTACGGTTGTTCGGCAAGCACTATGTCACAGCACGCAAGGTGGTCTGGTATGGCGATGCGCACTATCAATATCGCTATTCGGGGACGCTCAAGCAAGCTCAGTTGTGGCCCCCGGGATTATTGCGTTTAAAACAGCATATTGAACAGCTGGTGGGTCATCCCTTTAATTCCTGTCTGGCCAATTTATATGAAGATGGTTCACAAGGCTTGGGCTGGCATAGCGATGATGAGCCTGCCTTATATACAGGAAGTTCTCGGGAAAATGTCATTGCTTCTCTGAGTCTGGGCGCGACCCGTAAAATGAGTTTTAAACATAAAACCCACGGGGATAAAGTCGAGTTACTGTTACACAGTGGCCAACTGATTGTAATGCGCGGCCAGACCCAGCAGTACTGGAAACACAGCATTGGTAAAAGTAGCAAAGTTTTGACACCCAGAATTAACCTGACCTTTCGTTATTTTTACCCTTAAATCATGTTTTTAGGCATAAAAAAGCATCCCAAAGGATGCTGATTTTAAAATTTTATCAGCAGTTTAAGGGGTGATTCCGGCAGGATGGCGATACCAACTTTCAATCAATAAGGCTGCGGCGATACTGTCCGCAGACAACCTTTTGCCGCGACCTTGCGCCTGATAATGATCCAGTTCATCGCGTGCTTCACGGGTGGTCAGACGCTCATCGACCATCAAGGTTGCAATATTGGTCTGGTGCCGTAAACGGCGCGCAAATTTACGTGCCCGTGTCGAAAGCTCCGATTCACTATCATCCATATTCAGTGGCAAACCGACCAGAAATAGATTCGGTTGATGGCTTTTTACTATTTTGAGCAGTTCATCCCAGTTCGGAATACCGTCTTTCATGGGAAATAAAGGTAGGGGACTGGCACTTGCAATTAGGGATTGTCCAACAGACATTCCCATTTTTTGTGTACCAAAATCAAACGCCATAATGGTTTGTGGCGTGTTTACATCAGGCATGTCCAATCTCGGAAGATAACCAGTTGCGGTCGACGCCCATCTTTTTATAGGCAGCATCCCAACGGTCGTTATAAGGTAAGTTAAAAATCAGATCCATATCAGAATCACAAATCAGCCAGTCACCGTGGGCAATTTCCTGTTCTAGCTGGTGTTTGCCCCAACTGGCATAGCCAAGTGCGATTTGATAGCGACCTACACCTTCATTATGCGCAATTGCATCCAGAATATCTTTGGAGGTGGTGATACAGACATTTTCGCCCACCGCAATAGAGGAATGCCAGGTCGGCTGACCGGTATGCAGCACAAAGCCGGCCTCAGGGCGTAAAGGGCCACCTTGCAAGACTTCATGCGGATTGACATTGTCTGCTTCAATATCAAGATCATTCAGCAATTCTTTAATTTGAATACCGGCAGGGCGATTGATGATGATGCCTTGTGCACCATCTTCATCATGGCGAGCCAGATAGATCACCGTCTGGGCAAAAAAATCATCATCCGCATGTGGCGGCGCAATCAGACAACGATGTGTCAGAAACTGTTTGGTCACCTGAGCAGTTCTCCTTAAAATCAATTTCTTCGCAAAGAAATCGTATGATCCTAACCGCTACGTTACTCGAGCTTTATGGATTTACCAACTTTTATTTGTCTGGATTGTGATATTTAAACCTGCTGAAATTTCAACTGACGTAACTGACGGGCATGTTGTAAAGTCGTTTCACTGATTTCAACACCACCGGTCATGCGCGCGAGTTCATCAATACGTGCATCTTCTTGCAAACTCAGAATGGTGCTGCTGGCCGGGTCGGTTTGCTGCTTTTTCACGAGTAAATGCTGATCGGATTGTGCGGCCACTTGTGCCTGATGGGTAATACACAGAATCTGCACATGTTGGGCCAAACCTGCCAATAAACGCCCGACAATCTCTGCTGTACCGCCACTGATCCCGACATCAATTTCGTCAAAGACCAGTACTTCGGCTTCGGTTTTTTCTGCATTCATGACCTGCATCACCAGTGCAATACGCGACAGCTCACCACCTGATGCCACGCGAGCCAGGGGTTGTGCCGGAATGCCTTTATTGGCAGTAAATAGGAGTTGAATAAAGCTGAGGCCTTCACTCGATGGCTGTTCCAAAGCTTCAAACTTAAACTCGAAATGGGCTTCTGGTAGTGCCAGTTGTTTAACCTGTTCTGTGAGCTGCTTGGCCAGAGGTGCTGCGGCTTCACGGCGAATCTGATCCAGATGTTGGGCTTTCTCCAGAAAATCCTGATAAGAGACTGCAACCTGTTCAGCCAGTGTTTCCGGGTCTTCCAGTTGATGCAGCTGTTCTAATTCGGTTTGCCAGGTTTCATATTCTGCCTTGAGCAATTCCGGTTGAGTACGATATTTACGAGCCAGACGATGGAAAACCTCTAAAGTTGAATTCAGTTCTTCCATGCGTTCCGGGTCAAAACTCTGACGATCCATAAACTGACGTAAATTCGCCGCAGCATCTTCAAGTTCACTTTGTGCATTTAATAAGGAATTATAAATTCCGGAAAGCTGCTCACTACGACCGGCATGCGATTCGACCCGACGCATAATTGATGCCAGTTCCTGAGTCATGTTCTGTTCAGCCTCATCGAGTACATTCAGGCTATAGATACAATCCTGCATGATCGCTTCATGATGGGAAAGCCGGTCAAATTCCTGCTCAATCTCCTGATAATCAGTCTGAACGATGTCTTCCAGTTCTTCCAGTTGCAGCTCAAGGGTTTCGATACGCTGTTTACGGGTGGCTTGTGCATCCAGTGCTGTCTGATGCTGGCGGATATTTTTCTGCCAGGTACTGTAAGCATCCCGTACCGCTTGCGCCGGCGCATAAAAGTGATAATAACGATCCAGCCAATGCTTCGGATAAGGGGGTTCCAGTAATTGTTGCTGACTGTGCTGGCTATAGAGTTGTACCAATAAACGCCCAATTTCTTTTAGTTCGGACAGGCTGCTCGGTCGTCCATTGATCCAGGCTTTGCTGCGACCGGTGGCAAAAATTACCCGGCGTAAATGGATTTCACCTGATTCATCATCCAGCTCATGTTCTTTTAACCACGCGGCTTCAGGACTATGTTCCTGATAGCTAAAGCTTGCAGTCACATCGGCTTTTTCGGAACCATAACGCACATAATTGGTATCGGTTCGCTCACCCAGACAGGCAGACAAGGCATCTAACAAGAGGGATTTACCTGCACCGGTTTCACCGGTTAAAACGTTAAAACCTTTATCAATATCAATAGCAAGGTGCTCAGCTAAAGCAAAATTGATCAGAGTTAAATGTGTCAGCATAAACGCATCCGGGCTGCGAAAAGTTTGAGTGAAATAGCCTGATGTTGGATTGGGGTCACAACACGGCTGTGATTATAAATCAGGATGAATCAATTTCATTCTATCTTAAATTTTAGCGATTCATATATGCTTATTTCACTGTATTTTCGAAAGAAGCTGACTCAAAAGCCGGCAAATTCACTGCTTGTTTTCATAGTTTTGACATTGTCAAAGTTTAAGCTAGAAACCAAATCTGGCGGGCTGAATATACCATCAAGCCAGTAAACAAGCGGCCAGAATACCCCTTTCGCAACAGGCATTCAGGCGAGAAGCAATATTTCACCGCTGCCGACAAACTTCGATTGATTAGTTGAGAGTGCACATTTAAACTACAGCAATCAAAATATTACAAAATGCTTTATCTGGAGAAATCGCATGTCAGCTCAGTTTGATCATGTATCTGTACTTAAAAAATCAAATGTATATTTCGGCGGTTTATGTATCAGCCATATTGTTCAATTTGAAGATGGCACCAAAAAGACTTTGGGGGTCATTTTACCATCAGAAAATGCCTTAACCTTTGAAACGCATGTGCCTGAGCGCATGGAAATTGTTTCAGGTGAATGTCGTGTTCAGATCGGAGATAGCGAAGAAAGTGAGCTGTTCCGTGCAGGCCAGTCCTTCTATGTGCCGGGTAATAGCCGTTTTAAAATCGAAACCGATGATGTGCTGGACTATGTCTGCCATTTTGAAGGTTAAGTACAGCGCAAGATCAGTGCAAACCGGGCAAGAAATTTCAGTGCGAATCGGTTAAACTAATCATTCTATAGAAATCCTGTGAAGTCAGCTTTACGGGATTTTTCTTTTATATATAAATTTAATTTAGAGGTCGTTCATGGCAAAACCTGAATATTTTTATGGCGTACATTCAGTGGAGTCATTGTTAGAGCTTGAGCCTGAACGTGTCTTGACATTATTCACTCTCAAAGGACGCGATGATCAGCGTTTAAAACGTGTACTGGAACTGGCTGAACCGTTTGGCATCAGTGTGCAGCAAGCCAGCCGTGACAAACTGGAAAAATTGGCCGGTCAACCCTTTCATCAGGGTGTTGTAGCAGCCGTTCGTGCCCATCCGGTCTTGAATGAAAAAGATCTTGAGACATTATTGAGCACAAATCCGCAAGCCTTGTTATTGGCCCTTGATCATATTACCGATCCACACAACCTCGGCGCATGTGTGCGTACCGCCGCTGCGATGGGTGTTGAGGCGGTGATTGCACCACGTGATCGTTCTGCAAGCTTGACTCCGACTGCACGTAAAGTGGCTGCCGGTGGTGCTGACAAAGTCAAATTTATTCAGGTGACCAATCTGGCGCGTACCTTGGGGCAAATCAAAGAAGACTTTAATGTGCGAGTCGTCGGTACCATGCTGGATGAAAAAGCGCTGCCGATTCAGGAGTTTGATTTCACCGGTACTGGTGTCTGTGTGGTGATGGGTGCGGAAGATACCGGTCTACGTCCAATTACACAAAGCCAATGCGATCAGACGGTGTATATCCCGATGGCGGGTAATCTACAAAGCCTGAATGTCAGTGTGGCGACCGGTATGGCACTGTATGAAGCTTGCCGTCAGCGTAACCTGTAATTGATGATGGCATTGTCAGATCGTACACAGGGCTATGTCTTTCTACTGACGACCATGTGTATCTGGGGCGGTTTTACTTTAACCGCCCGTCTGAATGCGCTTTGGAACATCAGTGCCTGGGATATCGTGGCTCTGCGGTTTTCTCTGGCTTTTCTGATTCTGATGCCGATCTTGCTCTATCGCAAGGAGGCGGCTTTTTTACTGAAAAAAGAACCCTTTATTCTGGCCATGATTGGCGGAGTAATTTACTGTCTGTTTGCCTATAGCGCCTTTCATTATGCGCCTACCGCCCATGCCGCGATTTTCTTGAATGGCTGTATTCCGATTTGTACTGCCATCATGGCTTTTTTCCTGATGGGACAGGCTTTTGATAAGCATACCTGGGCCAGCCTGATTATTATGATTGCGGTGCTCTGTATCATGAGTCTGTTGATGTATCAGGAAACCGGGGTGGCATTCGGGGCAGGGGATGGACTATTTTTTATCAGTGCAATACTCTGGGCAATTTTTACCGTGTTATTGCGGAAATATCAGTTAACTGCATGGCAGGCAATGAGCGGCGTCGCGATCTGGTCAGCAGTGGTTTACGTACCTGTTTATCTGCTGTTTTTACCCAAAAATTTGAGTGTGCCAGAACCCCAGCATTTATTGTTTCAAACCATCTTTCATGGGGTTTTTGTGGTAATTATTGCCACTTTAAGCTATGTCGAAGCAATCAAGCGTCTCGGTGCATTTAAAGCCGGTAGTATTACCAATCTTGCACCATTTATTGCTGCGATTCTGGCGGTGCCTTTATTAAATGAAGCGCTGAGCCTGGCGATGATCTGTGGCTTGGTGGGGATGGCAATTGGGGCCTTACAGCCTTGGCGCTGGATTGGCCGTAAAGATAGTTTAGAAGCACAACTTGCAGCACAGAAAAAGCAGTCTTAATCGGACTGCTTTTTTTATACCTCAGGCAGCTGCCATGTTTAAATATTTTTCATGCAATGGGCGGAGATGGGCATAAAGATGATCCAGATGACCATCATTCAGCACAATATCATCAGCCATGGCCTGTTTCTGTTCACGTGACATTTGTGCGGCAATAATGTTTCGGATTTGCTTAATATTTTGACCATCACGTTGTGAGGCACGTTCAATTTGCAATTCGATTGTGGCATCAATCAGTAAGCGATGCTGAGTGAGCTCATGTTGATTGGTCTCAAACAGGAGCGGTGAAACCAGAATGGCATAGGAACTTTGCGCAGCATCTAACTGCTGAATAATCGAAGTGCGAATTGCTGGATGAGTAATATTTTCCAGGGTTTTACGTGCTTCAGGAGACTGGAAAATATATTCGCGCAAGGCACGACGATTCAGTGAACCATCTTCAAGCAGTACCCAATCCCCAAAAACTTGCTGAATCTGGGCAAGTGCAGGCTGGCCAATCGCGACCACTTCACGCGCCACCACATCGGCATCCACAACGACAATGCCTTGTGCTTCAAACCATTGGCTGGCCGCAGACTTGCCACTGCCAATCCCGCCGGTTAATCCGAGTATAAATTTCACTTTATTGACCTAAATACACTTTCATAATCTGCTCGCCCCACAGAAAAGCAATCCAGCCGGCAATCGCGATATAGGGACCAAAGGCAAAAGGCTGATTTTCCTTACGGACTTTCAGCAGGATAATCCCGATAATCGCACCCACTAAAGAAGAAAGGAGCACAATTAATGGTAATAGCAAAGGCCCCATCCAGGCACCCAAGGCGGCAAGCAATTTAAAATCGCCATAGCCCATACCTTCCTTGCCAGTGACGATTTTAAAGACATAATACACCACCCACAGACACAGGAAGCCAATGATATAGCCCCAGATGGCAGAACTCGGTGAGGTATAGAGGGCATAACTATTGACGCCCAGACCCAGCGCGGCCAGGGGTAGGGTATAACGGTCCGGCAATAACTGGGTGTCAAAATCAATAAAGGTCAGTGCAATTAAGACATAGGTCAGAATCAGCCCAAATAACATCTGGACAGTCGGACCAAAAACAGCCACCACCATCAGCGCACAGGCAGCGGTCAGAAGCTCAATCAGTGGATAGCGGATACTGATGGGATTCTGGCAGTTGCCGCACTTGCCGCGCAAGACCAGCCAGCTGATGACGGGAATATTCTGGTACCAGCGGATTGGTTGATGACATTTGGGGCAAGTCGAATCGGGTTTGCTTAAACTTAATTTGGTCTCATCAATAATTGGCTGTTCCGGATGCAGGAACATCTGGCAATCGGTACGCCATTCCTGTTCCATCATCTTGGGCGTACGATAAATCACCACATTTAAGAAACTACCAATGCAGAGGCTAAAAAGCCCAACTGCGATATACAGCGCTGTTGGGTTTTGAATGAAATAAGAAATAATATTACTGAACAAGATATTTAACCTGCTGATTAGCCAACGACTGAGCCCATTTGGAAGATTGGAAGGTACATGGCAATCACCAGACCACCGACGAGTACACCGAGAACAGCCATGATCAAGGGCTCCATCATGGAAGTGAGACCGTCTACGGCATTGTCGACTTCATTTTCATAATGGGTAGCGACTTTATCCAACATGGCATCCAGCGCACCGGATTCCTCACCAATCGCGACCATTTGCACGGCCATAGATGGAAACTTGTTGGTTACCCGCATGGCAAACTGTAATTGCTGACCAGTGGCAACATCTTCGCGGATTTTCATGACGGCATCTTCATACACCACGTTATTGGTTGCGCCGGCAGTAGATTCCAGTGCATCAATCAAGGGTACACCGGCTGCAAAAGTGGTGGCCAATGTACGGCTATAACGGGCAATAATGGCTTTATACACCAGATCACCGAAAATCGGTGCTTTAAGTGCTGCTTTATCCAGAAAATCGCGGAATTTTTTACTGCGTTTTTTTGCTTCTAAAAATGCTGTAATCGCTATTCCAATCCCAATAATCAATAAGAACCAGTATTTTTGGAACCAGTTTGACATGTTTACAACCATTTGTGTGAATGCAGGAAGATCAGCGCCGAAACCTTGAAATAGTTCTTGAAATACAGGAACAACCTTAACCATCAAAATGATGGTAACTGCAATTGCAACCACAATGACTGATATAGGATATTTCATGGCTTTTTTAATTTTTTGCTTGAGCAGTTCACTTTTTTCCTTGTAGATCGCGACCCGATCCAGCATGGTTTCTAGCGCACCGGATTGTTCACCCGATTCGACCAGTGAACAAAATAGTTTATCGAAGTATTGTGGGTATTTACGCAGTGCACCGGCAAAGGTATTACCACCTTCCACCTCACCTTTAATCCCCAGAACGACTTCACGCATGGCTGGATTCTCCAGACCCTCTGCAACAATTTCAAAGCCTTGTACTAAAGGTACGCCGGCTTTCATCATGGTCGCGAGCTGTCGGGTAAAAATCGTGATGTCCAGTGTGCTGACACGTTTTTTCATTAAGCCTTCGAGAATATTTTTTTTCTTTTCCCGAATGGTCTTGATACTGATGCCCTGTTTTCTGAGCGTCACTTTGGCCAGTGCCATATTGCGCGCCGGCAATTCCCCCTTGATCTTTGCCCCTTTACGATCAATTCCTTCATAGCTGAAGATCGGCATCATCTGGCCTTTCTTTACTGCTGCCATACCTTTATCCTTATTTTAGATCAGCGCACGATCATTCGCTGGTGACACGATTGACTTCCTGTAAAGAAGTCACCCCCTGCATCACCTTAATTAAACCTGATCGGCGTAAATTGTTAAAACCTGCACGGGCAGAAGCATCGGCAATTTCAAGTGCATTGCCGTCTTCCATAATAATTCTAGAAATTTCAGGCGTCACTTTCATGACTTCATAAACACCTACACGACCCTTATAGCCTTCGCGACATTCATTGCAACCTACCGGCTCATAGATCTGGAACTCTGGTTGCTGGAGATCTGCTTCGGTAAAACCCATTTCCAATAAACTCTGCTGTGGAATGTCGGCAGGTTTTTTACATTGTGAACACAGGCGACGTGCCAGTCGTTGTGCAATGACCAGATTCACGGAAGTGGCAATATTAAAAGACGGCACGCCCATATTGCGCAAACGGGTCAGGGTCTCAGGCGCACTGTTGGTATGCAGCGTTGACATCACCATATGACCGGTCTGTGCCGCTTTAATGGCAATTTCTGCAGTTTCCAGATCCCGGATCTCACCGACCATCACGATATCTGGATCTTGACGTAAGAATGATTTCAAGGCAGCAGAGAAGGTCAGGCCGACTTTATTGTTGACGTTGACCTGGTTAATCCCTTGCAGGTTGATCTCGACTGGATCTTCCGCTGTGGAAATATTGGTATCTTCACGATTCAGGATATTCAAACCGGTATAAAGTGAAACCGTTTTACCAGAACCCGTTGGCCCGGTAATCAGCAGCATGCCTTGCGGTTTATCCAGCGCCTGCATAAACAGTTCTTTTTGTTCCGGTTCATACCCCAGTGCATCGATCCCCAGCATCGCGCTAGATGGATCTAAAATACGCAGTACCAGTTTTTCGCCAAACAGGGTCGGTAATGAGTTGACACGGAAATCAATGGCTTTGTTCTTTGATAGTTTCAGCTTGATACGGCCATCTTGCGGAACACGTTTTTCAGAAATGTCCATTTGCGACATGACTTTTAAACGTGAAGACAGGCGGGTTGCCAACTGCAGCGGCGGTGTTGCAATTTGGCGTAATACCCCATCGACCCGATAACGAACCCGGTAGATTTTTTCATAAGGTTCAAAATGCAGATCCGAAGCACCCATACGAATCGCATCGATTAATAATTTATTGATATATTTGACAATCGGTGCTTCTTCTTCACCTTTGTCTTTTTCATCTTCTTCTTTACTCGGATCAGATGAATCGAAATCTACAGCCAGATCAAAGTCTTCATCAAACTCAAAAGTGCTTTCTTCGGTAAAATTCTGCTCGATCAGTTTTTCCAGTTTATTGTGTTCAACAATAATGGTTTCAATATTGAGCTTGGTTGAAAAGCGAACGGCATCAATCGCTTCAATATTGGTCGGATTACTGATGGCAATATATAAAATACTGGAATTTTTAAAAATTGGCAGGATGCGATGCTTGGTAATCAGCTTCTCATCAATGATATCCCGCAAAATTTGCGCAGGATCATAGGCACTGATATCAAACAGCGGCTCACCAAATTCGACTGAAATCGTTTCAGCAATAACGGTTGGGGAGAGCTGTTGCTGGTTAATCAGCTCCGCCACAATATCTATTTTTTCTTGCTTGGCATGTGCCAAAGCACTGCGCATATCTTCAGCCGAGATGACGCCTTCCTCGACCAAACGACGAATAAATCCGGTAAATCTTGGCGACCCCTGTAATGCTGTCATGCTATAAATGCCTATAAATCAAATTTTTTTAATTGCTATATTAAAATTATACGTTTGTTACGTAAAAATACCATAGCTAAGAGTGCTGCTACCTTCCTCATATCCAGTAAAACTTTGAACTGGTTAGAAGAAGTTCCCATTTTTTTAAGTGATAACAAAAAACAACCATTTTGAATAGTCTAAACCTAGAATAAGTGATAAGAAAACTATTCTTTAAATTTTCCAATTCCGTGTAGAATGTGCCCAATTCGAAATATGTAAATAAAATAGGTTAATTATGTCAGTTTCGACGATTACCCCTTGGGTAATAGGTAACTGGAAAATGAATCCGCTGCAGGCAGATGCATTAACACTGGTACACGGTATTAAAAATTTACTGGAAACTGCACCAATCGCCGCAGATAAATGTCATATCGGTGTAGCCCCGATTGCCCTTGCCCTGACCCAGATTCGGACGGAACTGTCATCTGCGACTCGTCCTGTTTACACTGTAGCACAAGATGTTTCACGTATTTCAGGAACGGGGGCTTATACCGGTGAAGTGAGCGCTGAATTATTGCAAGACAGCCAGATTCATTATGTACTGATTGGTCATTCCGAGCGTCGTGAAGTTTTCGCAGAAAACGCAGAAGTTCTGAATGCCAAAATCAAGTATGCATTAACTGCCGGTTTAACGGTGATTTACTGTGTGGGTGAAAGCCTGGAACAACGTGAAGCAGGGCAGGCGGAAGCGGTCGTATTGCAACAGATTTGTGATATTGCAGCGGTAGTGGACGCTGAGCAATGGAAAAATATCGTGATTGCTTATGAACCGATCTGGGCAATTGGTACCGGTAAAACCGCCTCTCCTGAAGATGCGCAAGCCATGCATGCACAAATCCGTCAAGGTTTGAGCCAGATCACCGGCTATGGTGCAACCATGGCGATTTTATATGGTGGTAGTGTCAAGCCGGAAAATGCAGTAGAGTTAGCAGCCTGCCCGGATATCAATGGAGCACTGGTCGGTGGTGCATCACTCAATGCTGAGTCGTTCCATAAAATTGCTCAGGCATTTGCAAATACACAATAATTAGGAGTTCAGCATGCAAACTTTTGTGCTGGTAGTACATATTATCTTAGCTGTTTTGATGATTGTCTTGATTTTGGTTCAGCATGGTAAAGGTGCAGATGCTGGTGCCTCTTTCGGTGGCGGTGGTGCGGCGACAGTATTCGGGGCATCGGGTTCCGGCAATTTTATGACCCGTTTGACTGCTATTTTAACGGCGCTATTTTTTGTGACCAGTTTGACTCTGGCTGTTTTGGCCAAGAAAGACAGCACAAATGCCTATAGTTTGGGAACGGTTCAATCTGCGCCGACCATGCCTGTGCAATCGAATGAAACTTCACCAACTGCACCAGAAACGACCGAATAGTTTTAATTAGTCCTTTCTTTTTTCCAGTGATGCGACTAGAATGCGTCACAGCTGCGGTGGTGGTGGAATTGGTAGACACGCTACCTTGAGGTGGTAGTGCTTTCGGGCGTGGGGGTTCAAGTCCCCCCTTCCGCACCAACTTATAATCCAGAAATTTAAGTTGGTGTATGCAGCTGAAAAAACTTCTGTTGATGCGGGATGGAGCAGTCTGGTAGCTCGTCGGGCTCATAACCCGAAGGTCGTTGGTTCAAATCCAGCTCCCGCTACCAATCAATCCTTTTTAAAGACGCAAACTTTTAAGAGGCAGTTTAATAAGTTATTAAGCTGAGAAATATAATTTGCATGTTGTTGCGGGATGGAGCAGTCTGGTAGCTCGTCGGGTTCATAACCCGAAGGTCGTTGGTTCAAATCCAGCTCCCGCTACCAATCTTTTAAAGATGCAAACTTTAAAAGCAGTTTAAGTTTTTTTAAGCTGAATGTTATTTGTACGCTGATGCGGGATGGAGCAGTCTGGTAGCTCGTCGGGCTCATAACCCGAAGGTCGTTGGTTCAAATCCAGCTCCCGCTACCATTTAAATAGTTTGGTAAACGTTATTTATAGATTTAGTTGATTGCTTGTCGGGCTCAACTCTCTATAATCTAGCGAAGGTCGTTGGTTCAAATCCAGCTCCCGCTACCATTTAAATGGTTTGGTAAACGTTATTTATGGATTTAGTTGATTGCTTGTCGGGCTCAACTCTCTATAAACTGGCGAAGGTTGTTGGTTTACATCCAGCACCCACTACCATTTTTTCAGTCACAGATGACAAATATGCAGAATGATGCAGTTTTGATTGAAAAGCTCTCATCTTTTGTATATAATTTTTGCACGTTGATGCGGGATGGAGCAGTCTGGTAGCTCGTCGGGCTCATAACCCGAAGGTCGTTGGTTCAAATCCAGCTCCCGCTACCAAGTTTCTAAAAAGAGGCTCACAACAAGGTGGGCCTTTTTGCACAGTGGGATTTGAAAAAAATCGCTATTGTGCTTAATTGGGGCGATTTACGCCCTTTTTTATTGGCTATCGTGTAGTGTCGACATTATTTGGTCACGTCTCCATGTTTCACTACTACTATAGTTTGTATTGGTTTGTAGTGGTCAAATAGATCATAAAATCGCACCAGATGACGAGAGTAAATGAAGCTATCAAATAAAACTCAAGCACTTCAGGACTTGATTGCACCGGCAGTTGAAGCCTGTAATGTAAACCTTTGGGGGATTGAGTTCCTGCCACAGGGTAAACGTTCGTTATTACGTATCTACATCGACAAACCGGTCGATGCAAGCGCTGAACCGGCCGTTAATGAAGACGGTGAAGAGGAACAGGGGCGTGGTATTGGTGTTCAGGATTGTGTGCGTGTAACGCAGCAAGTCGGCGCCATGCTGGATGTTCATGATCCGATCTCGGGTGAATATTCACTTGAAGTGTCTTCTCCAGGCTGGGATCGTCCATTCTTCCAGCTCGAACAGATGTCAGGCTATATTGGTCATAGCGTAGCATTACGTCTGATTAGTGCAGTAGATAACCGTCGTAAATTCCAGGCCAAACTGGTTGCAGTCGACCTAGACAATGAAATGATTCAAGTTGAAGTAGAAAAGCAACAGGTATTGGAGATCGACAGTCACAATATCGATAAAGCAAATTTGGTCTTCCAAGATTAATTGAATAAATAAAAATTTAACGAATAGGTGACGTATGGCACGTGAAATTCTGACCGTCGTTGAAACGGTTAGTAACGAAAAGGGTGTACCTCGTGAAGCAATTTTCGAAGCGCTTGAGCAAGCTTTAGTTGCGGCGACCAAGAAAAAATTCTACGAAGGAACTCGCTCTGAAGAAGCACGTTTACGTGTGGAAATTGATCGCAAAACAGGTGACTACCGTACTTTTCGTCAGTGGGAAGTAGTCGCTGACGAAGATCATGAAATGCCAGCGTGTCAGGATGCAATTTCTGATCTTGATCCTGCACAATGGTCAATTGGTGATATTCGTGAACTCGAAGTAGAATCGATTGATTTCGGTCGTATTGCAGCACAAATTGCCAAGCAAGTGATTGTACAGAAGATCCGTGAAGCAGAACGCGCACTTGTGGCCGATGCTTACGAATCCAAAGTCGGCGAGCTGATCTATGGTGAAGTGAAGAAACAAACCAAAGATGGCTTTATCATTGACTTGGGTGATAATGCTGAAGCATACCTTGCACGTGAAGAAATGATTCCGAAAGAAATTCTTCGTCCGAAGCAACGTATGAATGCGATTCTGTTCAATGTGAACCGTGAAGGTCGTGGTGCGCAACTCCAGTTGTCACGTGCCAAGCCGGATATGCTGATCGCATTGATGAAGAAAGAGATCCCTGAGATTTCTGAAGAAATTATTGAAATTAAAGCAGCAGCTCGTCAACCAGGCGTGCGTGCTAAAATTGCAGTAAAAACAAATGATCACCGTATTGATCCGGTTGGTGCATGTATTGGTATGCGTGGTACACGTATCCAGGCTGTTCAACAAGAATTGAACGGTGAGCGTATCGATGTCGTGGTATGGTCTGACGACCCTGCCCAGTACATCGCCAGCGCACTGGAACCAGCAGATGTATCGAGTATTGTCATCGATGAAGATGCCCGTACTGCAGACATCATTTTTGCAACGAGTGATCAATTGGCTCGTGCGATTGGTTCACAAGGTCAGAACGTTCGTCTGGCATCAGAATTGACTGGCTACAAGCTGGACATGATGCTGGAAGAAGAATACTACGCCCGTCAACAAAACGAAGCGCAACAGTATCTGGACATGTTTGTAACACGTCTGGATATCGCGGAAGATTTGGCGATGGCACTGGTAGAAATGGGCTTCACCTCGCTTGAAGAAATTGCTTATGTCCCTGCAGAAACGTTTGATGAAATCGAACTGGATGCGGAACTAGTTGAACTACTGCAAAGCCGTGCGAAAGAAATTGCACTTGCTGATGCATTACAACAGCAAGAGAATATACAAGCGCCAAGTGAAGAACTTGTTGCAATGGAAGGCATGACAGTAGAGATCGCGCAAGCACTAGCAGCTCGTGGTGTGGTAACAGTGGATGATTTAGCAGATCAGGCGACTGACGATATCGAAGATATTGAAGGTTTGGGTGCTGAGAAAGCAGGTCAACTCATTATGAAAGCGCGCGAATCATGGTTTAACTAGGAGGTAGTATATGACGGACAAGTCGATTAAAGAGTTAGCCCTCAACGTGGGTCGTCCAGTTGAGAAGCTCCTAGAGCAGGTTCGTGAGGCAGGTTTACCACAGCGTAAAGCTGACGATATTATTACCACCGAACAACAAGATAGCTTGATGAGTCATGTGAAAAAGTCACAGGGTTCAGAAAGCCAAGCAGGGCAAATCACGTTGAAACGTAAAACGACTAGTACGGCTAAAGTAGCCAGTACTTCAGGTAAGGCGAAAACGATTAATGTAGAAGTTCGCAAGAAGCATACATTTGTTAAGCCGGATCCAGAACAGATCAAAGCAGAAGCATTGGCGAAAGCCAAGGCTGAACAACAGGCCAAAGCTGCGCCTGAGCAGAATACAGCACAAGCTGCTTCTTCTGCTGAAGCTCCGAAAACTGGCGTAAATAACGCGAGTAAAGCTCTAGAAGCGATGCGTGCTGCTGCAAAACAAACCAGCGACAAGCAAGAAGTTTCTAAAGCGGCAGTCGTGGTAAAACGCAAATCGACCAACAAGCCGATTGTAAAACAGGTTGTTAAACAAACTGAAACGGCTGAACAGAAAAAAGCACGTGAAGCTCAGGCAGCGCAATTAAAAGCGACTGAAGAAGCAGCACGTCGTAAAGCGGCTGAAGAAGCGCAGCAACGTACGCTTGAACAAATGCGTCAGATGGCGTCTAAGTACACCGCTGAAGATACAACAGCAACGATTCGTGTCGTAGATGATTCTCCGCTTGCTGCCGGTCTGGTAGGTCAGGCATATGAAGACTCATTTGCCAAAGAAGACCGCGAGATCAAACGTGGTACCAATACCCCAGCTGCACGTGCACCGAAAAAAGGTGGACGTCGTGGTCAGGAAGAGCAGAGCTTCAGCAAACAGCCTAAACGCGGTTTGAAAACCAGCCAGGGCAACAAGCACGGCTTCGAAAAACCTGTGAAGAAACAGGTTTACGATGTTGAAATTGGTGAAACCATTGTTGTGGCTGATTTGGCTGCGAAAATGGCGATCAAGGTTCGTGAAGTTATTAAATCTCTCATGAAAATGGGTGAGCTGGTTACTCAGAACCAAGCCATTGATCAGGAAATTGCAGCATTAATCGTAGAAGAAATGGGTCATAACCCGGTATTGGTTTCTGATACGCAAGCTGAAGATAACCTGCTTGAAGCGGCTGAAGAAGCACGTGGTGCACAAACAACGCGCGCACCAGTGGTTACCATCATGGGTCATGTTGACCATGGTAAAACATCGCTTCTTGATCGTATCCGCCGTGCCAAAGTGGCGCAAGGCGAAGCAGGCGGTATTACCCAGCATATCGGTGCTTACCACGTTACAACCGACAAAGGTATTATTACCTTCCTTGATACTCCGGGACACGCAGCGTTTACTGCAATGCGTTCACGTGGTGCCAAAGCAACGGATATCGTGGTACTGGTTGTTGCAGCAGATGATGGTGTTATGCCACAAACTGCGGAAGCAATCGACCATGCACGTGCTGCAGGTACACCAATCATTGTTGCAATCAACAAGATGGATAAAGAATCTGCTGATCCAGATCGCGTATTGAACGAATTGACCACCAAACAGATCGTACCTGAACAATGGGGCGGTGATGTACCGGTTGCCATGGTTTCGGCGCATTCTGGTCAAGGTATCGATGAACTTCTAGACCTGATTTCGATCCAGGCTGAATTGCTTGAACTGAAAGCATCGGAAGAAGGTGCTGCACAAGGTGTGGTGATTGAAGCACGTGTAGACAACAGCCGTGGTGCGGTCACGTCTATTCTGGTTCAAAACGGTACCTTGAAAGTGGGTGACCTGGTTCTTGCCGGTTCATCTTATGGTCGCGTTCGTGCAATGACCGATGAAAATGGTCAGCGTATCAAATCTGCAGGTCCTTCAATTCCAGTGGAAATTTTGGGTCTTCCAGAAGCGCCAATGGCAGGTGACGAAGTTCTTGTTGTCAGCGATGAGAAAAAAGCACGTGAAGTTGCCGATGCACGTATGGATCGTGAACGTCAAAAACGTCTTGAGCGTCAATCTGCAATGCGTCTTGAAAACATCATGGCGTCTATGGGCAAGAAAGATGTACCTATCGTGAACGTGGTGCTGAAAACTGACGTACGCGGTACACTGGAAGCCTTGCATGTTGCACTTGCTGAACTTGCAACGGATGAAGTGAAAGTACGTATTATTGGTTCGGGCGTTGGTGCAATCACCGAGTCTGACGTAACACTGGCTGAATCTTCAGAAGCAGTTCTACTTGGCTTTAACGTTCGTGCGGACAACACTGCGCGTCAAAAAGCCGATGCAGACAGCATCGACATTCGTTACTACTCAATTATCTATCAATTGATTGATGATGTGAAAGCAGCAATGAGCGGTAAGCTGGCACCTGAACATCGTGAAACGATTCTGGGTGTTGCACAAGTACGTGAAGTATTCCACTCAAGTAAATTCGGTGCGGCTGCGGGCTGTATGGTTCTTGAAGGCGTATTGCATCGTAACAAACCGATTCGCGTACTCCGTGATGACGTGGTGGTATTCCAAGGCGAGCTTGAATCTCTTCGTCGCTATAAAGAAGTGGTTGAAGAAGTTCGTGCCGGTATGGAATGTGGTCTTGCGGTGAAAGGTTATAAAGACATCAAAGCACTGGATAAGATCGAAGTGTACGATGTTCAACTGATTAAACGGAGTCTTTAATGGCGGGTAGTCAACGTCTGAAGCGTATGGCGGATACAGTACAACGCGAGTTGTCAGAACTGATCCGTCAGGAGCTGAAAGATCCACGCTTAGGTGGTCTGGTGACCATCTCTGCCGTGAAGGTGAGCCCGGACTTGGGATATGCGGAAGTTTATGTCACTGTTATGGGACGTGAGCTGGGCGATGAACAAAGTGAAGCGGCGAATAAAGAAACTTTAGAGGTGTTAAACAAAGCCTCTGGTTTCCTGCGTCACGAACTGAGCCGTCGTATCAAAACCCGTATTACACCTCGTCTACGTTTCCATTACGACAAGACCAATGCCTATGGTAACTATATGTTTGGTCTAATTGCTGAAGCTGTGAAGGATTTACCTGAAGCTGAAGCAAAAAAAGATGATGAATAAGTCTTAGGACAATAAAAAAGCCACCTTCGGGTGGCTTTTTTATAGCTGGCTTTATTGAAACTTTAAACATTAGAAGTGAATCGACCTATCTAAAAATAGTCCAAATCAAGTGAGATCATCATTTTTATGATTCATTTTTTTCTCATAAAAAGCACGGCGACGTGAACGTTGCCAAGGCAGGGGACGCTCCAGTGTTTCTGGAGCCTCACCACTTAGCGAGCGTAAACGTAAATGCAATGCTGCCTGCGCCATCAGATTGGCCGATACGGGTGCAGTGATAAAAGCAAACAGGGTAATCAGCACTTCAGCAAAACCGAAACGGCCGTACATGGCAGAAAAAATAATCGCGGCAATCAGAAAACTGCCCAAGCCCAAGGTACTGGATTTGGTCGGTGCATGCAGCCGCATAAACAGATCGGGCAGGCGTACCATCCCAATCCCTCCGACCAGCATGAAGAAAGCACCAATCAATAAAAAAATCGAAACTAGTATTTCTAAAATTAACGGCATTTAAAAACTCCTAGTCGATGACATGGCCAGTGGTGAAATAACGCGCCAAGGCTGCTGTAGAGACAAAGCCGAGCATCGCCACCAGTAAAGCCTCTTCAAACAGAAAAGTGCTGCTCCAGTAAATTCCCAAAATGACAATCAGACAGGTGGCATTCAGGAACAGGGTGTCGAGTGCCAGGAGGCGGTCAACGATAGAAGGGCCGGTAATGAGTCGGATCAGGCAGAGTAACATCGAGACAGTGACTGCACCCAGGCAAATCATTAATGCATAAGGCAGAATCGTCATATTTTTTCTCCTGTCTGTGCGCTGAAAATTTTAAGCAAGGGCTGTTCATAACGTTGTTTGATCAGCTCGATTTCAGCTGCTTCATCATCCGTGCTTAAAGCATGCACCAGAATATCACCACGATCCTGATCAATACCGGCAGTGACTGTGCCCGGTGTAGTGGTAATAATCATGGCCAGTAAGGTGTTGACTTCTTCATGCTCGGTTTCCAGAGGCACACGGAACCATTTGGGATGTAGGTTTTTGGTCGGCCCCAAGACCAGTTTTGCAACTTTAAGATTGGCCACCACAATGTCCCAGACCACGACAAAGAACAGACGCAGCGCAGGCCGCCACTGGATATTCGGGGTATAGTCAATAAACGGCGCGACCATTTTGGGAATGACAATCGCCAGAAGCAGGGCCACCAGCAAGGTTCCGGCTTCTGTGCTATGTGACAGTAAAGTCCAGCTGAGCCCCACGATTACAGAAACCAACGGGTGCGGGAACCAACGTTGCAGGAATGATTCAGCCATTAAGGTCCCTCCGCCGGTTTAAGTTGATTATCATCATGTTGGGTTTGTTCAATATGCTGCTGGTCAATCTGACGTTGTTTGAATTCAGAAATATTTTCACCTTCTAAAGTGGATTCTGAAATCATATAAGGAATCAGATGTGCATTTGGATCCACCACCTCGCCACCATATTTGGTTTCTGGCAAATAACTTGGATCAAAGGGTTGCACACTAATAAATTGACCTTCTGCATCACGTTTTAACAGGGCAGCTTCATAGACCGGATTGTTTTTAATCTGTTCTGCCGTCTGATAGTTATATTGATAGATCGGTCCAGCAAATACAACATAAGCTGTTAAGCCGGCAAGTAGCAAATAGATCGTGTGATCATTACGTGCAGGTGCCTTACTGGGTAAAGCTTCATATTTGTGGAAATCGTCAGAATTCAAATCATCTTCAGGTTTGGTCGAGCGCCAGAACAGCATAAAGCCGACTCGAGTAAAAGCCAGAATACTGAGGAAACTCACCAGCAGAATGGTCAGGATAATGATCATCTGATGCTCTGAATTGGCAGAAGCCTGCAAAATAAAGACTTTGCCAAAGAAGCCGCTGAACGGTGGCAGACCGGCCATCATCAAGGCAATGATGAAATAGATAATCGAAACCAGCTTGTTCTGTTTCATCAGCGGTGCGATTTTAAAATGATCTTTGAACTCACCGCGCTGTGAGGTAATCCAGCCAGACAGGATATAAAATGCTGCAGCAATCAGGGTACTGTGTACCATATAGTACAGGGCGCCGGCCCAGGCTGCAGTCGTATTCATGCCAATCGCCACCAGAATCGTGCCGACTGAAGACAGCACCATAAAGCCGACAAAACGGCGCAGGCGTTCTGTACCAATCGCACAAATGACACCATAGACTGAAGTAATCAGACCGATCACCAGTAGACAGTTCATCAGAATCTGATGGCTGTATTCATCATCAAAAACAGTTCCATTGATTCGCAAAATCGCATAGATCCCGACTTTGGTCATGATGGTAAAGAGTGCGGCAACAGGGGTGGTGGCTACGGCATAGGTTTTGGGTAACCAGAAGCCCACCGGCAGCATTGCCGCCTTAATCCCAAAGACCACGAATAGCATGAGTCCACCGGCAACGGCCAGTTTATGCTGATCTGCTGCCAAGGTAGGCATTAAGCGCGCCACATCGGCCATGTTCAGACTGCCGACACTGCCATAAATCATGCCGAGTCCAATCAGGAACAGCGCAGAAGCCAGCAGGTTAATGGTGACGTAATGAATTCCCAGCTGGAAACGCGCCTTGCCCTGTCCATGCAATAGCAGCACATAGGACGCCATCAGCAAGATTTCAAAGAATACGAACAGGTTGAATAAGTCACCAGTCAGGAAGGCGCCGGTCAGGCCCATCAGCAGGAAATGCACCATGGTATGGAAATAACGGCCACGGGTATCCCATTCTTTACTGGCATACCAGACCACCGGTACTGCCAGGGCATAGGTCAACACCAGCATCATGGCAGAGAGTTGGTCCAGCACCAGCACGATCCCAAAAGGTGCCGCCCATTCGCCCAGTGTATATACACTGACTTGACCCTGACTGCTGTCAATTAAATAACTGACCGCAATGATCAGACCCAAGATACCCGAGATATGGCTGATACCACGACGCCAAGGCTGACGCCAGTCTGTGGTCAGGGAGCCAGAACCCGGATTGCCTAAAAGTACCAGACTAAAAGCGGTAAGGGCCGGTAAAAGAATACTGAAAATTGGCGTATGTTGAGACCAGAAGTGAAGAAGATCAGTCATTAAGGCTCATCCTCACGTGGGTCAATCTGAGGTGTTTCTTCTTTTGAATCAACGTGGTCTGTTCCTGATTCATAACGGCTACGCAGTGCCAGCTGAACAATAAAGGCAGTGGTGGCAAAGCCAATCACGATGGCGGTCAGCACCAGTGCCTGCGGAAGGGGATCGGTGACTCTGGAGGCCTCGGTCAATACGGCAGGCGAATTCATCTGGATCCGCCCCATGGCAAATAAAAACAGGTTGACCGCATAACCAATCATGGCCAAGCCCAGCACCACCGGAAAAGTACGCGCACGCAGAATCAGATAGATTCCGGTGGCGGCGAGTAGACCAATGGCGGAGGCTAATAAAAACTCTAAACTCATCATTCTATTATCCTCTTGGTACTGGGCCAGTCATACTGGAGTGACGTGAATCGCCCAGGACAGAAATCATCAGCATGGTCGCACCGACTACAGTGACATAGACACCGACATCAAACAGCGCCGCCGAAGCCAGATGCATTTCTCCAATCACGGGTGGCGAGACATAGATATGTGCGCTGGTCAGGAATGGGCGTGACCAGAACCAGGCTGCAACCCCGGTCAAACCGGCAATAGTTAAACCCACGCCAATCCAGATTTCATACAAACGACCAGATTTGGCACCCAGCAACTGTTCAGTTTTATCCTGTCCCACTGCAATATATTGAATAATTAAGGCTAGTGAGGTGACTAATCCTGCAATGAATCCACCGCCCGGCAGGTTATGGCCACGCATAAAGATATACAGGCTGACTACCAGAGCTACAGGTAAAATCCATGATGCCGTGATACGTAACATCAAGGGGGAGGGATTAAATCGATAGGTCAAACCTTGGGTCATGGTGGTGCCATGCGCACGCATGCCATCCATCAGGCTAAGCACACCAATCGCGGCAATCCCGAGTACAGTAATTTCGCCGAAGGTATCGAAACCACGGAAGTCGACCAGAATCACATTGACCACATTGGTTCCGCCGCCGAGTGGAATTGACTGCTGCAGGAAGAACCATGAAATAGAATTATGATCGCGGGTCATGATCAGCCAGGCGATGGTGGCAATACCGAGACCGCCGCCCAGCGCAATGATCGCATCGCGCCAGCGCCGGGTTGGACTGGATTCATAAGGGGTTAGCTGCGGTAGCAGAGATAAACTCATTAATAACAAGACGGTGGTTACTACATCGACCGTAATTTGGGTCAATGCCAGGTCAGGTGCCGAGAAGCCAATAAAGACCATGGTTACCACCAGACCCACTGCACCACTGATCAGTACCGCTTTAATCCGTTCATGATGGAACCATAGCAGCATCCAGCAGGCAGAAAATAGCAACATCCACAAGACAATGGCCAGGGCAGGGGCATGGGTCAGCTCACGCGTACCGCTACCGATACCATTGGATAGCAATGGGAAACCAACCAGACCGATGGTAAAGATCACAATCCATAATAAATAGCTTTGTAATTTGCCAGTTTCAGTGGCACGGCGGAAACGACGTGAATTTAACAGCAGATTTTTCAGGAACAGGTCAAACAGGATCCGACCCTGTAAGCGGCCCAGTTTTGGATCCAGATCAATTTCACGTAAGGCACCACCTTTGGCCAGAGAAAAGTAAAACACTGCACCACCGGCCAAAGCAATCACACTCATTAATAATGGCAGATTAAACCCATGCCAGAGGGCCAGATGCGTACCTTCAAAAGCAAAATTTTGAGTCGTTGCCTGCGTGGTACTATTCACGATTTTTTCGACCAAAAGTGCTGGCAATAGACCCACTAAAATACATAGAAATGCCAGTAAAGTGGCGGGTGCGCGCATGCCAAATGGTGGCTCATGCGCATTTTTATTCGGGACTTGCTTGCCCAGTGGGCCGTCGAAAAATACCCCATGCACCAGACGAATCGAATAAGTGACTGCAAAAATTCCGGCTAATGTTGCCACAATGGCTGAACCGACCAGCACTGGCCCGCTTAAATTGGCCACCAGCTCAGTAAAGAACATCTCTTTGGAGAGGAAACCATTGGTCAATGGAACACCGGCCATAGAGGCCGCAGTGATCATGGTCAGCGTTGCAGTAAAGGGCAGCAGTTGCCACAGACCGGAAAGCTTACGTAAATCACGGGTGCCAGATTCATGATCGATAATACCGGCAATCATAAACAGGGCCGCTTTAAAGGTGGCATGGTTAATAATATGGAAAATTGCCGCTGCGACTGCCAGTGGAGAACCAATCCCGAGCAGACACATGATCAGACCCAGATGACTGATGGTTGAATAGGCCAACAAGCCTTTCAGATCTTCCTTAAAAATGGCAAAAAAGGCGGCCATGCACAGGGTAAACAGACCGACAAAGGTCACAATATTATGAAACAGTGCCGCGCCCGCAAAAATCGGGAGTAAACGTGCGACCAGAAACAGGCCGGCTTTGACCATGGTGGCCGAGTGTAAATAGGCAGAGACCGGTGTCGGTGCTGCCATGGCATTGGGTAACCAGAAATGGAAGGGGAACTGCGCACTCTTGGTAAAGGCACCGAGTAAAATCAGCAACAAAGTGGGAACAAATAGCGCATGTGACTGGATCTGTTCAGTCATCGTCAGGATTTGATCAATCTGATAAGTGCCGGTAATTTGACCCAGCAGGATGAAGCCACCAAGCATGGCCAAGCCACCCATGCCGGTAATGGTCAAGGCCATACGTGAGCCGCGCTGTGCGGCTTCGTAATTGCTCCAATAGCCCACCAGTAAAAATGATGAAATACTGGTAAGTTCCCAGAAAACCAGCAGGATCAGCAAGTTATTCGACAATGAAATTCCGAGCATGGCTGCCATAAACAGCATCAGCAAGAAATAAAGTTTGCTCAGCGAATTTTTAGGATTGAGATAATAATAGGCATAAATATAGATCAGGGTGCCTATACCACTGATCAGCAAGGCAAACAGCAGGGCCAGAGAATCCAGACGGAAACTGAAATCGATCCCGAGCTGGGGCAGCCAGGACCAGGTCTGAATGATCACGGCACCATCAAAGATGGCAGGCGCCTGACTCAATAATAATAAGAAACTGCTGAGGCTGACACCAATTGCCCCTAAAGCCGTTACCCCGCGCGAAAATTGCTTCAGCCACGAGACAAGGGTTGTGCCTAATACTAACGGTAACAATATAATAATCGGCAGCACACTCGTATCCATTGTCGTGATTTAGGTTGTGACCAACCTAGGGTGAATCTTCATCTTTCAAGGACTACAGGATTACAAGGAGCAACCCAAACTTCTCAATCTTGAAAGCCAAAAGAATATTCAAAAGAATATAAAAATAGTTGTATTGCGCAACTTATAAACGATAGCAAATTCCGATTTTACAATGAAATTCGCAAATAAAACCGATCATATTACAGGATAACAACAACATCAACGTTTTTATGTCGAACTTATAAATTATACGCGAGCAGGCTTTTGGCGTGGGGTGGATGCTTAAACAGATCATCCAGAAGTGACCGAAAATTAAGATTAAATTGCAAGCATTGATTGTAAATATGACTAAATGCAGTTTTACAATTGCAAAAAGACAGCACTAAAATGGTCTGGATAAATCTCGATATTCATCGAAACGATCATTACTGTTTTTCAACGTTACTTAGAGCGATTGCGGTAGCGTCGGCTGATCCTGAGCAAGTAAACGTAACAATTCCTGCTGCTGTTCAGGATTCAACTGTTGCTGAATCCGCTGTAATACAGCAAGCGGTGTAGTCGGTTCGGTGACGGTTTCTATTAGCGCTTCTTCGGCAGGAATTGCGTCTGGATCAGTATGTAGACCCATTTCGGCATAGATCTGATCAAACTGGATTTTCATGCTTTCAAGATGAATTGGATGCAACTGTTTATTTTCGAGTCTTAAGCACTGAAAGGCCTGTGCATGTTCCAGTAACTCAGGTCGGTTGCCGGTGGCAATAATTTGCAAGTTAGGAAATGCCTGATGCAGACGTGGCAGAATCTCTGCTGCCAGATCCTGATCCAGCTGATGATCAATGGCATCAATCAACAACACTCCTGTACCTTCCTGACATGGAAATAAACTGTTCGGGTTGAGCAGACAAAGACGCCGTACAATATCGCCCACCAGTGCAATCCAGGTGCGGATGCTATTGGGAAGTTGCTGAAAAGTAAAACGCTTGTCCTGATAGGTCAGCATCAGTTGCAGCTTGGGCTGGTATTTTAACTCAATCTGGCTGATGTCAGGCAGTACCTGCGACAGGGCGTTTTTTAAGGCCGTTAAATGCGGGGTATGCAGCTGTGCTTGCGCTTTTTCAATCTGCCGCGCCAGTTCATCTCCCCGAATATCTTCAGGCTGCTGCAAGGCACGCGCTAAAATCTGATCCATGATCTTGGCGCTTTGCGCATTTTCAATATCACTGACTTCACGCAACCATTCAAAGAAACGGGCAAAGGTCGTAAACGGAATCGCGCCAATGTCGTAAGCATACGCTGTATGGAAAATGGCCGGATTGTTTTTGCTGATCAGATTGACGTCATTGACAAAGCGGTCGGTAGGATAATAGGCAATCAGCGGCAAGCCGAGCAGAGGATCATTGAATCGGGCTTTCTGATAAAGGCCAAGCATGCTGTCCAGTTGCGCGGTTTCGGCTTTGCTAAAGCCGAGTCCTTGACTATTTAAAGTCTTATAGACTTGCCAGGAACAGCTCTGTTGCTGTGTAGCTTCAGTCTGGCTGGATTCTGTAAGCGCTGAAACCTCTTCGGGAAAGCCAACCCGGATATCAATTTTGGATTGCAGCCGGTGTTGCATGATGTCCTGATCAGGCATCACCAGACCGGCAGCCCGGCTATCGCGATAACGCGCTGCAAACCAGGTCAGCGCCTGATAAGCACAGCGTAACAAAGTGGTTTTGCCAGTACCCTGATTGCCCAAAATTAAGGTAAGCGGATATTGTGAATAATCAAGCTGAAGCTGAATCTCTGGAAAATGCAGGGTGTGTTTCAGTTGAAGCGCTTCGATGTGCATAGATCACCTGTACCATGATTTTACATCCATACCTTAACCGACGGCTTGACGAAGCGACTGCGGCATCTTGATCTTCAGTTGTTGAATCAGGTCATAAATGTGATGAATATTTAAGCTTACTTTAGCACGTGTACAGGCCACGTAAAGTAAACGTAGCTCTTCATCACTAATTTTATGATCTTTTTCATTCAGCTTAAACTGATAGTCATCTTCAATATGCACCCGTTCCCACTCCAGACCTTTGGCCTTATGTGCAGTGGAAATAATATAGTCCGCCTGTCCAATCGGGGTGATTTTGGCCAGGGCTTTTTTCAATGGATCGGTGCCATGTTCATCGACCAGTTTAACCAGCGGTTTGATATCGCTACCTTCATTGGTTTCACAGTATTCATGCACATCATGCCAGGAATTAAACCAAGCCAATTCCGGCACATCGACCACACGTTTGCCCTGTTTCAACATGGCAGCCGCATCGACAAAACGATTCAGTTTGACATGATCGGCTTGCAGGCTGACTTTATCACCACGCACCAGTCCGGCAAGTAACAGTTCCATGGCCCGGGCATTGGTCCGGCATAAAATTGCATCCCGCATTTTGGTATGCGGTTTATTCACGACTTTAGAATCTAACAACGGATTGCCAAGCAAAGGCACGGTTTCATTCAGTGCACCTAAAATGGCATTGGCATTTAACGCGATTTCAGGGCCGAAACGAAACGATGTGGTCAGGCGTGATTCGGGTAAGGGCAGTTGCTGCATAGCATTCACCGCACCGCGCCAAGCATAAATCTGCTGATGCGCATCGCCGACATAAATCACCTGAGTATTCCGCTGTTTCAGCAAAATTCCGAGCATGAGTGGGTCGGCATCCTGCGCTTCATCAAACAGCACATAATCGGCCGGAATATTCGGTTCAGACAGCGCCCAGAGTTTCAGGTAAATATCATGGCCAATCCCGGCCTGATGATTGGGATCGATTGATTCTAGCCAGCGCCGTTCTACGGCCGGATAGAGTTTCTTTTGCAGAATTTCAATATCATCTGGATGCAACCAGCTCGGTGCCTGAATATGCCGCGGAGCAGGGTATTGCGAACTGGTCGAACAGAAATAGCCAACCGCATTGGCGACTAAACTCGCCAGACGCGAAGGCATCAAGACATATTTTTCATAACGCCCACCCATCATACGGCGCATGGTCATCGGTTCCAGACGGTATTCTTTGGCAATAAAGCTTGGACTTAAACGGGGCAGACGCAGCTTGTCGGTGATTCCACGTGGAACACTGCGAAATGCCAGCGAGTGAAAAGTGCGGCAATCTACGCCGCGATGAAATTTGGCTTGCGCTTCACTGGCAATGGCTTTGTTGAAAGCCAGATACATGCCACGCCGTTCAGGCATGGCATCACTGATCATTTGTAATGTGGTGGTTTTACCTGTGCCGGCATAGGCAATCACTTTAAAGGAATTACCCAGACGGGCATTATCGATGGCAGTGGCCTGCTCATAAGTGGCCTTGGGTTTTTGCAGATCAGACACAGGCATATTCATCATTTAATGCTGACGGCTGGCTTTTTCAACCAGACCGGATAAGCCCTGACGACGTGCCAGCTCATTCAAGACCAGTTGCGGTTCGATATCGAAATAACCCAGCATCACAATGGTATGGAACCATAGATCAGCAACTTCATAGATCAGATCATTTTTATTGTCTTCAGAGACCTGAGCGTTGAAATCTTTGGCTGCCAGTACGGTTTCAAAGCTTTCTTCACCGACTTTTTCTAAAATCTTGTTCAGGCCTTTATGGTACAGCTTGGCCACATAAGAGGAATCTGGATCAGCCTGTTTGCGTTCTGCCATCATTTGGCCCAGATAGGACAAGACTTCGACCTGTTCAGACTGGGCGCTTGACGCTTCCATCGCCAGCGTATGCGGATTTGTGGATTTTTCACCATAAATCGCAGACGGGTGTTTCAGCTGTGCATCGACAATTTCCCAGCCATTTGGCGTGAGTTTGCGATAGAAACATGATTCACGACCAGTATGACAAGCGATGCCGCCATGCTGTTCAATTTGCAGCACAATTACATCGGCATCACAGTCCAGACGGATTTCATGTACGGTTTGAAAATGTCCTGATTCTTCGCCCTTATGCCATAACTTGCTGCGTGAACGGGAGAAATACACGGCTTGGTTTTTCTCAGCCGTTAGTGCTAGCGCTTCACGGTTCATCCAGGCCACCATCAAGACACGACCAGTTTGATGATGCTGGGCAATGGCAGGGACTAATCCTTGTTCGTTAAATTTTACTTCATCGAGCCATTGCGCGTTGTTCATAAGGGTTTCCATCATTTCAATCAAAATATAAAAATACGGATAGGAAATATCCGCAGATAGTGTACGTGATCTCGCAGCATTTGCGGCAAAAATCTGTGTCGATAAAGACAGGCTATGTCGTGTGTGATCCAGATGAGCTTGCTTTCACCTAGAGATTTAAAACTGAGACATCAAAAAAGCCGCCCGGTCGGCGGCTCGTATTTTCAGGAAATTATCCCTATCAAAAATTACCAGTGTTCGCCCGGGAACAGCCGTGCATATGCTTTTTGCACCAAGTTTAATTTTTGTGGTTGACCCACAGAGGCACTTGAACTTGGGAACAGGTTATAACCAATCGACATCAGAACATTGTTGATATCCGGGGCAATCGAATAAGTAATCGAGGCCAGACGACCCAAACCGGTCGCAACTTTCTTCGGGCGTTTCACGATGGCATAGGCAATCAGGTCAGCTGCCTGTTCCGGAGAAAGTGTCGGGACGTATTTATAAATTTTGGTTGGTGCAATCATCGGAGTGCGTACCAAAGGCATATAGATCGAGGTGATGGCGATTTTATGCGAATGCACTTCTGCAGACAGACAGCGACTAAAGGCATCCAGTGCGGCTTTTGACGCGACATAGGCTGAAAAACGGGTGGCATTGGCCAGTACGCCAATCGAGCTGATGTTAATAATATGGCCCGCGCGACGAATCATCATTTGCGGCAGAATATTCATGACCAGACGCACGGCGCCGAAATAATTCAGCTGCATGGTTCGTTCAAAATCATGGAAGCGGTCGACCGATTCATGCACGGCGCGGCGAATCGAACGACCCGCATTATTGATCAGAATATCAATATGATCGACTGAGGCAATGATCTGTTTGGAGACCTCATCAATCGCCTCCATATTGTTTAAATCGCATGGAAAGATTGAGGCTTTGCCGCCTTTGGCTTCAATGTCTGCTTTTACTTGTTCTAGGGTTTCTTGAGTACGGGCCACCAGTAAAACATGCGCACCTGCATCGGCCAGTTGATGTGCCGTCGTTAACCCAATACCGCTGGATGCGCCGGTGATCAGGACGGTTTTACCTGCAACAGATTTTTCCAGTTGTTTGTGTAGTCTAGTTTTCACATTTGTTATCCCTAATTTGAAGTCAGCGTTCAAATTATTTTTATTAAAGGTGTATGGCGCTCTAACAGGAGATGAGAGCGAAGGTGAGTACAGATATGATAACCAATTCTTCAGGAAAATCTATAAATTAAACTATTGAAATTAAAATAAAAATTAGAGTAATTGCTCTATTTGTGTTCGCTATTTCATTTAACTTTTACCATGAAAATAAAAAGCAAAGCAAGTGGCTGTTTTAGAATGTAAATAAAAAAACTCCACCAGAAAGGGTGGAGTTTTGAGTCAGATGAAACACGCCTTTAAACAGTCGCTAGCGCCTGTTCCAGATCCGCGATCAGGTCATCAATATGTTCAATCCCAATCGAGAGTCGCACCATATCTTCACTGACACCTGCTGATTTTAACTCCTCGGCATTGAGTTGGCGATGTGTGGTGGTCGCCGGATGACAAGCGAGACTTTTGGCATCGCCGATATTGACCAGACGGGTAAACAGTTGCAGCGCATCAATAAAACGTGTGCCGCCTTCAAGACCATGCTCTACGCCAAAGGTCAGAATTGCAGATGGTTTACCTTTCACATATTTTTGTGCCAAGGCATGTTGTGGATGATCTTTCAGACCAGCGTAATTGACCCATTTTACTTTAGGATGCTGCTGTAAATATTCCGCAATTTTAAGCGCATTTTCAGTATGACGCTCCATACGCAGACTTAAAGTTTCCAAACCTTGCAGGATCAGAAACACATTTTGCGGGCTGATCGCGGCTCCAGTATTGCGTAGTGGCACCACACGCGCTCGAGCGATATAAGCCGCTTCACCGAGAACTTCGACATAGTTTACGCCATGATAACTTGGATCGGGGGTATTCAGCGCGGGAAAGCGTTCAGGATATTTACCCCACGGGAATTTACCGCTATCGACAATGATGCCACCAATCGAATTGCCATGACCGCCGATATATTTGGTCAATGAATGCACGATAATGTCGGCACCAAAATCAAAAGATTTTTGTAGCACTGGCGTTGCCACCGTGTTGTCCACGACCACAGGCACACCGTACTCATGCGCGATTTTTGCAATCTCTTCCAGATCAATAATATTACCCAGTGGATTACCAATGGATTCCACAAAGACCAGTTTGGTCTTGTCATCAATTAAACTACGCAAGCTTTCCGGTTTTTCATAATCAAAGAAACGCACGTCAATACCTTGCTTCGGCAGGGTGTGTGCGAACAGGTTATAGGTGCCGCCATAGAGCGTAGATACGGATGCAATATTGTCACCGGCTTCAGCAATGGTCTGAATCGCATAGGTAATTGCAGCCATACCAGACGCTAAAGCAAGTGCGCCAATCCCGCCTTCAAGTGCGGCAATACGTTGCTCTAACACCGCCGTGGTCGGGTTCATGATCCGGGTATAGATATTGCCCTGTACCTTTAAATCGAACAAATCGGCCCCATGTTGAGTATTGTCAAAAGCATAAGATGTGGTTTGGTAAATTGGCACTGCTACTGCTTTGGTGGTGGCTTCAGGGCTATAACCTGCATGAATCGCAAGGGTTTCTGCTTTATAACTCATTATGACTGATCTTCTTGTGTTTAAGTTTATGACTTGAGTGTAACATTTTCATATATAAGTAAAAGTGCAATTTTACTGAAATAGATAGATGAAATAATCATATATAAATTGGGATTCGACGCACTTATTTGACTTAAATCAGCTGTTTGAAAAATCACCATAAATAAACTTGTAACAATGCATTGAAGTTCATGGCAATGGCTTATGTTTTCGCAGCTTTCTGCGTATAATAGCCGATTATTTTTTCGCTCTTTTTTGAGCTGGGGTGGTTGTTTTAACCCCATTTGGTTTTTCAGTTGAGGAGTCCTACGTGGCCCAATATATTTATACGATGAACCGAGTGTCTAAGATGGTGCCGCCGAAACGCGAAATCCTGAAAGATATCTCCTTATCATTTTTCCCGGGCGCAAAAATTGGTGTGCTTGGTCTAAACGGTGCAGGTAAATCGACCTTGCTTCGTATTATGGCGGGCGTAGATAAAGATTTCTCTGGTGAAGCACGTGCACAACCAGGTACTAAAATCGGTTATCTCGAGCAAGAGCCGCCTTTAGATGAAACTAAAGACGTGCGTGGCAACGTTGAAGATGGTCTGCGTGAGCCGCTGGATGCTTTGGCACGTCTTGACGAAGTATTTGCAGAATATGCAGCAGAAGATGCTGACTTTGATGCACTTGCAAAAGAGCAAGAAAAGCTCGAAGCCATTATCCATGCATGGGATGCACATAACCTTGCCAATCAGATGGATCAGGCAGCTGCTGCACTGAACCTTCCAGCTTGGGATGCCGATGTTAAACTGCTTTCAGGTGGTGAACGCCGCCGTGTGGCACTGTGCCGTTTGCTCTTGTCTAAGCCAGACATGTTGCTTCTTGACGAACCGACGAACCATTTAGATGCATCATCTGTTGCCTGGTTAGAACGTTTCTTGAAAGACTTCCCGGGTACCATCGTTGCGATTACGCATGACCGTTATTTCTTGGATAACGTGGCTGAGTGGATTCTTGAGCTTGACCGTGGCATGGGCATTCCATACCAAGGTAACTACTCTTCTTGGTTAGAGCAGAAAAATGCGCGTCTAGAGCAAGAGAACAAGCAAGAAGAATCTTTTGCTAAAGCATTGAAAAAAGAACTTGAATGGGTTCGCTCAAATGCCAAAGGCCAGCAAAAGAAAAACAAAGCGCGTATGGAGCGTTTTGAAGAGCTTAACTCGCGTGAATTCCAACAGCGTAACGAAACCTCTGAAATCTACATTCCACCTGGCCCACGTCTAGGCAACAAGGTTGTAGAAGTTGAAGGCATCAGCAAATCGTTTGGTGATCGTACCCTGTATAAAGATTTATCATTCGTTGTACCGCCTGCTGCGATCGTGGGTATCGTCGGTGAGAACGGTGCAGGTAAAACCACACTGTTCCGCATGATGACCGGTGAACAACAACCGGATACCGGTTCTGTGGTACTGGGTGAGTCGGTGAAAGTGGCTTATGTGGGTCAGATTCGTGACACGCTTGATGACAACAAAACGGTTTGGGAAGAAGTTTCTGGCGGTTTAGACATCTTGAAGATTGGCGAATACGAAATTGCATCTCGTGCATATATCGGTCGCTTTAACTTTAAAGGCCAGGATCAGCAAAAACGTGTAGGTCAATTGTCAGGTGGTGAGCGTAACCGTTTACAACTGGCGAAAATCCTGCAAATGGGCGCAAACGTAATCTTGCTCGATGAACCGTCAAACGACTTGGATATCGAAACCTTACGTGCGCTTGAGGATGCCATTCTGGTGTTCCCGGGTACTGTGATGGTGATCTCGCATGACCGTTGGTTCCTGGACCGTATTGCAACGCACATTTTGTCATTTGAAGGCGAAACACCTGAGTTCTTCACCGGTAACTATGCTGAGTTTGAAGAATATCGCCGTAAGCGTGATGGTGATGATCTGGTTGCGAAGCGTCAAAAATACCGTAAAATTGGTGTTTAATCCCTGATTTTAAAATAAAAAACCAGCCTTCGGGCTGGTTTTTGTGCTTATAGGGTGGTGGGGAGTGACTTAGATTTCCCACTCATGATTACATTCACGACATTTCCATTTCTTTTGGGTCTGCATGAAGGCCTGCATGGAAATTTTAAAATCAGGCAAATCTTTATAGAACATAAAGCCTGCGATCAAAGAAAGAATAAAGACGATGACGGTTGCAGTCTGTAAAGTTGTACCTGCACCATCACCAAAGATCCACATCGCGATACTGATGATCACCAGCAATAATAATAGGAACAGGGCGGGCACCAGAAACATCAGGCTTTTAGGAACCACCGGACGTGGAGCTGCTTGACCTGGCTGGGCCACTGGCATGATTTTCGGGCTTTGACACTTAGGGCAACGATATTGCATTACAACTCCAAAATTCTAAATTACTGATTATTTTATCGGAAGATGCGAAGAAACCGAAATATTGCCCCACATAAAATATACAGGCAATAAAAAACCCAAGTCATAATGCTTGGGTTTTTTAAAAGACCACTTCAAAAGTAATCTTGAATATGGCGTCCCTACGGGGATTCGAACCCCGGTTACCGCCGTGAAAGGGCGATGTCCTAGGCCTCTAGACGATAGGGACAATTGAGGCATTACACAGCTAAAGCAAGACTTGATTTGGTGGAGTCAAGGAGGATCGAACTCCTGACCTCTACAATGCCATTGTAGCGCTCTACCAACTGAGCTATGACCCCAGTCTGTGTGAGCGCTATATTAGGGATATCGCGCTCACACGTCAACAAAAAAATTAATTAAGCTTGATCAACCGCTTCATTTTTCGGCAATTTTAAGCTTTCATTGAGTTTTTCCCAGACTTTCAGCTCTTTTTTGCTTGGGCCACCGACAATTTCCAGCGCATGACGTAAACGTGCGAAGGTTAAATCAGGGCCAATGGTGACCATAGTCTGCATCACTGGGGTAGACGCAGTTGAACCGGCAATGGCAATAAAAAAGGCCGGCATGAAGTCACGCAGTTTAATTTCCATTTGTGCTGCCAAATCCATCAAGGTTTGGCTGACCGTGTCGTTGTTCCAGATGAACAGGCTTTCTAAACGCCAAATGGCAAACTGCAAGCTTTGACGTACCTGTTCGTCAGACAGTTTTTTGCTGACAAACTGCTCCTGAGTCAGGGCCGGGAAGTGGTTGAAGTAATGCGCAGACCAGTTCACTGCTTCAGACAGCAAGTTGATACGTGGTTGAATCGCAGCTGCGATTTCTTCTAATTTGGCACGGTCTGCTTTCCATGCTAGCAGCGTATCGAGCAATTCAGCAGGAGAAAGGGCTTTGATCCATTGACCATTGAGCCAGTTGAGTTTTTCAACATCAAAGATTGGACCACCGAGTGATACACGTTTAATATCAAAATGTTCAATCATTTCTACCAATGTGAATTTTTCACTTTCATCTGGCATTGACCAGCCCATACGACCCAAGTAGTTCAACAAGGCTTCAGGCAGTACACCGATATCTTTGTAATAGTTGATTGAAGTTGGGTTTTTACGCTTAGACAATTTTGATTTGTCCGGGTTGCGTAGCAGTGGCATGTGACACAGCACCGGCATCTCCCAACCGAAGTACTGGTACAGCAACTGATGCTTCGGTGCAGATGGAATCCATTCTTCACCACGAATCACATGCGTGATTTGCATTAAATGGTCATCTACCACGTTGGCCAAATGATAGGTTGGCAAGCCGTCAGTTTTCAGCAGAATCTGCATGTCGACCTGCGCCCATGGAATCTCGACTTCACCACGCAGCATGTCATTAAATTTACAAATACCTTCAGTCGGTACTTTCATGCGAATCACATGTGCTTCGCCAGCAGCCAAACGACGCTCGACCTCTTCTTGAGAAAGGTTTAAGCCTCGACCGTCATAACGTGGAGATTCACCACGTGCTTGCTGTTCAGCACGCATGTGATCCAGTTCTTCGGCAGTGGCGAAACAGTAGAAGGCATGACCTTTTTCAACCAGTTCCAGCGCATAGTTTTTATAAATATCCATACGTTCTGACTGGCGGTACGGTGCATGTGGGCCACCCACATCTGGACCTTCAGACCAGTTGAGACCGAGCCAGCGCAATGAATCCAGGATCATTTTTTCAGATTCAGGTGTTGAGCGCAGTTGGTCAGTATCTTCAATACGAAGGATGAATTCACCCCCATGCTGTTTAGCAAAACATAAGTTAAACAAGGCAATATAGGCAGTACCTACATGAGGAAAACCTGTAGGAGAAGGTGCAATACGAGTACGAACAGTCATAGCCGGATATAATCTAGAATATAAATTTGGTTCTATTATAGCGAAAAAGCCACATCACTTAATGCTTTATTCAACATTCAGTGATATGGCTTTAAATCTTGGTGTTATTCGAGTTGGTTAAAACTGATTAAGAATTATCGCTAGAAAATATGCTTTGTACGAAGCGGGTAAAGCGATAATTTTGTGCTGCAAAGAAATTTTGTGAAGGTGCGACTTTCAGCGCAGTTAAGACTTTAAGATTATCGTCTGTATGCAGGGTTTTTTCGCTTTTTTGTTGTTGAATTGCTTTTTCAATCGGCGATGTCTTGCTTTCAACAGTAGTGACTGAGGCCTTCTGCAAATCTGTCTTCACAACGACGGCATGACCCAGTTGAATCGAAAACAGCATGATCAGACTTAGGATGCTAGCTGTGAATAATTTAAATTTCATATCCAAACTTCCTCCTTGCTTCTGGTTGGTTTTATTCTGTTAAAAATGTTTTTTTAATACTCCGTCTACAATTTAATCACAGTTGATTATAAAGAAGTAGAACCAAGTCACATTTTTTACAAAAAATTAATATAACATCTATGGAAAATTACTAAAAATCGTAATTCTCTCTTCTGGCGGCCTATTTTTAACAGACAACTGTGAAGAGAACGTGAAGAACTGTCTTATATTGTAGCAGGAGATTAATTTTTTAGCAGAATATGTATCCAGGTTTAATTGTTAGCAGATATCTCAAAATCAGAAATAGATCATCAATATTATTATAAACACATGATTGTTATATTTATTTTTTATTTATACAGTGTGGTTATCTCAATAATGAGTCACATAACATGAAAAAAATAATAGCAACCGCAATCTTGACAATATTTACAGCAACCACCATGCAAAATGTAATGGCCAAAGATTTCCTGAATGTCTCTTATGATCCGACCCGTGAATTTTACCAGGAATATAATCAGGAGTTTGGCCAGTTCTGGAAGCAGAAAACCGGACAGACAATCAATTTTAAACAGTCACATGGCGGTTCAGGCAAGCAGGCACGTTCGGTCGTCGATGGTTTACAGGCCGATGTGGTGACTTTGGCTTTGGCCAATGACATTGAGGAAATCGTCAATGCCGGTTTAATCGAGAAAGGCTGGCAAAAAGAATTTCCGAGTAATTCTGCACCTTATACATCGACCATTGTTTTTTTGGTGCGTAAGGCCAATCCCAAGCAAATCAAGGACTGGAATGATCTGACCAAACCGGGTGTCGAGATTATTACGCCTAACCCGAAAACTGGTGGAGCGCCACGTTGGATCTATCTATCTGCTTGGGGCTATGCGCTGAAACAGCCCGGTGGCAATGATGCCAAAGCCCGAGATCTGGTCAAAAAGCTTTATCAAAATGTCAAAGTGTTGGATTCCGGTGCCCGTGGTTCACTGACGACTTTTGCCGAGCGCGGTATTGGCGATGTACTATTATCTTGGGAAAATGAAGCCTTGCTGGCAACGCAAGGTCTAGGTAAGGACAAGTACGATATCATCTATCCCTCTATTTCAATTCTGGCCGAGCCATCGGTGGCAATCGTTGATAAAAATGTGAATAAAAATGGCAATGCCAATCTGGCGAAAGGCTATTTGAATTATTTGTATTCCCCGAAAGGGCAGGAGTTGGCTGCGAAATATTTCTTCCGTCCACGCGATGCCAAAGTGGCTGCCAAATATTCCGCCCAATTTCCGAAAATTCAGACCTTCACCATTGATAAAGTCTTTGGTGGCTGGGCAAAAGCGCAAAAAACCCATTTTGTGAATGGGGCGATTTATGATCAGATTTATAATGAAAAGCGATAACAAGCTTGAATCTAAATTGAATGAAGAAAACGGATAAAGCGTTATCCGTTTTTTTTATATTTAATGCATAAAATTCTATATATTCGAAATAAGTGAAATGACTGGCTATATTTTGTTTTTAAAAACAGATGATTAAGAATAAAAAACCTTTGATTATATCGTGTTGTGATGTTGTAGGTTGAATTGCGATAAATGATTTTATTTCATATAGTTATATCTATACAAGATAAACTCCCGTGCGCTCATGAAAAATCAATTAAAATCCTTATTTAGCGTTGCCTTATTGGCTACAGGTCTAGGCTTGACAGCGACTACCTCACAGGCGGCTGATCGTCAATTTCTAAACGTGTCATATGATGCAACCCGTGAATTCTATGATGAATTCAATAAATCATTTGGTGCTTACTGGAAAAACCGGACCGGTCTGGATGTGAACTTTAAACAGTCACATGGTGGTTCGGGCAAGCAGGCACGTTCGGTGGTCGATGGCTTAAAAGGCGATGTGGTGACTTTGGCGCTGGCCAATGACATCGAAGAAATCGTGAAATCTGGTCAGATTCAACCCGGCTGGCAAAAAGAGTTTCCGCATAATTCTGCACCTTATACCTCAACTATCGTGTTTATGGTGCGCAAAGGCAATCCGAAGGGCATTAAAGACTGGAGTGATCTGACCAAGCCAGGCGTAGAAATTATTACCCCAAACCCGAAAACCGGTGGTTTGCCACGTTGGGTATACCTCTCTGCCTGGGGCTATGCCGAGAAACAGCCGGGGGGTAACAAAGCCAAAGCACAGGACTTTGTCGGCAAACTCTATAAAAATGTCAAAGTGATGGACTCAGCAGCACGTGCTTCAATGACCACGTTTGCTGAGCGTGGCATTGGTGATGTATTGCTGACTTGGGAAAATGAAGCACTGGTTACCCAAAAGACTTTGGGTAAAGACAAGTTCGATATTATTTATCCGTCAATTACGATTTTGACCGAGCCATCGGTGGCCATTGTCGATCGTACTGTGGATAAAAATGGCAATAAATGGTTGGCAACAGGTTATATCAACTACCTGTATTCTCCATTGGGTCAGGAAATGGCAGCCAAACATTTCTACCGTCCGCGCAATCAGAAAGTATTAGCCAAATATTCAGCACAATTCCCGAAAATCAAAACCTTTACCATTGATGAAGTGTTTGGCGGCTGGGCCAATGCACAGAAAACCCATTTTGTGAATGGCGCGATTTTTGATCAGATTTATAACTCAAAACGTTAATCTGCTGATTTGACGACGAATTACAGATAAACAGGCCTCCCTCGCGGAGGCTTTTTTATTGACGACACTCAAATAAAAACGGTTTTCTCTATGGAAAGTAATATTTATCTACAAAAAGTCGTTTGGAGCTTTGCTAAAACAGAGTGATAATGTGCAGTTAAATTTTTCGCCCTATTGATTGAGTTTTTATGTCACATATTTCTGTATTACTTCACGAAACGATTGATGCCTTGTTGGCGGGTCGCAATACGGGAATTTATGTGGACGGTACTTTTGGTCGTGGCGGACATACCCGTTTATTGTTATCAAAATTAGATGAACATGCACGTGTGTATGGCTTTGATAAAGATCCTCAGGCCCTAGAGACGGCAGCAATCTTAGAACAAGAAGATCCACGTTTTAAAATTATTCATGCCAGCTTTGCCGATCTGAAAGACGCACTGGCTGAGCTTGGGATTGAGACCGTGGATGGGGTGATGGCAGATTTAGGCGTGTCTTCGCCGCAGCTGGATCAGGCCGAACGTGGTTTCAGTTTTATGAAAGATGGCCCGCTGGATATGCGCATGGACAATTCTCAAGGTCCAACTGCAGCAGAATGGCTGCTTGAAATTGAAGAAGAAGCACTGGCCAATATCATTTTTAAATACGGTGAAGAGCGTTATAGTCGCCGGATTGCCAAAGCCATCAAGGCGGCAGGGCAGATTGAGACCACGGCTCAACTTGCGGAAATTGTGAAAGTCGCGCATCCAAAATGGGAAAAAAATAAGCATGCTGCGACGCGTACTTTCCAGGCGATTCGTATTGCTATTAATAAAGAATTAGAAGATATTGAAATCTTCTTGCCTCAAGCAGTTGAGATTTTAAAACCTGAGGCACGTTTGGCCGTAATTAGCTTTCACTCTCTGGAAGACCGTTTGATCAAACAATTTATTCAAAAAGAATCTACATTAGACGAAGATTTTGGCTGGGGAATGCCGGGGCAGCAAAAAGATACACGACGTTTAAAGAAGGTATCCCGCGTAAAAGCCAGTGACGAAGAAGTCAAAGCCAATCCTCGTTCACGTAGTGCATGGCTCCGGGTCGCAGAACGTTTAGCTTAATAGGCACATCATGAAAACTGAAGTGGTTGATAAAAAAACAGAAAAGTTGTGGCTTAAACAAGCCTGCATCTATCTCGTCTTGATACTGATGGTCTTCATCAGTGCAGTCTTTGTGGTATTTCAGGTGTTTGAATATCGTCAGGACACCAGAAAATTGAGCACTTATCTGCGTGAGCGTGATGACCTGAATGCAGATTGGGGTCGTTTGTTAATTGAACAGCAAACTTTTGGTGCAACTGCGCAGATTGGCACACGTGCTGTTACCCAGCTGCGCATGTATTCTCCCCCGGTTTCACAAAGTGTCGTCATTTCTTTACCACAAACTTCAGATGAGAAAAAATAAGGCTAGCGCTCGGACATGATAGACAAAAGAAAGAAGCAAGCGGTACGTAAAAAACAATCAGTTACCGACAAAAACGCCTCAAATGTGTATATCAATCGTTTCTATATCATGTGGGCGGTGGTGTTGCTGTGTTTTATTACACTGATTTGCCGTGCCTTCTATGTGCAGATTATCAATAAGGATTTTTTGCAAAATAAAGCCAATGCCAATATTTTAAGAACCAATACCATCAAGGCCATGCGTGGCGTGATTTATGACCGTAATGGGGTGCCGCTGGCGATCAGTACGCCGATCATGAAAATCGTGATTGATCCACGTGACTATTTTGACAATAAAAAACTCTATGACGAGACCATACTGGCACTGGAAAAAGAGCCAGATAGCCGTAAGCTGAAACGCCAGTTGCCGGATAAAAACCTGAATCTGGATGAACTGGCCGATGCAGTCGGTATGGATCGGGCAGAACTACGCAAAAAAATGCAAGAACGCCCGCGTTCTCGTTATCTGATCCTGAAAAAAGAAGTTCCGCCACAACAGGCCGAACTGATCATGAAGCGTAATTTTCAAGGCGTGTATACCGAGAAAAACTACAAACGTTATTATCCGCAGCCACAGCCCAATTCACAGATTATTGGTCTGACCAATAGTGAAGGCACCGGGATTGAAGGTCTGGAAATGCAGCTCAATACCCGTCTGGCAGGTGAAGATGGTGAGCAGCAGATTATCCGGGATAAAAAAGGCAACCGGGTTAAAGAGCCGGAAGTGATTAAAGAAGTCGAGCCGGGCGAGAATATCACCCTGAGTATCGACTCGCGTCTGCAATATATTATGTACCGTGAACTGACTGCGGCAGGTGTGGCCAATAATGCCCGTTCTGCGACTGCGATTGCAGTCGATGTAAAAACCGGAGAAATTCTGGCCTTGTCATCTTGGCCATCATATAACCCGAATGATAAAAATGGTCTGCTGAACAAGGATGCCATGCGTAACCGTGGTGCGGTGGATTCCTTCGAGCCGGGTTCGACCATGAAGCCCTTCACCGTGGCAATGGCTCTGGAAAGTGGTAAATATACGGCCAATTCTGTGGTCAACACCACACCGGGCAGTATGCGAATTGGCAATCACACCATTCGTGATACGCATAACTATGGTCAGTTAACACTGGGCGGTATTATCCAGAAATCTTCGAACGTGGGTGTCGCCAAACTGGCCTTGTCTTTGCCGTATGAAACTCTACCTACTTTCTATAAACGCTTGGGTTTTGGCTCACGCTCAGCAGTAAGATTCCCGGGTGAAAGTGCCGGTCTGATCTTGCCACCAAGTAAATGGAATGTGTCAGAAGTGGCAACCATGTCCTATGGTTATGGCCTGAATGCTACTGTACTGCAAATGGCGGATGCCTATGCCATGCTGGCCAATAAGGGTGTGAGAATGCCGCTGAGCCTGTACAAGCTGGAAGAACAGCCGCAGGGTGAGCAAATGATTGATGCCAATATTGCAGATCAGGTCTTGCTTATGCTGGAAGTAGCAACTCTGCCTGGCGGTACCGCCACGCGCGCGACAATTCCGGGTTATCGTGTGGCAGGGAAAACCGGTACTGCGCATAAACTGCGTGCCGATCGTAAAGGCTATTCTACCAATGAATACCGGGCTTTGTTTGCTGGCGTAGCGCCCGTGAGTGATCCGCGTATTGCCATGGTGGTGGTGGTCGAAAATCCGCAAGGCACCTATTACGGCGGTACGGTATCGGCACCGGTATTTGCACGCGTGATGCAGGAATCCTTGCGTCTGCTGAATGTCCCTCTGGACAAACCTTTAGAATCTCCCAAAGTCCAGTAAATAGGTGATCAATGTCTATTACATTTAAAGATCTCTACGCCGTTCAGGATACTGCTGAATGGATGACCCAAGCCTTTCAGGGTTTCGAACTGGATAGCCGTAAAGTTAAGGCAGGGCAAATTTTTATTGCCTTGACCAGTCTGTCACAACCAGAAAAAACTGCAGTATTTGCACAAAAAGCTTTAGAGCAGGGTGCCTTAGCGGTGATTTCTGAAATCGAATTGGATATCTCACCCAATCTAGTGGTTGCTGATGTCCGACATTTGATGGGACAGTGGCAAAAACAATACTTACAAGCCAGCCAACCTGTTCAGGCTGCAGGTATTCTTGCAGTGACCGGCACCAATGGTAAAACCACGATTTCACGTTTGGTTGCGGAACTGTTCATGTTACAAAGCAAAGCTTGTGCAGTGATGGGGACGACAGGTAACGGGATTTTGCCAAATCTGGAAGCCTCGTCGCATACCACGCTCGATGCTTTGCAATTGCAAAATGCTTTGCATGTTTATGCTCAAGCCGGTGCTAAATTTGCCTCGATTGAAGCCAGTTCGCATGGTCTGGAGCAAGGTCGCTTGAATGGCTGTGATATCGAGATTGCGGGCTATAGTAATTTAAGTCGCGATCATCTGGATTATCACGGGACGCTGCAAGCCTATGCAGAAGCCAAATCTGCTTTATTTAAATTTGAAAGTTTAAAAGTGGCTGTCATCAACCTGGATGATGCGCATGCTCATATCATGATTGATGCAGCGCGCAACAATCCCTCACAGCCAGAAATTTTGACCTATTCAACCCGTCAAGCTGCGGATTATCAGGTTCAGGATATTCAATACAGCATTTCAGGTGCGGCCTTTAAGCTGAAAACGGCTTCTGCTGAATATGTTGTGAACAGTCCGCTGCTTGGACATTTCAATATTGAAAATCTGGTCGCCAGTCTGATCATGGCAGAGCAGGCCGGATTTGATTTAAGCAGCTTGATTGCGACTGTACCACAGCTCAAAGGTGCACCAGGCCGGATGCAGGTGCTGCGTGATGGCGAGCGCCTATTTGTAGTGGATTATGCGCATACACCTGATGCCTTGACTCAGGTTCTCATCACTTTAAAACGTCATGTTGCGCAAAATCTCTGGGCCGTCTTTGGCTGTGGCGGCGATCGTGACCGCGGCAAGCGTCCACTCATGACCCAAGCAGCATTAGAAGGTTCGGATATTGCGGTCTTGACTTCCGATAACCCGCGAACCGAAGATCCTGCACAAATTTTTGCCGATATGAAAAATGGCATCGACTTTTTAGGCAAAAGCTACCATGAAATTCATGACCGTCGTGAAGCGATCAAGTTTGCCGTTAAACACGCGCAGGCAGGGGACATCGTGGTGATTGCAGGCAAAGGTCACGAAAATTATCAGGAAATTGATGGTGTACGTCACTGGTTTGATGATGTGGTCGAAGTGCAAGCCGCGATTGATGCCCAGCATCACAGCGCAGATTCAGCTTATCCAGCGTATTAGGATTCAGATATGCATACCTCAACAACCAGTACCGTGCCACTTGCACCTTGGACAGCAGAACAGCTTGAACAAGCGACTCAAGGCAATTGGCTCAATAATAAAAAACCGGCAGACGCCATCAAACGTATTCTGACCGATTCGCGTGATGCTGAACAAGGGGATGCTTTCCTTGCGCTGCAAGGTGAGCGCTTTGATGCCCATGATTTTGTGGCACAAGTAGCAGCAAGCGGTTGTCAGATTGCGATCGTCAGTCGACCGCTCGATATCGATATCTGCCAGCTTGTCGTAGACGATACCCGTTTGGCACTAGGGCGGTTGGGCGCATACCGTCGTCAGCAGAATCCTCAGCTCAAAGTCATTGCCTTGACCGGCAGCAGTGGCAAGACCACCACCAAGGAAATGCTGGGGAGCATCTTGTCTCGTCTTGCGCCGACACTGATCACGCGTGGCAACCTGAATAATGACCTCGGCGTACCGGTGATGTTGCTCGAATTACGTCCCGAACATCAGTATGCAGTGATGGAGCTGGGTGCCAGTCATCAGGGCGAAATTGATTACACCTCAAACATGGTACAGCCGCATGTAGCCGGGATCATTAATATCGGCACTGCGCATTTGGGTGAATTCGGTGGCCGTGATGGCATTTGTACTGCCAAATCGGAAATTTATGCGCATATTTCCGAAACTTCGATTATTCCGGCTGCAGATGATTTTGCTGATACTATTCGTGCCGCAGTGAAGACTGAACAAAGCTTAAGTTTTGGTGCCGGTGGTGACGTGTATGCAACTGATGTGGAATTACATCCTCAGACTGCAAACTTTGTCTTAAATACTCCGCAAGGTAACCGGGCGGTGAATTTGCCATTTGCCGGTGAGCATAATGTTGAAAATGCCACGGCTGCGGCTGCCTTTGCCTTGGCAATCGGTATTGGTCTGGATGATATCGTGGCCGGTCTGGAACAGGCTGTAGGTGCCAAAGGCCGTTTGAACTTTATCCAGCATCAACAATATTTACTGATTGATGATACCTACAATGCCAATCCGAGCTCGATGCGTGCAGCAGCAGATGTGTTAGCACAGCAGCAGGGCATTCGGGTCATGGTCACCGGTGATATTGGTGAACTCGGTGCATCGGCTGCGATGGAACATTATAAGCTGGGTCGAGATCTGGTCTCGGTCAAAGGCCTGAACTTTGTGGTGGCTGTGGGTGAATTTTCGCCTGCCATGCAAGAAGGGGCCCGTAGTACCCAATATGGCAAAAAAATGCAGGCATTCCTGAATCAGGAGCAGGCATTACCATTTTTAATTCGTTTGATTGAAACACATCAACCTCAGCCGATGTCATTTCTGTTTAAGGGGTCGCGTTATACCCATATGGAAACATTGATGGCTGCATTGATGGAGAAACTCTAAATGCTGTTATGGCTCTTTGAACATTTGGCGGGCTTTGACAGCACGTTTCAGGTGGTTCGTTATTTAACTTTACGTGCTTTGCTCAGTGTCCTGACGGCATTGACGATTGGTCTGGTACTTGGCCCAATCATGATTCGTAAGCTTCAAGCCCTCAAATATGGTCAGGCTGTCAGCTCGTATGCCCCTGAAAACCATGCTAAGAAAATGGGTACACCAACCATGGGCGGGGTACTGATCCTGCTTTCAATTGGTATCTCAACTTTACTCTGGGCGGATCTTTCCAATCCTTATGTCTGGATTGTACTGGCGGTGATGGTGATTTTCGGTGCCGTCGGCTGGGCGGATGACTGGATCAAGATCCGTTATAAAGACAATGCCGGCCTGCCTGCGAAGAAAAAATTCTTCTGGACTTCAGTCGGTGCCTTGGGTGTTGGTATTGCGCTCTATGTGATTGCACAGCAGCAGACCAATCCGGTGCATACCGCCAATATGCTGGACCTGTTGATTCCATTTTTCAAAGATTTGACCATTCCGCTATCGGCGATTCCACTAGGTATTGGCTTCATTATTTTCACTTATTTTGTGATTAATGGTGCATCTAATGCCGTGAACCTGACCGATGGCCTGGATGGTCTGGCGATCATGCCAATTGTACTGGTTGCGGCAGGTCTGGGTGTATTTGCCTATCTGGCCGGAGACGTGCGTTTTGCCAATTACCTGCATATTCCCTATGTGAAATATTCCTCTGAACTGGTGGTGATCTGTGCGGCGATGATTGGTGCCGGTCTGGCATTCCTGTGGTACAACGCCCATCCTGCGCAAGTGTTTATGGGTGATGTCGGTGCTTTATCGCTGGGTGCGATGTTGGGGACGATTGCTGTGATGGTACGTCAGGAAATCGTCTTTGCGATTATGGCGGGTGTATTCTTGGTCGAAGCGATTTCAGTATTCTTGCAGATTGGTTCATTAAGAATGCGCAATAAACGCGTGTTCCTGATGGCACCGCTGCATCATCATTATGAAAAGAAAGGCTGGCGTGAAACTCAAGTCGTCATTCGTTTCTGGATTATTACGATTATGCTGGTGGTTTTGGGTCTAATGACCTTAAAATTGCGCTAAGAGATGCATTGAAAAAAGTCGGCGCAGGCCGGCTTTTTTGTTTTGGAGAGAATGATGAATTTACTCATGTGCCCAGTCTGTCGCCAGCAGTTGAGCTTAAATGAAAGAACATGGCGATGTGAGAATCATCATAGCTACGATGTGGCCAAGCAAGGCTATGTGAACCTGCATGTGGTGCAACATAAACACAGTAAAAATCCTGGGGATACGCCTGAGTCCGTCCAGGCACGTCGTGCATTTTTGAGTGCGGGTCATTATGCGCCTTTGCAACAGGCCGTGGTGGAGAGGCTCCGAGAGCTGCGTATTGAAAATCTTTTAGATATTGGGTGTGGTGAAGGCTACTATACCGATGCCATGCAGGCTGAAGTGCTGCAATGCGTCGGGGTGGATATTGCCAAAAATGCCGTTCAGGTCGCGGCCAAGCTCAATAAAAATATCACCTGGGTCGTAGGAACCGGGGCGACTTTACCGGTGCTGGATGGGTCGATTGATATGTGTACCAGCCTGTTCAGTCCGATCCCAAAACAGGAAATTTTACGGGTTTTAAAAGCTGAAGGTTATTTAATGGTGGTGACACCTGCGCCACAGCATTTATATGCGATGCGTGAGGCACTTTTTGAAGAAGTGAAACCCCACGAACCGCAAAAGTTTGTTGAGCAACTGCAAGATGAATTTGATCTGCTCAGTGAGCAGGTGATTGATGCCCCGATGACTTTGCCACAGACAGATTTAAAAAACCTGATTGCTATGACGCCGTATGCTTACAAGGCCAAACCTGAACGCCGTCTGGCACTTGAACAGCAGGATCAGTTTAAATTGCTGGCGCAATATCAGATCTATCTGTTTCAGAAAAAATAAAAATTCACCGATAAAAAAGCCCTCATTGTTGAGGGCTTTTTTATACTAGTTTGTCGGTTGTGGTTATTGCACTTCTTGAATCAGGTTTTCTAAAGCGTCCACTTTGCTTGGTTGAAGCGGCTGTTCTGGTGGAGCGGTTGTTTCAGCAGCATCTGGCACAGCAATTTCCTGTCCTGGCAGATCTTCGAAATCCGTTTCTGTCCGTTTCGGGACGACCACAGGTGCCGGGCGGCGGTAAAGCGCAGTGGCCATTGGTGGTGAAGACGGATCATTCTGCACTTCATCACCCTGAACTACCTTGCTTCGATTCACTGGTGCCTTGGCATTACGGTCTAAACGCACCCATGCTTCTGGCTGACCTTTTAAGGCATTGCCCATAAAGTCGGTCCAGATCGGTAAGGCTGCCACACCACCATATTCACGGCGTCCCAAGGTTTTAGGCTGGTCAAAGCCGACCCAGGTGATGGTAACAAGTTTGCCATTGAACCCTGCGAACCAGGCATCTTTGGCGTCATTGGTGGTTCCGGTTTTGCCCCCAATATCATTTCGCCCGATTCTTAAGGCCGCACGGCCGGTACCGTGCTGAATCACATCACGCAGAATATTGGCCATGTCATAGGCAGAGCTGGATTTTAAAATACGCTGTGCCTGACGATAATTACTGTCTTCAGCAGAGACTTTGGGTGCAGCCTGTTTCTGTTCTAGACTTGTATTGTTGATTGCAATCGCTTCATCATCTGCGGTCATGGTGTCGGCCGGTTGAGCAGGTTCTTCTTCGGTATTGATACAGGAAATACACGCATATTCAGGCTGAGCCTCAAAAATGGTATGGCCATAGGCATCTTCAATACGGTTAATGAAATGTGGCTGGATCCGGTAACCGCCGTTGGCAAAAGTCGCATAACCTGTCGCCATCTGAATCGGCAGAACCTGAGGCGTGCCGAGTGCAATGGTATAGTTACGCGGGATCTGATTGTCCTGTAAACCAAAATCCATAAACAGCTGACGGGTACGTTCAATCCCGACAGCCTGTAATAAACGCACTGAAACGGTATTGCGCGAAAGATAAAGTGCGCGGCGTAGTGGGATCATCCCCAGATAACGACCATCTGAATTACGAGGTGTCCATTTGCCAATGGTAATTGGCGCATCATTCACCATGGTATGCGGTGTCATGCCTCGTTCTAAAGCCAGTGCATAAACAAAAGGCTTAATCGTAGAGCCGGGTTGACGCCAGCCCTGGATTGCACGGTTAAATTTCGACTGATAAAAGTTGTATCCGCCCACAATGGCTTCAATTGCACCATTATTTGGATTGATGGCAATCAACTGTCCTTGCACATTTGGAATTTGTACCAGCGACCACGAGGTTTTATTCTGATTCGGTCGTAAACGTATAATATCTTTGACTTTGACAATCTCGGAAGCTTTGCTAGGCGCACCACCTACACTGTTGACATTGCGAAAGGGGCGCGCCCAAGACATACCGGACCACGGTACAGTTACCGTGGTGCCATCCTGCATCAACGCTTCAAAACTGGAATTGCCAACCTTGGTTACTTGAGCAGGGTAGGTGTTGGCATAGGCACGGAAATTTTCCAGCGGTTGATCATGTGCTTCAGCACCACGCCAGCCATGTCGACGGTCATAAGCTTCCAGACCCTCTTGTACCGCCTGTTCTGCATAGGTCTGGCGTTCACTATGGATGGTGGTATAGACCTTGTAGCCAGAATCTACCGCCTGTTCGCCAAAGTTTTGTACCAGTTCAGAACGCACCATCTCACCGACATACGGGAATTTATTGCGGGTACTGCGGTCAGGCATATCCAGATTGATGGGTTCAGCAATCGCTTGTTGATACTGACTCTGGTTCAGATAGCCCAGTTGCAGCATACGTCCTAAAATCCAGTTGCGACGTTCGAGAGCACGTTTGGGGTTGGCCACCGGATTATATCGAGAAGGCGCTTTAGGCAGGCCAGAGATCATGGCCATTTGCGCAATCGAAAGCTCTTCTAAACTCTTGTTATAGTAAATTTTGGCTGCTGCTGCGATCCCGTAGGCATTTTTACCCAAGAAGATTTTATTCACATACAGTGTCAGAATTTCTTCTTTGGTCAGGCTTTGCTCAATCTTACGGGCCAGAAAAATTTCAGTCAGTTTACGCTTGAGTATTCGTTCGGGGCTGAGATAATAATTTTTCGCCACCTGCATGGTGATAGTGGAACCACCGGTCTGCACATCCGAACCGGTGATACTTTCACTGACTGCGCGGCCTAAGCTTTTAAAACTGATTCCGCTATGCTCGAAAAAGCTGGAATCTTCAGCGGCGAGGAAAGCATGAATAAACTCGGATGGAATTTGTTCATATTTCACGGGAACAGAAAGCTTGCCACCATACTCAGCAATTAATTCATTATCTGAACTAAAAACTTGTAAAGGCTTTAATAAAGGCGCCTTTTTAAGCGTGGACATTTCAGGCAAAGATGGGGCAATATAGAGATACATGCCATAGAAACCCATCGGAATTGAGATCAGGATAATGATAATGATCAAAAAAAATGGGTGAACAAGGCCTGAACAAGATAGCTTTTTCATAACAAGTAAGTTTTAATAAGAGCTAATGGCGAACTAATTACCGATCAGTATATCCTTTAGATATACATATTGTTAGATGAGTTATTGTATCTATATAAAATTATAGATCGGATCGATTGGTAAGTTAGATTTAATTGGGGACAAAAAAATAATAGGAATTATATTGTGCGCAGGTTATATCGTAAACCAAATAAGGGGTTAATAGGAGTTGATATTAGTTCGACTTCTGTTAAGGTTTTGGAGCTTTCTGTAAAAAGTAGCCGTTACTGGGTAGAGAGCTATGCTTTGGTCCCATTAATGGAAAACAGTGTTGTTGAAAAAAACGTCTTAAACCCGGAAGCAGTCGCGGATGCCCTTGGGCGTGCAATTAATTTGGCCAACACCCAGTCGAATCATGCCGCTTTTGCCATTCCAACCTCTATGGTGATTACCAAAACTATCGAGATGGATGCAGACATGTCGAATGATGAGCGTGAAGTTCAGATTCGTGAAGATGCAGAACAGTATATTCCGTTCCCACTCGATGAAGCCAGTCTGGACTTTGAAGTTCTGCCTGACCGTCTTGCCAATCCAAACCGGGTCAATGTGCTGTTGGTGGCAACCCGCATTGAAAATATTGAAGCACGTTCTGAAGTTTTGGAAATTGCCGGACTGACACCCAAGATCGCGGACGTAGAAAGTTTTGCGCTGGAAAATGCTTTTAAAGTGTTTTCGGATACTTTGCCGATGGGGGTAAATACTGTCGGTATTTTAGACATTGGTCATAGTATGACCACCTTGTCTGTCATGCAGAACAACAAAATTATTTATACCCGTGAGCAGGTGTTCGGTGGCAAACAGCTGACTCAGGAAATTCAGAACCGTTATGGTCTGTCTTTTGAAGAAGCCGGGCGTGCTAAAAAAACCCGTGCTTTGCCAGATGATTATGATATTGAAGTGCTAGAACCGTTTCTGGATGCTGTGGTGCAACAGGCAGCGCGGTCATTACAATTCTTCTTTTCATCGTCTCAGTTTAATGAGATTGATCATATTTTATTGGCCGGCGGGAATGCCAATATTCCAGGTCTGGCAAAATTATTACAACAAAAACTCGGTTACCGTGTCACGATCGCGAATCCATTTTTGCAAATGGGCTTTTCTCCTCAAATTGATATTAAAAAAATTGAAAATGACGCGTCATCACTCATGGTTGCATGTGGTTTGGCATTGAGGAGTTTTGATTAATGGCAAAGATTAACTTACTTCCTTGGCGTGATGAGCTAAGAATTAAAAGAAATAATGAATTCGTGGCAATCTGTGTGGGGGCGCTTTTCTTAGGACTGGCGGCGGCAGGTTCAACCTGGTTTTATTATGATCACAAGCTTCAGGATCAGGAACAGGCCAATCAGCTGATTCAAAGTACCAACCAGAATCTGGATGTGCAGTTAAAAGCGCTAGAAGGTTTGCAAGAGCAACGTAATGCCATTGTTGAGCGGATGAAGCTGATTCAGGGTTTGCAAACGCAACGTCCGATCGCAGTACATTTGATTGATGAAATTGTACGGGTGACACCAGCCAATATGTACATCAGCAAGTTTCAGCGTACTGGCGATAAATTTAGCATCGAAGGTCGAGCCGAGAGTCCAAATACCGTAGCAGAATTACTGCGTAATCTGGAAGCTTCCTCCTGGTACCGAAACGCCTTTATGAATGCCTTCCTGGTGGCTGAAGAATCCAAAGAAAAGGCACCGAGCTCGATTATTCCACGTGTTGAAGAGTCTTATGGCAGCTTTACCGTGACTGTGGATCTGGATCAGATCGCTGAACCGGTACTGAATGAAGAACAGCAAGCAGCCAATACCACTCCGGGGGCATCATCATGAGTAATGAAAAATTCGATGAGTTCAGCCAGGATGCCGTGGCTGTACCTAAAAATAAAATGACAGTTGAGAAATTTTTTCAGCAATTCAATACTCTAGATCCTAATAATTATGGCAGCTGGCCTTTATCGGTCAAGATTAGCTGCTGGATTTTTATTGTTATCTTGGTATTTATGCTGATTTATTTTGCCCTGACCAGAAGTACGATTGAATCGATTTCACAAGCCAGTGCCCAGGAACAAAACCTGCTGAATGAGTTTCGTGAAAAGGAATCAAAATTACGTAATCTACAACAATATCAGATTCAGCTTCAGGAAATGGAAGCACGTTTTAACCAGCAATTAGAACAATTGCCGAAGGAAACTGAAATTCCGGGTCTGGTTGAGGATATTAACCTGAGCGGTGTCAATTCAGGTCTGAAGTTTAAAAATATCCGTCTGGAACCTGAAATTAAGCAAGAGTTCTTTATTGAACAGCCCATTGCGATTGAAGCGACTGGGGATTATCACGCTTTTGGTTCTTTTGTCAGCAGTATTGCAGGCTTGTCGCGTATTGTTACCTTGCATGATTTCACCATTACCGGTACTGAGAATAAAGAGAAAAAGTCTGAGATTCCGGTGATTGATTATGTGGTCAAGGCCAAAACCTATCGTTATGTGGGCAATGCCGAGGCTTCTTCAGCAGGTACGAGCACGACTCAGGGGGCGCAGTAATGAATAGGATTAAAATTACTTCAGTTTTAGCGCTTGGACTGGTATTGCTAGGATGTGATTCACGTATTGATGCAGTCAATCAGGAAATGGCCAATATTCGTAATCAGCCACCTTTGCCGATTGAACCTGCACCCGATTTTATGCCAGTTGAAACCTTCAACTATGCAGCACACCAGATCAAAAGTCCTTTCCTGCCAAGTTCTCTGGCTGCCGAGCTAAAGATTATGGCGGGGAAACGGGTTTATCCAAATTTATCACGCCAATTGCAACCACTGGAAAGTTATCCTCTGGAAACCTTGAGCATGAAAGGCAGCATGCGCAATCAGGCCGGACAGATTCTGGCTTTAATCCAGACACCGGATGGCGAGATTGAACGGATACAGCGTGGTAGCTATATGGGGCTTAATCATGGTCGTGTGAGTGGTATTACACCAACGCAGATCGATTTGATTGAGATTATTCCAGATGGCCGTGAAGGATATGTGGAGCGTCCGCGAAGTCTGGTTCTGATTGGGCCGGCACCATAAGTTTTAGGGAATAACAATGAATAAGAGTATTAAAGAATTTATTTTTGGGGATGCTAATACAATGAATCGTGTGTTTCGTCAGTTTTCAATGGGTGCTGTTGCGATTGCGGTGATGCAAGCAGCCAGCGCGCAGGTAGCCGTGACCAATATCGTAGCTATGCAGCTTCCTGGACAAGGAACTGAAATTCGGGTGATGTTCAATGGTTTGCCACCACAGCCACAGGCCTATCAATTAGAATCACCTTCACGTCTAATTTTAGATTTTGACCAGGCCCAACAAAACTTAAAGCAAAGCAATATTCCGGTGGCAACACGTGAAGCCAGGTCGGTCGATGTGACTTCGGATGCACAACGTGCCCGTTTGACTGTTAATCTGGCAGATGCTGGTGCCTTTACCACGCGAGTTGAAGGGAATACCTTTATCCTGAAAATCAATTCAGTCACACCAGTCGCGACAGCTCAACCGGTATTACAGCAGTCAGCTCAGGGAATTAGCAATATCAGTTTCCAGCGTGGGGCTCAAGGTGAAGGTCAGGTGGTGATTGACTTGGCAGGCAACAACACCCCGGTCGATGTACAGCAGCAGGGGACTAAAATCATTGTTCGAACCTTAGGCACGAAGATCCCGACGCATTTGACCCGTCGTCTGAATGTGAATGATTTTGCGACACCTGTGTCGAGTGTGGATGCAGTGAATCAAAATGGATCAGGCGTGATTACGATCCAGTCCGGGGAAAGCTATGAATATATGGCTTATCAAACGGATAATAAGCTGACCATTAGTTTGAAACGTCCGGAAGCCAAGAGTCCGCTACGTCCGAAGACCGTGGCTTATAGCGGCAAGAAAATTTCACTCGATTTCCAGGATATTGAAGTACGTCGTGTACTACAGCTTTTGGCTGATTTTACCGATATCAATATGGTGGCAGCAGATAGTGTACAAGGCAATATTACCTTGCGCCTAAAAGAAGTGCCTTGGGATCAAGCACTGGATATTGTACTGAAAACCAAAAACCTGGATAAACGCCGTAATGGTAATGTGATCTGGATTGCACCAGTGACAGAACTGATTAAGGCAGAAGAGGAAGAGGCAAAAGCTTTGAAGCAGAGCGTTGCACTTGCCCCGATTCAGACTGAATATATGCAGCTGAGTTATGCTAAAGCTACAGATATTGAAAAGCTGATTACCCAGAATAAATCTGCACAAAATTCAAATAACTCATCAAATAATTCTTCTAATACAACTAATAATAATGAAGATAAAGAAAGCTTGTTAAGCTCACGTGGTTCTGTATCTATTGATGCCCGTACCAATACCATTATTGTGAATGATACCCAGCCTTTTATTGATAAAATTCGGAATATGGTGGATCTGCTCGATGTACAGGTCAAGCAGGTAATGGTTGAGGCGCGTATTGTACGTGCCACCACTGACTTCACCAAAGAAATGGGGGTGAAGTGGGGGATTCTGTCACAAGGGATTACCAACAATAATAACCTTCTAGTTGGTGGTAGCGATACAACATTATGGGATTTGAGAACACCTGAGTTGGATGATGAGTTAGGTGGATGGAAGTATGAAATCCAAAGACCGGACAACCTGAATGTTGACTTGGGTGTCACCAGTCCGGGCGCCAGTCGTATTGCCTTTGGTTTGATTAGTCTCTCTGATTTTATGCTGGATCTTGAACTGTCTGCATTGCAAGCGGATGGCTATGGTGAAGTCATTTCAACACCAAAGGTACTCACAGCAGACAAGCAAAAAGCAATGGTTGCATCTGGTACACAGATTCCTTATCAGTCATCAGAAGGTGGGGGGGCCAATGCTGTATCCACTACTGAATTTATTGATGCGACTTTGAGTCTGGATGTCACGCCAAGTATTACTCCAGACGGTAAAGTGCAGATGGAACTCAATATTACTAGTAATTCGGTAGGTAACCCGACCCCGACCGGACAATTGACTATTAATAAGAATGAGATCAATACCAATGTGCTGGTGGATAACGGTGAAACAGTGGTCCTAGGTGGGATTTTTGAGCAGGAAACCCGTAATGCACAAACCAAGGTGCCATTCCTGGGGGATATTCCTTATGTAGGGCGTTTATTCCGTAAAGATTTAAAATCGGATAACAAGCGTGAGTTACTGATTTTCGTTACACCTCGAATTGTTAATGACAGTGTTTCAAGAAATCATTAATATATTTTGAATTTAACAAAACGAATAGGTGACTCCTTGCCAAGCAAAGAGTTTGAAACCCTGCCAAATATTTATTTGGTAGGGCCGATGGGGGCCGGTAAAACAACAGTAGGACGACATCTCGCAGAATTGTTAGGACGCGAATTTCTAGACAGTGATCATGAAATTGAACGTAAAACAGGTGCGACGATTCCCTGGATTTTTGAAAAGGAAGGGGAGCAGGGTTTCCGTGACCGTGAAACTGCTGTAATTGATGAGCTGACTTCACGCTCTCAACTGGTTTTAGCCACGGGTGGTGGTGCCATCACCCAGCTCTTGAATCGAGACTATCTGAAACAGCGTGGGATAGTCGTTTACCTGTATACGCCGGTTGAAATTCAGCTGCAGCGTACTTATCGCGATAAAAACCGCCCACTGTTGCAAGTTGAAAATCCAGAACAAAAGTTGCGTGATTTATTGGCCGTCCGTGATCCCTTGTATCGGGAGGTGGCACATCATATCATTGAGACCAATCAAGGTGCGGCACGTGATCTGGCGCAGCGGATTCTCAATCTCATTACTTCCAAAAACTAAGTTCATTGAATAAAGTGGTTAATCAAGCATGCAAACCTTATATGTAGAACTCGGAGAACGTCGTTACCCTATTTTTATCGGGAGCGATCTTGATCCACAGGCCTTATTGGCTCCCTATATTCATGGCAAGCAAGTGATGATTGTGAGCAATACCACGGTTGCGCCACTTTATTTGCAGCATTATCAAACTGCGATTGCAGCTTTAGACAAGCATGTTGCGACCTGTATTTTGCCCGATGGTGAAAAATATAAGGATAGCCAGCATCTGAATCTGATCTTTGATGCATTGCTTGAAGCTGGTTTTAACCGGGACTGTACGGTGCTTGCGCTCGGTGGTGGTGTGATTGGCGATATGGCCGGTTTTGCTTCGGCATGTTTCCAGCGTGGCGTGTATTTCATTCAGGTACCGACGACTTTACTGTCTCAAGTCGATTCCAGTGTCGGTGGAAAAACTGGGATTAATCATCCACTGGGTAAAAACATGATTGGTGCATTCCAGCAACCGCAAGTGGTGCTGGCCGATATGTCGCAACTTTCTACTTTACCTGATCGTGAACTTGCGGCAGGTTTGGCTGAAGTGATTAAATATGCGCTACTCGGTGATGAATCATTTCTGCTCTGGCTTGAAGAGCATATGGAGGCACTGATTGGCCGCGATGAAAAGTTGCTGGCTGAAGCTGTTTACCGCTCCTGTGCGCACAAGGCCCGGATTGTCGCCAATGATGAAAAAGAGCAAGGGGAACGTGCTCTATTGAATCTGGGGCATACTTTTGGACATGCGATTGAATCTTATCTGGGGTATGGTGTCTGGCTACATGGCGAGGCTGTTGCAACAGGTATGGTCATGGCGGCAGATTTATCACAGCGTATGGGCTGGATTTCTCAAGGTGATCTGGAGCGTACAAAAAAAATCATTTCTCGTGCCAAACTTCCGATCGTTTGTCCTAAAATCCCTCTTGATGATTTCCTGGCATATATGGCCCATGACAAAAAAGTCTTGAATGGACAATTGCGTCTGGTGTTGTTGCAACAATTAGGTAAAGCTGTGATTACTCGGGATTTTGATCTTGAGCGAATGCAACAGGCAATTTTAGCGAATCAGGCATAGGTTTTAGTTTTTATGACAGCATTACACACTCCTTGGCAAAAGGTTCAGCACTATTTCTGGCTGGTCTGTGGTGTATGCTGTCTATTTGCAGCCTTGATCTTTTGGGCCATTACTGATTCAGATGCGGTAATTGAAGTGGAAAAAAAGCCAGAAACTAAAGTTCAATTACAAATTCAGCCGGAAAAAGTAGCGACAATGACCCATCTTGGTGCGCTTTTTGACGAGGTCAAACCCCTCGATTTGAATACGCGCACCATTGTAAATGCCACTCATGAGCCAGAATTTCGCGGCACCAAATTTGTTAATGAGGCGAAAAAACAGCATGCGATTGAATTATTTCGCGTCAGCAATGAAGCCATTCTAAAAAGCTTTCTTAAAAAACAGCCAGATCGTAAGGCTTTTATTTATCTAAGAATATCCGGTGAAAATCAGCCAGAACAATATGTGCTGCTGTATGGTCAGTATAAGACCGCCGCCGAAGCCAATCAGGCCTTATCTACATTGAATTTAAATTTGCCTGCTTCAGTGAAGCCTGAAGTGGTGCCAATACAGCAGTATGTCAGTCTGGTCAATAATCTGGGTTCAGAGGAATTGGCAAGCAATCAAAAGCTGTATGAGATTCGCTTGAAAAACGTACCTTTACCAAAGGTAGATGAATCTGTACGACTCAGACAGCAAACTCAGGCTCAGGTTAAACCGCGTAGTTCGGATGCGACCACCAGTACCACAATTGTGCGTCGTGATGCCGCTGGCAATGTGCTCGATGTACAGAAATCCGAAAGTGCTGTAGAAGGTGCTCCGCAACCACAAAACAATAATAATCGACCGAACCAAGGGGGGAATTCCCGTCCTCAAAACAATGAGATTAGTGATCCTTTTAACTAACCCGTTCTAAAATAGCGCACCAAAAAAATGACATAATTAGAAATGTGCGCTTTTGGTGCAAAAAATACACATTAAAAATAACCAGTATCCCTGTAATCCTTGTTAAAGCTTTGTCATCTGTATGGTTTTAATTTATGTGCTATTTATTGGCATGTAATTTGCTTTATTGGTGCATGGATTGAATTAATCTCCCTGTTTTAGCGCGAAAAATGATTCGATGACAACCTATGAATGTCATATTTATTCCTGATTTTTATGTTATTCATCAGCAAAATAAACTTTATTTTTTATGCATTCTGTCTGAAAAAGGACTACGCTGAAGAAATAGAGAACAATGTTTTTGCTCTATCAAGACAGTCTTCGAAAGTTCATTAAACGCAGCGCAGAGAAGAATTTAGATTGTTTAACAGCCTATAAGGCTTCGTAAAGAAGGGTACGCTATGCACATGCCATCGCCTAATAATGTAGCTCCCGCTCAAGGTTTATACCAACCGGATGAGTTTAAAGATAACTGTGGTTTCGGTTTAATTGCCCATATGCAGGGCGATGCAAGCCATGATCTTGTCAAGACCGCGATTCATAGCCTAAGTTGTATGACCCATCGTGGTGGTATTGCCGCCGATGGCAAGACTGGGGATGGCTGTGGTCTGCTTTTGGCGATGCCGAAAAAGTTCTTTCGTGAAGAAGCAAAACGCTTAAGTGATACAACTTTAAGTGAAGTCTTTGCTGTCGGTTCGGTGTTCCTAAATCTTGATCCTGCGCTTGCTGCACATGCCAAACAGGTTTTAAACAAAGAAATTGAAGCTGAAGGTCTCATTGTTCTGGCTTGGCGTGTGATTCCAACCCATGTCGATGCACTGGGTGAAATTGCCTTGCAATCGATGCCGGCATTTGAACAGATTATTGTCAATTGCCCGATGGGCGTGACCGAGGTTGAATTTAACCGTAAGTTATTCCTGGCGCGTCGTCGCGCAGAACAATTGCTGCTGAATGATACCTCTTTCTATGTCACCACTTTATGTTCAACGGTCATCAGCTATAAAGGCTTGATGATGCCGGAAGCGATTGCAGACTTTTATACAGATCTGGCTGATCCGCGTCTGGAATCACATATCGTGGTATTTCATCAGCGTTTCTCGACCAATACTTTGCCACGCTGGCCGTTGGCACAGCCGTTCCGTTATCTGGCGCACAATGGTGAAATCAACACTATTACGGCCAACCGTAACTGGGCCATGGCGCGTGTGCCAAAATTTGAAAATCCCTTATTGCCGGGTTTAACTGAGCTGAAACCGATTGTGAATCGTACCGGTTCGGATTCCTCAAGCCTGGACAATATGCTGGAGATTCTGGTCGGTGGCGGTATGGATCTGTTCCGTGCCTTACGTATGCTGGTTCCTCCTGCGTGGCAGAACGTGGAAACACTTGATGCGGACTTGCGTGCTTTCTATGAATTCAACTCGAAACATATGGAAGCCTGGGATGGCCCGGCAGGTCTGGTGATTCAGGATGGCCGTCATGCCATTTGTATGCTGGATCGTAACGGTCTGCGTCCGGCACGTTGGGTGATTACCAAAAATGGTTATATCACGCTGGCGTCGGAAATTGGGGTCTGGGGCTATCAACCTGAAGATGTGATTTCTAAAGGACGTGTTGGCCCCGGCCAAATGCTGGTGATCGATACGCAAACCGGCAAGGTACTGGATACGCAAGATGTGAATCATCATCTAAAACGTATGCGCCCATACCGTGAATGGTTACGTGAAAATTCTGTACGTTTGCAAGGTAGCCCCGAGCTGGAAGAATATTTATGTGATCGAGGCTTAAAAGGCGATGGCCTGAAAGCGGCCCAAAAAATGTTCATGGTGACCTTTGAAGAACGTGACCAGTTATTGCGTCCAATCGCGGAAAGTGGTCAGGAGGCGGTGGGATCGATGGGTGATGATACGCCCATGGCTGTATTGTCACGTCAGGTTCGCCATGTTTCGGATTATTTCCGTCAGCAGTTTGCGCAGGTGACCAACCCGCCGATCGATCCGTTACGTGAATCGATCGTGATGTCACTGGAAACCTGTTTAGGTCGTGAACAAAACGTCTTTGAACAAGGGCCTGAGCATGCAGACCGCTTGATCATTTCCAGTCCTGTACTTTCTAATTCGAAAATGCATCAGATCCGTACGCTGGGTCGTGCCGGTTATGAAATTGCAGATATCGACCTGAACTATGCTGAAACCGAAGGTCTGCAAGCGGCAATTGCGCGTATTTGTGAAGAGTCTGCGCAAGCCATTCGTGATGGTAAAACCTTACTGGTGCTTTCAGATAAGAAAATCCGTGAAGGTTACTTGCCTGCCAATGCCTTCATGATCACTGGTGCGGTGCATCATCACCTGATTAATACAGGTCTGCGTACCGATGCCAACCTGATCATTGAAACCGGTTTTGCCCGTGATCCACATCAGTTCGCAGTGCTTCTCGGCTTTGGTGCAACAGCCATCTACCCATATCTGGCTTATGACGTGATCAATGATCTGGTCGCCAAAGGCGAGCTCTTGGGTGATCCAATCTATGCACAAAACAATTTCCGTAAAGGCATTGAGAAAGGCTTATTAAAAGTCCTGTCAAAAATGGGAATTTCGACGGTAGCCTCTTACCGTGGTGGTCAGCTGTTTGAAGCAGTGGGCTTATCTAATGAAGTGGTGGATAAATGCTTCATCGGTGTACCAAGCCGTATTCAGGGTGCCACTTTTGTCGATCTTGAAAATGATCAGAAACAGTTGGCGGATATTGCCTGGAAAAACCGTAAACCAATCGATCAGGGTGGTTTGCTGAAATTCGTATTCGGCAAGGAATACCATGCCTTTAACCCGGATGTGATCAACTCACTGCATAAAGCAGTACGTTCTGGGAACTACGCAGATTTTAAAGAATATGCAGAACTGGTGAACAATCGTCCAATTGCGACGATTCGTGACCTGTTCAAACTCAAAACAGATAACTCGATTCCAGTTGAACAAGTGGAATCAGTGGAAGAGATCCTACCTCGCTTTGACTCTGCCGGCATGTCTTTGGGCGCACTGTCACCTGAAGCACATGAAGCGATTGCGATTGCCATGAACACGATTGGCGGTCGTTCGAACTCAGGTGAGGGCGGTGAAGATCCAGCGCGTTACGGTACCATCCGTAACTCGAAAATCAAACAAATTGCATCGGGCCGATTTGGTGTGACGCCTGCGTATTTAACATCGGCAGAAGTCCTGCAAATTAAAGTCGCGCAAGGTGCAAAACCAGGTGAAGGTGGTCAGTTGCCGGGTGGTAAAGTGAATGGTCTGATTGCCCGCTTACGTTATTCTGTACCGGGTGTAACGCTTATTTCGCCACCTCCGCATCACGACATCTATTCAATTGAAGATTTATCACAGTTGATCTTTGATTTGAAACAGGTTAACCCACAGGCGATGGTGTCAGTTAAGCTGGTTTCTGAACCGGGTGTCGGTACGATTGCGGCAGGTGTAGCGAAAGCGTATGCCGATTTCATTACCATTTCTGGTTATGATGGCGGGACAGCGGCTTCTCCACTTTCTTCAATTCATCATGCAGGTTCACCGTGGGAACTAGGTCTTTCTGAGGCACATCAGGCCCTTCGTGTGAATGACCTGCGTGGTAAAGTTCGCGTACAAACAGATGGCGGTTTAAAAACCGGTCTGGATGTTGTCAAAGCAGCAATTCTGGGTGCAGAAAGCTTCGGCTTTGGTTCAACCCCAATGATCGCATTGGGTTGTAAATACCTGCGTATCTGCCACCTGAATAACTGTGCAACTGGTGTAGCAACTCAGCAAGATCACTTGCGTCAGGAACACTACATCGGCGAACCACAGATGCTGATTAACTTCTTCACCTTTATTGCTGAAGAAACCCGTGAATGGCTGGCGGCACTCGGTGTGTCAAGTCTGAAAGACCTGATTGGCCGTACCGACTTGCTGGAAGTCTTGCCAGGTGAAACTGCAAAGCATGCACATCTTGATTTAAGCAAATTGCTCGAGTCACATCCTGCTGCAGAAGGTAAAGCACAGTACTGCGAAGTACAGGGCAATGCACCATTCGATAAAGGGATTCTGGCAGAGAAAATGGTGGATGAGATTCTGCCTGCAATTGAAGCGGGAACTGGCGGCGAATATAGCTTCACGATCGGTAACTGTGACCGTTCGATTGGCGCACGCCTGTCTGGTGAAATTGCTAAACGTTATGGCAACCTGAGCATGGAAGCTCATCCTGTGAAAGTTCACCTGAATGGTACTGCGGGTCAGTCGCTGGGTGTCTGGAATGCGGGTGGTCTGCATATCAGCCTGGAAGGTGATGCCAATGACTATGTCGGTAAAGGTATGGCCGGTGGTCGTATCTCGATTTTCCCGCCAAAAGGTTCGCCATTCCAGACGCAAAATACCGCGATTATTGGGAATACCTGTTTGTACGGTGCGACTGGCGGTAAGTTATATGCAGCGGGTACAGCGGGCGAGCGTTTCGCGGTGCGTAACTCGGGTGCATTTGCCGTGATTGAAGGTGCAGGTGATCACTGCTGTGAATACATGACCGGCGGTATTGTGACGGTGCTGGGTAAAGTTGGGCATAACTTCGGTGCGGGTATGACTGGTGGTTTTGCTTATGTACTTGATCTGGATAATGACTTCGTTGATCATTATAACCACGAATTGATTGAGCTGAACCGTATTTCCACCGAAGCGATGGAGGAGCATAAAGCCTTCTTGGGTCGTATTCTCGATGAACATATTAAAGAAACGGGTAGTGCTTGGGCGTACAAGATCCGCCATGAGTTTGACTTCTACAGCCGCAAGTTCTGGTTGGTAAAACCAAAGGCAGCCAACTTGCAAACGCTGTTAAAAACAACTCAAGCTGATCCACAATAATTCCACTACTGCAGAAACATAGGCAGATGTAAGGCAACTGTGAACCCCTTACATCTCCCCACGGAGAGAGACATGGCAGAACGCCTGAATAATGACTTTCAATTCCTGGATGTCGCACGCCAAGATCCAGAGAAAAAAGAGATTGATGTCCGCAAAGCACAATTTGTGGAAATTTATAAGCCTTATACAGCGGAAATTGCAGCCAATCAGACGCATCGCTGCCTAGGCTGTGGTAACCCGTACTGTGAATGGAAATGTCCGGTACATAACTACATTCCAAACTGGTTAAAACTGGTGTCTGAAGGCCGTTTGTTCCAGGCGGCTGAACTGTGTCATCAGACCAATACTTTGCCGGAAGTTTGTGGTCGTGTCTGTCCGCAAGATCGTTTGTGTGAAGGGGCGTGTACCCTCAACGACGGTTTCGGCGCGGTAACGATTGGTAATGCCGAAAAATATATCAACGACACGGCCTTTGCATTGGGCTGGCGTCCAGATATGTCCAATGTGCAATGGACCAATAAAAAAGTCGCGATTATTGGGGCAGGTCCCGCAGGACTTGGCTGTGCGGATATTCTGGTACGTAATGGGGTAAAACCTGTGGTCTTTGATAAACGTCCGGAAATTGGTGGTTTGCTGACTTTCGGTATTCCAGAATTCAAAATGGAAAAAGACGTAATGAAGCGCCGCCGTGAAATTTTCACGGGCATGGGGGTGGAATTCCGTCTGAATACTGAGATTGGTACAGATGTGACCATCGACCAGTTACTTGCCGATTATGATGCGGTATTTATGGGTATGGGAACCTATACCTATATGAAAGGTGGTTTTGCCGGTGAAGATCTGGATGGTGTGTATGATGCACTAGATTTCCTGATTGCGAATGTCAATCGTTGTCAGGGCTGGGAAAAAGACCCAGCTGAATACATCAGCGTGGAAGGCAAGAAAGTCATTGTTTTAGGCGGTGGTGATACTGCCATGGACTGTAACCGTACTTCGATCCGTCAAGGTGCCGAGTCAGTCGTCTGTGCTTATCGTCGTGATGAAGAAAATATGCCAGGTTCACGCCGTGAAGTGCAAAATGCGCGTGAAGAAGGGGTGAACTTCCAGTTTAACCGTCAGCCGATCGAAGTTGTTGGTGAAAATGGTAAAGTAACCGGTGTAAAATTTATTACTACTCAGCTGGGTGAGCCGGACAGTCGTGGTCGCCGTAGTCCAGAGCCGATTCCGGGTTCAGAAGAAATTCTTCCAGCGGATGCAGTCCTGCTTGCTTTCGGTTTCCGTACCAGCCCAGCAGACTGGTTCACCGATGTGGAAATCAATCTGGATGGTTCAGGTCGTGTCGTTGCTGCTGAGCAGCAGCAATATAAATTCCAGACCTCAAATCCAAAAATCTTCGCTGGTGGTGATATGGTGCGTGGTTCTGATCTGGTGGTAACTGCGATCTGGGAAGGCCGTCAGGCAGCTGAAGGGATTCTAGATTATCTAGAGGTTTAACCGTTGAAAATTCACTGAAGTCATTCAAACAACCCGCTACGGCGGGTTTTTTATTTTTGAATATTGTCTAACTTAAAGAGAAGCCCTTAAAAAAGATTATAAAAAGTAACAAAACTTTAGAAAATACTGTTTAAAATCAAATTAATTATATAAATATTAATAAAGAATTGAGGACAAGATATCATGCGTGTATTTAAACAATCTCTTATCGCCTTGATGCTGGCCAGTACCTTGACCCTGAGTGGTTGTGGTTATAACACCTTGCAAGTCAAAGATGAAGCAGTCACTGCCGCTTGGTCTGAAGTACAAAACCAGTATCAGCGCCGTGCCGATCTGGTACCTAATCTGGTCAATGTAGTCAAAGGCTATGCCTCGCATGAAGAGCAGGTTTTAACGGAAGTGACCCAAGCACGTGCCAATGTTGCCGGTCTGAAAGTAGATCGTGAAGTGTTGGAAGATCCTGAATTATTCCAGCGTTATCAGGAAGCACAGGCCCAGATGACCAGCGCCTTGTCTCGTCTTTTAGCTGTCACTGAGAATTATCCGGACCTGAAAGCGAATCAACAGTTCCGTGATTTACAGGTACAGCTAGAAGGGACTGAAAACCGGATTGCTGTGGCACGTAACCGTTATATCACCACGGTGCAGGACTTTAACTCTTATGCGCGTCAGTTCCCGCAAGTCATGACAGCCAAAGTGATTGGCATGGATACCAAACCAAACTTTAGTGCCGAGCACAGTGCCCAAAAAGCTCCAACGGTTTCCTTTGAATAATGACTGACTTGTAAATAAGCGAGAAATCAGATGTCTGAGATGCTGCTGAAATACTGTGCCGGATTGCTCCTCATGTTGGCCATGGGGATGGTAGTGCCTGTATCAGCAGAAACGGCGACGACTACAGATACTGAAGAAGTCATCGTAGCCCGTGAAATCTTACAGCCTAAAAATAATCAAAATACTCCAGCCCAAAATACAGAAACTGCAGCAGCATCACAGCCGAAAATTGCCAATGACATAGCGGAAGGGCAGTTTCATCGCGACTTACCAAGCCTGAATGAACCGGTCATTGATCAGGCAAATTTACTTAGTCCCGCTGAAAAACAGCAACTCAGTCAGCGTATTTTGAAACTTTATAATGAAGGCAAAGGGCAAATAGGTGTAGTCATTGTTCCGACCACAGGGCAAGAAGATATTTTTGATTATTCCATGCGTGTTGCTGAAGCCTGGCAGCTGGGTTCAGCTAAACGCGACAATGGTTTGTTGATGACCATCGCCATTAATGATCGCCGTATTCAAATTTTGACCGGTTATGGTCTGGAGGGTGTACTGCCCGATATCGTGGCAGGTCGTATTATTAATGACAAAATCACACCTTATTTTAAACAGGGTCAATATGCTCAAGGGATTGATGCAGGTTTGACTGAAATTGAACGAATTTTGAATCTGGATCCTGATATTGCAGCACAGGCAGCGGATGAACTCAAAGAGCGTCATGAGCAGGCCTATAAAGCGCAACAGGCATCTCAAGCGACTTTTGGAGCAGTCATTTTTATCATTGTCGCTGGTGTCATTGGTTCTATGATCTTTGGCAGGAAGCTGAGTGCAGCGACTGCTGCAGTGGCTGGAACTGCAGCTGGATTAGTCAATGGCATGGGATTGGTCGCTAGCCTATTAATTGGTGCTGGAGTTTTCTTTTTGCTCGTGACCTCACTTGCTCAGCTGATCCTGCACGCCTTTATGGCAGGTGGAGGTCGTGGCGGCGGTAGTGGGCGTGGTGGTTTTGGGGGGGGCGGCTTCGGTGGAGGCGGTGGTGGTTTTGGCGGGGGAGGAGCATCAGGCTCATGGTAACAACGACAGATACAACAGAGATTGTCACGCAGCCAAAGCTGGAAGAACATGCGCAGCCGAGCTTTAAGCGCTGGTTAAAACATTTCTTCTATATGCCGGCAACCAAGCGGTTTTTCTCCAAGCAGGATCAACATGCCATTGCAGTTGCGGTCGAAGAAGGCGAGCATGGGCATGTGGGTGAGATTCAGGTGGTGATTGAAGGTTGTCTACCTTCACGATCTGCTTATTATCAAGATACGCTTTGTCGTGCCCGACAACTCTTTGCCGAGCTTGGTGTCTGGGATACTGAATATAATAGTGGAGTGCTGCTTTATTTGAATCTCTGCGAGCACAAGGTTGAAATTGTGATTGATCGTGGAATTAAGCAGGCCACTACTCAGGAAGTCTGGGATCAGATTTGTCAGCATATCGTTCAATTATTAAAACAAAAGCAGTTTAAGCAGGGTGTGATTGAAGGAGTAAAGCAGATTGGAGAGGTTTTAGATCAGTATTATGATCGTAAAATAGATGATTTAAAGAATGAATTAGGGAATAAACCGATTATTTTAGGGTGATTTTTTAACTAAATAACTGTATTTTAATGAATCTTATGAAACTTAAGAGTGTTAAAAGCCATAAGCCAACTTCATTGCCAAAACACTGTAGCACTTGAGACTGGACGTAAACGCGGTTCGATCAAGAAGAGCCGTTATGCGGCATTGGTGCAGTCGATTGAGTTGGCTACACAGGAAGCTGGACAAAATGTAATTTCTCCTGCACAACAGATTGAGCAAGCTAAAAATAAGACCAAAGCAGTTAAAACCGATTATGAACAGTTAAAGGAGGATTATGAAAGATTATTAGAAAAGTGTAATTCGCTGTTATTAGAGAATTTTGAGTTAAAACAAAAAAGAACGCATCTTTAAAGATGCGTTCTTATATTGCTTAACTTAACTCGCGGCTAAATTACAACGACCTGTTTCAAGGTTACAAATAGCTTTCTTATTGGTGCCCTTTGTAATCGTAGATGTAATAGTTTTTGTGGTTGCATCTGGATCGCCAATTTCACAAGTAGTTGAATCAGCAGGTTTGGCTGGAAGTGTAGTAGCACCATCTGGATCATTTTGGTAAATCATATATTTGGATGCATATGCTTTTGTATCTGCTAAACATGCATTATCAACAGCCTTTTTAGTATAGTTCTGATAAGCAGGAATCGCGATTGCAGCCAAAATACCGATAATAGCGACCACAATCATGAGCTCAATCAAGGTAAAGCCTTTCTGTACGTTCATAACATTCTCCACAAATGTTTTGTTAATTTAATTATAAGCTTTGTAAGCTAATTTATATTTAGCACAAAGTGTGCCAAGAGCATGTTATCTAATTATTATTTATGAAATCAATAGATTGTTTAATGAATTAAAAAATTTAAAAAAGCATAAAGTAAATTTATGTAACTAAGTGACAAAAAATGTCAGTTTTTTCTATTAGGTGCTTGTGCTTGGAGTTAAGTGAATTTAAATTTTTCAGACATTATGATCAAATTACAAAAGTGTTTGCTTTTTTGTTTATCATACGCCCAACTCCACCGCTTGATATTTTCATGAAATTCACGCTTGCCCTTATTGCAGCAATCCTGATCTCCCTTGCTTGGCTCATGCCCATTCACTACCGTCCTTGGGTGACCTATACAGGTGAGTTGTATGCCTTTTTTGCACTATTTGCATTAGCTGCAATTTGCTTAAAAGAAAAATTAAGAATTCCAGTAGTTAGTTTGCCATTATTAGTGCTTGCCTGTGTCCTGCTGATTCAATTTCTTATGGGGCAGGTCTTTTTCTTTAGTACTGCCATGATGGGCTTTATCTTTGTCTTTAGCTTTTGGCTCTCAAGCGTGCTAGGTTATAATTTTTCTATAGGAAATTATAACCGGGAAGAAACTTTCACTAATCTGAGCTATGTGTTTTTGGCTTCAGGTACGCTGACAGGAATTATTGCGATATGCCAATGGACTAATTTGGACGCGACTTTGCCAGGTATGGTGAATATCAGTGGTAATCAGCGTCCTTATGCCAATTTTGCCCAGCCCAATAATATGGCGACTTTTTTAGTCATGGCTTTGATGAGCTGTCTGTACCTCTATGAAAAGAAAAAAATTCAGACTAAGTGGCTATTTGCATGTGCTGCAGTAATTGTCATGGGCGTGGCTTTAAGCCAATCACGTACCGCTTGGGTCGCTGCGATTGCAATTATACTGTATCTAGCTTTCTACCAATATAAAGGTATTATCCGCCTGAAATGGTATTACAGCACTGCTTGGTTCCTCTTCTTTATTTCCTCTATTGTGACTTTTCCATTACTCAGTCAGTTGGCTGCACAGGCAATGGATACGGACGTCATACAAAGCAGGGATGTAGTAGCGCGTGCCACCGGCGATATGTCACGCCTCGCGATCTGGCAGCAGATGCTGGCAGCCATTCAGGCGCAGCCATGGTTTGGCTATGGCTGGTATCAGACCAGTGTCGCTTTTGTCTCGATTAGTGATACCGTGCAAGGTCCGGTCTGGATTCGTAGTGCACATAATTTTATTCTGGACTTTTTGCTCTGGAATGGACTGATCATCGGTCTGCCTTTCTTGGCATATTTTGGCTATTTAGGCTATCAGTTGCAGCGCTGGGTCAAGACACCAGAATCTGTCATCGGGATCTTGATGATCGGGGCTTTTGTGACACATGCCATGTTTGAGTTTCCACAGCATTATGCCTATTTCCTGTTGCCAGTCGGTTTTACTCTGGGTACGGTTCTGGCACAAAATCCAAAAATTAAAACAGTGGTTATGCCATCTATCGGCATGAAATTCATTTTTACTGTCGGATTGTTTTTATTGATTGTGATTTATCGCGACTATGATACCGCTGTACCAAAACTCGGTCAGAGCATTCGTTATGAGAAGCAGCCAGAAAAAATCACCAATGAAAAACCAATTTATTTGCTGACCGAGTTTAATCATCGCATTGCCTGGATTCGTCTGAATCCTTATAGCAAGGCATCTGCTGATCAGATTCTGGAAGGTGAACAAATGGTCTTGAGTTATCCGACTAAATATAACCTGATCAAATATGCCAAACTTTTAGCATTTAATGGATATGAGACTGAGGCTAAGCACCAGCTGCAACGCCTAAAGACTATTCAGAAAACTGAAATGAGTTATGAAGAATTAACGCAGGATGTACCTCGCTAAATACAAAAAAGCCAGCAGATGCTGGCTTTTTCTTGGCTTAATTTTAAGTTTAGAGCTGACTTTGAATATAGTTTTCGATACCAATACTTTCGATCAGATCAATTTGTGTCGTGGTCCAGTCTAGATAGTTTTCTTCTTTTTCCAGAATTTCCTGAACCAGATCACGCGTCACATAATCCATTTGGGTTTCAGCCAGTGCGACAGCTTTCTGAATAGCTTCGATATTTTCTTTGACTTTGCGCACATCACAATGCAGTACTTCTTGAGTATGCTGGCCGATATACAGTTTGCCCAGATTCTGCAAATTCGGCAAACCTTCCAAAAATAAAATACGTTCAATAATTTTATCGGCATGTTTCATCTGAACAATGGATTCTTTATATTCTGCCGAGCCCAGTTTCTCAATGCCCCAGTCATTAAACATGCGCGAATGCAGGAAATACTGGTTAATGGCAGTTAAGTGGTGATACAACACCTGATTGAGCTGATTAATCACATCACGATTGCCTTTCATCGCATAACTCCATTTGGACCTGTTTTATCTTTCTAAGAAAGCACTCTAATCCTGATAGTAAAGCAAGTCAGGGGCAAATGGCGAGTAATTTATCAAATCAAACGTAAAACCTCGTTTTCAAGGCAGGGATATAAATGAGTGACCTAAGCCATACGACATGAAATGTCGTTTCAAATTAACATTTTTAACTTTGGATATTCTATTGGTTATTTTCATTGATAAAATAATCGTATGAAAACACTTAAATTACGTATTAAAGATAAACATTCCAAGATATTAGAGCAATTAGCATCTGAAGTGAATTTCGTCTGGAATTATGTCAATGATTTAAGCTTTAAACACCTTAAAAGAAAAGGTGAATTTCTCAGTGCTTACGATATTGCTGAATATACGAAAGGTACATCTAGGCTTTGTGGGTTACATAGTCAAACCATTCAGGCTGTTACCGAAGAATTAGTCATACGCAGAAAGCAATTCAAGAAGACTAAACTAAAATGGCGGGTCAGTCATAAGAAATCAGCCAGAAGATCACTAGGTTGGATACCCTTTAAGAAAGTAGCAATCAAGTATGCTGATGGCCATATCCAGTATGGCAAGCATCAGTTTAAAATATGGGATAGCTATGGACTGTCAAATTACAGTATCAAGACTGGTTCGTTTGTCGAGGATGCGCGTGGCCGCTGGTATGTCTGCTTAGTTGTGAATAGCCCTGAAATTGAGAAATCGACTGCGACTAATTTGATTGGGATTGATCTGGGCTTAAAGGATATAGCCACTTGTTCGGATGGTACGATAATTTCAAATCCCAAGTTCTACCGTCAATATGAACAGAAATTAGGGATTGCTCAACGAGCTAAAAATAGAAAACGTGTCCGTGCATTACACGCCAAGATTGCAAACTGTCGTAAAGACCATTTGCACAAAGCAAGTACGATGCTTATAAAGAAAAATGCATTAATTGTTGTAGGCGATCTGAGTGCGAAAAAACTGGTGAAAACCAAGATGGCGAAGTCTGTTCTGGATACCGGATTTTCAGCATTCAAGACCATGCTCAAGTATAAATGCGAGAACGCAGGAGTATGGTTTGAAGAAGTTAGTGAAAGTTTCACAACCCAAATGTGTTCGTGCTGTGGTGAGGTCACTGCAAGCAGTCCGAAAGGTAGAGCAGATTTGCGAATAAGAGTATGGGAATGTGAAAACTGTTCAAGTGTTCTGGATCGGGACTTGAATAGTGCTAAGAACATACTTGCGCTTGGGCATAAGCGTCTCGCAGGAGGAATCAGCTCTATTTAGAGAGGTGAGGATGTCAAGGAACAGCAAATGAAAATCGACATCGAATCGATCCAGGCTTAGATGAGTGGCAATAAAAACCCGCCAGAGTCAAAGGCGGGGGAGTAATGATTGAAGATCATTGTTTTTCATTATGCTTATAAGGAGAAATATTTTGAATTTATGCTGCAACGGCCAGTCGTGCTGCGATTTGTGAAACTTCATCACTGATGATCATACGAGCTTCTGGTACACAGCGGCCACAGCAAGTTCCCAAGTCCAAGATATCGCGGACATCACGATAACTTTCAGCGCCATTTGCAATAGCATCTTTAATGTCTTGATCTGTAATGCCACGGCATAGACAAACGTACATAGGACACAACCACAGTGATTAAATAAGATAAGTAATATTATTGATAATTGTTATCGTTTGTCAATAAAAATCATTTGAAATAGCTTTTATCATGATTGATGATTTAGATAAAAAATCACTGCCTGAGCGGAAATCCAAGTACTGCTTAGATTTCCGCACAAGAGTGATTTGTGATTTAGAATGAGATATTGCAGGGCGGGAATTAAGTGGTTTTTATAACTTATTGATTAATGATGACAATACCATCCATCTCAACCAAGGCATCTTTAGGCAGGCTTGCGACACCTAAAGCGGCACGTGCTGGATAAGGCTGGGCAAAATACTCGCCCATAATCTGGTTCACAAGTTGAAAATGAGATAAATCGGTCAGGAAAATATTCAGTTTGGCGATATCTGCCAAAGAACCACCAGCGGCTTCACAGACTGCTTTTAAATTATCAAACACCCGGCGAATTTGAGCTTCAATGCCTTCAACCAGTTCCATACTATAAGGATCCAGGCCAATTTGACCTGATAGATATAAGGTATCACCCACTAAAATGGCTTGCGAATAAGTACCAATCGCAGCAGGGGCATTTTCAGTATGGATTACTTGGCGGGACATTAATTTCTCCTTTTATCATCGACATACATCATATTCGATCAATTCGGCCGATCAAAGCACTATCGTTTTAAATGATTAACTCGCTTTAGAGGCTTCACTAAAAACGACGGGCTGTGCCAGACGGATAATTCGCGGGAAACCGAAATACATGCGTAAATCCCGGATAATCTGCGCAATCTGTTTACGGTTATGCACCACGATATTGACATAGGTTTTGTCATCCTGAGTACGCACCATTTCCACCCCGGAATGCGCTTTACGACATTGATAAATCAGGTCAGAAATCTGCTCATCATCCATGGCCAGATCAATGCTGAGATAAGCGCTAAAGCTGATATCATCCAGATCATCGGCAGTCCACTGCAAGGGCATGATATTTTCAGGGTGCTGATGCTGTTCATGCAGCAGGTTATGACAGCGTGAACGGTGCACAATCAGGCCGCGACGAGTCAAATGACCTTGAATCGGATCGCCCAGCACCGGATTACAGCAATGTGCATATTTGACATCTACACCTTCAGTACCCTGAATCAGGCGCCCTGAGCTGGCAATGTTTTGATGCTGGTCTTGGGCGAATAAATGATTGGCCACCAGTTGCGGCAATAAGTCACCGACTGCAATCTGCTCAAACAGCTGCTCCTGAGTGGCAATATGGCGCCATTCCAGCAGGTTTTTCCAGTCCGCTTCGGTCAGATCCCGAATTGAGCGATGAAACAGTTTTAGGGCACGATTCAGGGCCTGTTGACCCACCAGACGCTGTTCGTCCAGATCCTGATCGCGCAAGATATTCTGAATGGCACGGCGGGCTTTCTGGGTGTTGATAAAGCTGAGCCAGTCCGGGTTGGGGGTTGCCAGGACATCGGTAATGATTTCGACCACCTGACCGCTGACTAGCGGGGTCGAGAGCGGTTTGGTCTCATTGTTAATTTTCGCCCCGATGGCATGGTTACCGAGAAACAGGCTGGCCGCATAAGCAAAATCAACCGCTGTGGCACCTTGCGGCAATTCGTGTAAATGCCCATGCGGGGTATACACCCAGATTTTTTCCTGATGCAGATAATCCAGTAATTCACTAAAGGTGGTTTTGGCACATTCACCATCGACCAACACGTTTAGATTTTGCATCGAGGCCTGAATTGCAGAACGACAGGCTTGCGGGGCATTTTCACCCAGTACCACACCAAAACGTGCGGCTTTACGCATCAGTTCGGTTTGAATGGTGAGCGACAAGGTGGTCTTTTCGCCTTTTAAACGCATCATCAAGGACTGGTTGCCACCGGGTAATGGACGGCGAATATGATCTTCATAGCTTTGAATTTTAAAGCTTTGAGTCAGAATTTCTGCCAGACGGTCACAATCTGCAATGCTTTGTAAAATAATTTCAAAGGCATGACTATGGGTCAGCTCTTGCAGGTCAATATCATTTTTAACAAAATGACGTAACAGCTCAATATTATTATTTTTCTTTTTGATTCGACCTTCAATTTTATAGTCTTCTAAGAGATCATTCAGCTTTTGTTCCCAGATCGCCTGATATTCACAACGTTTTGGCTTGGTTTCTAACAGCGCTGCCTGAACGTTGTTATACATGTCTAGATCAAGATTCTGATAACACAGATGTTCCAGATTGTCGGCCATTTCATTCATGCCGACAATACGTGCCATCGGCACAAAAATTTCAAAGGTTTCGCGGGCGATACGCGCGCGTTTGTCCGGGCGCAGCGCTTCCAAAGTGGTCATGTTGTGATAGCGGTCGGCCAGTTTCACAATAATGACACGTGGATCCTGTAAGGTGGCTTGCAGGATTTTTCGGAATGACGCGGCTTTATTATATTCTTTATCGCTGGAATGGCTGAGTTTGGTCACGCCATCGACCAGCTCGGCCACAGTAAAACCAAAAGTCTCGGTAATATCGTCTTTGTTAAAGTCAGTGTCTTCAATCACGTCATGCAGTAGTGCGGCCATCAGCGTTTCAGGGTCAAGACGCATATGCGCCAGAATACAGCTGACCGCAATCGGATGCAAAATATAGGGTTCGCCACTTTTACGCACAATGCCGTCATGGGCAATATCTGCATAATCACAGGCCGCAAGCACACGTTCGACATCGCTTTGATTTAAATACGCGTCGATCATCATCTCTAACTGCTGCTTGGCTTGACTGACCTGTGGGCCTGGCATAAAACACCTTTAAAACTGAGTTTCTTACAAATAAAATCATGAAAGCTTTGATTAAATATGAATTGTAGCGCTTGCCAAATTTTTACTTTAACAAATAGAAAGCGGATTCAAGTTCGATAGCTAACCCTTATGTTATAACCGTTCTGGCATAAATATAAAAGTCACATAACAAAAAAAAGCCTAGTTTAAAACTAGGCTTTTTTTGTGACGATCTCTTATTGGAAAGAAAAACCGTCTAAGTTTAGATTATTTGCAGAAAGTGCAAGGTCCAGACTTGATGTTTGATAGTCCTGATCACGTTGTTTCAAAATATCTTTGGATACATGACCTGCAGCGATTTCACGTAAAGCAACAACAGTCGGTTTGTCATTGTCCCATTCTACAGTTGGTTCAATACCTTGACGTGCCAATTGACGCGCGCGCTTGCTTGCCACTAGTACAAGCTCAAAGCGGTTGTCTACATGGTCTAAACAATCTTCAACGGTGACGCGTGCCATAAGAATTCTCGTTTGAATAATAAATTTTAACAGACTGCACAGTATAAAAGGCTTTGTCTATAGACTCAAGTTTTAATCACTGTTCAGTGGGTGTGATCAGTTGCTGAATCAGTTTTTCATGACGGTTGGCTTGCTGCGACAAGGTTAAACGGTTGGCGATAATGACCGCTTCGAGATCATGCAGCGCCTTGTTAAAGTCATCATTGATAATAATATAGTCAAAGTTGCTATATTGCTGCATATCTTCCACTGCACAGCTCAGACGATGTTCAATGACATCAACTGTGTCGGTACCCCGGTTAGACAGACGTTCACGCAGGTCAAACTGACTTGGTGGCAAGATAAAAATTTGTTTAGATTCAGGAAAAAGTCGACGGACTTGTTGTGCACCTTGCCAGTCAATTTCCAGCAGCACATCATGACCTTTGGCCAGTTGTTCTTTAACGGTCGCCTGTGCAGTACCGTAGTAATTACCGAATACTTCTGCGTATTCAATAAAACCACCTTCATTGACCAGATTCAAAAAATCGTCTTTCTGGGAGAAATGATAGTGCACGCCATCGAGTTCGCCAGGTCGTTGACCGCGTGTGGTATGGGACACAGAAACGTGAAGGTTATTGACACGCTCAAGTAGGGCTTTAACAAGGGATGTTTTGCCTGTTCCAGACGCTGCAGAAACGACAAACAAGAGACCCGACATGATATTTTTCCTGATATGATAAAATATCTTCTCTATTTTAGAGTAGACCGGCTTTAAACTAAATAGTTACCAGTCGATTGTTTACATTTATTTCAATTGAACCGCTAAAAATGGTGTGAGTATTGAGGATTCTATGGAAATTGTTTTAGCCAACCCACGTGGTTTTTGTGCTGGTGTAGATCGTGCCATTGCGATCGTGAACCGTGCCCTAGAATGCTTTAATCCACCGATTTATGTGCGGCATGAAGTGGTGCATAATAAATTTGTGGTCGATGACTTGCGTCAGCGTGGTGCGATTTTTGTCGATGAACTCGATGAGGTACCTGACGATAATATCGTGATTTTTAGCGCGCATGGTGTTTCTAAAGCAGTACAACAAGAAGCTGAGCGTCGTGGTCTGAAGGTTTTTGATGCGACTTGTCCCTTGGTGACTAAGGTACATATTGAAGTCACCAAATATGCCCGTGAAGGTGTAGAAGCGATCCTGATTGGTCATGAAGGTCACCCTGAAGTCGAAGGTACCATGGGGCAATATGACAAAAAAAATGGTGGTGAGATTTATCTGGTTGAAGATGAAGAAGATGTCGCCGCTTTAACGGTACGCAATCCTGAAAAAGTCGCTTTTGTCACGCAAACAACCTTGTCGATTGATGATACGGCGAAAGTGATTGATGCTTTACGCCAAAAATTCCCTTTAATTCAAGGGCCGCGTAAAGATGATATTTGCTATGCCACCCAAAATCGCCAGGATGCAGTACGTGATCTGGCCGAGCGTTGTGATGTGGTACTTGTCGTGGGTTCGCCAAATTCATCAAACTCCAACCGTCTGCGTGAGTTGGCAGAACGTATGGGTAAAGCGGCCTATCTGGTTGATAATGCCGATGAACTCAAACAGGAATGGTTTGAAGAAAATGCCCAGATTGGAGTAACCGCCGGAGCTTCTGCACCAGAAATTCTGATTAAACAGGTCATTCAGCGTTTACAGGATTGGGGTGCCCAAGCACCTAAAGAGTTGGATGGTCGTGAAGAGAATATTACATTTAGTTTACCCAAAGAGTTACGTATTCCGGTAACTCAGGCCTAAAGTGTTAAGTACTTAACATTCTGAATTTTTTAGGAATTGACAGATAATTGCTTTTTGGCAATTATCTGTTTTTTTATACCTTTTATCTGTTGTGTGTATGTTTTGTAATTAAGTGAGATATTATTTTTAATAGGGTAAAGTTTTGTTGCTTTGGGGGCGGGATGAAAAAGAATAAGGGATTTACGTTAATTGAGCTGATGGTGACGATTGCGGTGTTGGCGATTATTGCAGGAATGGCTGCTCCTTCTATGAATGATTTTAGAAAAAACCAACAGATAAAAGAGCAAGAAAAGAAGCTTAAATTGGCTTTAACCGAGGCACGCACTGAAGCTAGATTACAAAATAAACCCATGACTGTTTCATTTTCTACTCATATTGATTCCGCTAAATATGAAATTAATGAAAATAACGAAATAGTATTCCGTAATAATGGAATGGTAGTGATGCCTGATAAAAAAAATAAATTCTGTTTACAGATTTCAGAAAAAAATGGAACACGCATTAAATATTTGGAGCTTTCTGTTTTAGGAGTTATTTCAGCTAGTAATAGTGATTGTAACGAATTAGATGGAGATAGTGATGAATAAGCAAAAGGGTGTGGGCTTAATTGAAATTATTGCTTCTTTAGTCATTCTTGCAATCGCTGCTATGGGATTTGTTGCCTTGCAATATCGAACCTTGGAAATGGCATCCGAATCTTTAAGTCGTGTTGAAGCTGTCAATATAGCTCGGAATTTATCTGAGCGGATGTATGTGAGTCGTACCTCTTATACGAATTGTTTTAAAGGATCATGTTCTGGAGATACATTTGCAGGTAAGGATTGGAATGAAATGCATGAGTTGGCGGCCGCTAGAGGTATGAATATAGGAGTCTATAAATGTCCAGCCACTAATAATGGTCGTCAGTGTATTTATGTTGCATGGGGAGAAACGAGTCCCGAACCAGGCTCTTGTACAGAAACAGACAAGTTCGCATATAAGTCAGATGCAAAGTGTGTTGTTGTGGAGGCATTCAATGAGTAGTTTTAATAATAAAGGCTTCACACTGATTGAACTTATGGTTTCGCTTGTACTTGGTCTTATTATTGTTGGGGCTGCATTTCAAATGCTAATTTCTGGTCAACGTAGCTTAGCATTTCAAGAATCAATCCAAGGACTACAAGATAATGCAAATATAGGCATTAACTACGTTGCAGATGATATTAAGCTTACAAACCTGAATTTACCATTTACTGAAATTAAGCCAAATCAAGTGTCTGGATTAATTGTGAAAACTGCTAATTATATGACTGGTGCTACGAGTACATCTGTTTCAGGTGAGGGTTCAGCATCAGATTTTGTAAATGCTAAAAGTGATGTATTGGTGATTCAATACAAGCCTGATCAATCAAAAGAATATGATTGTGAGGGTAATAGCATAAATTCAGATGATATTGTTGTTCAGCGTTATTTTATACGTAAGGATGCAAATGATTATGTGTTGGCTTGTGATGCTGGTAAATACAAAGATGGTATAGCACTTTCGGGTCTAAATGGTACAGGTCAAATTATTATGAAGGGTGTCGATCTTTTTAAGATACGTATAGGTGTAAAAGACAGCACAAACGCTCTTTCATATAAGACATTAGCTGAATTTTCAGCTCTCCCAAATACATCTAAAGCTGTCTCCTTACAAATTGGAATTTTGTCACGTTCATTGGACAGTATTAGTAGTAACTCAGAAGAAAAATTAAAGCACAAAATATTCAGTACTGAATATTCAATTACCAAGCCGACTAATGTAACTACTAAATATGTTTGGATTCCTGTTGAACGAACGATTGCTTTACGCAATGGGCTGGGAGAAGAGTTATGAACAAAGTCAATCAGCAAGGTTCAACAATTGTTGTGGTTATGGTGGTGGTTATTTTACTAACGATCATTGGTGCTATGGCCATGCGTGGCGGTATGTTTGGTCTAAGAATTGCGACCAATAGCCAAGTGAATAACATTATGGACCAAAATAATGATGCCTCTTTTTATTATATTGAAAATTTAGATTTTATTAAGAAGCAATTGGTTGGAATGGGATTATTTGGATTCCCTAAAATGGCTGATAATCGTAATAAAGAATTAGTACTTTGCTATCGTGGAAGTTCTACGAAATTCTATCAACTTGGTAAGGCAAGTCTAATTTATTCAGAACTTGAAAGTGGTTCTGAAACAGTGAAAAAAGAGCATATTGGGGGCTCTTCAAATATGGGGTTCTGCCAAGTTGATTCTTCTAAGTCTGACTTTGTAAGTGGTCGTGGTGCTGCAATGACTCAAATCGCTGTGCGTATATCAGGTTATTCAGAGGATGAGCCATTTGCGCATTATCAAATCGGGACAGATGCTGAAACAGGAAAATTAGAGGACACATTACGTGTGGTTGTAAGCTCAACTACTGTTATGCCAGTACTTAGCTCTGCAACGGATACCACCATAAATAATTGTATGCAGAACTTAAGTTATATCGATGATCCAGATTCTGACTTGCAGACGGTTTCAAAATGTTTGAGCGGTGCAAGTGTTCCATTCAAGACTCAAGTTGCAGAATATAATTTGGGTCAATTCATTAAAAAATATTCTGCTCCAGCAAGCTCTTAGGAGAGCCGTTATGAAAATTAGCACACACATGAAAACAAAATGGATGCAATTTAAAGTATCGGCTTTATCAGCATCGGTGACAGCTTTAATTATAAGTAGTATCCCAACACAAATTTCAGCATCTGATATTGATATTTATCAGGCTGGAGGTACTGGTGGGGTGAATATTTACTTTATGCTAGATGCTTCAGGTAGTATGGAGGCAATGAGTTTAGGTGATGATTATAGTCATACATCAAGTAAGAGTAATATAGTTTCATGTAGAACTGTAAATCAGAGTGGACGCACTTACACAATTGCTAATAATGGATCATATTATATCAGTGTAACGGAAGGAGTAGATGGTTTAGGTACTCATAATTATTCAGGTAATCAATATGAATATGTCGGTGCTGGGAATGGATCTTATAAGGTCTCAGAAGTTAGGTTGCCTACTTCTGGCATACGAGTTAGTAGATCACCTTCTTTTAATAAACCAAGCCAATCTTGTACAGAGTCTAAAGAAATCTGCAATGGGCAAAATGGTAATTTTACGCTTCCTTTAAGTAGCTCTTTATATCTGAACGGTTATGTTTATGCTCCTAAAAATGAAAGACATTGTCTAGTAAAAGAATCTTATTTAAATTTAAATAATACTAGTGATTTAAATTATCTCAACAAAATTAAAAAAATTTGTGAACCTAGTGAAAACGAAGGTGAATATCGTTGTTTGACTAGATTATCAATTTTAAAGAAAGGGTTATTGAATCTTGCTACAAATGAAAATTTGAATGAAGAAATTTATTTCGCTGTGGGTGTTTATAGAGCTAATGAAGCTGTTACTGAAAGTTCTTATTTGACAGGTGATAAAGTTCAGTTCATTGCTATGGATGATGAGGGACGTCGAATTTTTTCACAAACTGTTGAAGATATTGAGACGGGGAATGGTACTCCAATAGCAAAGGCATTTAATACTGCGGCAGCTGCACATTACAATAAAATAAATAAAAGTTCTAAAGGAAATGTAAATCCTGAATGTAGTGGTAATGGGGTTTATCTACTTACGGATGGGGTGCCCCAAGGTGATGCAAATGATGGCTCTAGATATGGTTATAGTGAATTAAGAAATAATACCACTGATAAATATGCACCTTTATATTCAAGAGCTTTAGCGATAGCAGATAATAGTACTGCTAATCCTCTAGGTTTTAAGCCTTACTGGAGAAGGGTGGCTGGTAGTATTTTACATGTTGGTAGCGATAAGGCTAAAAGCATCAAAACTGCGACCGTAGGTTTTGGGGGGATGTATTATAAAGAGTTCACTCTCGAACAAGCATTGTTGAATAAAGCAGGTAACTTTCAGTGCTCCACTTTGAGTGGTAAAGAGGGGGATTTATCCACTTTATGCTATTTAGGTGAAAAAAGCTCAAATTATGGTAAAGGTGGATTCTATACCGCTCAATCTACAAATGATCTAGTTGATAGTATTTTACAATTTGTGAGTGATGTTTCAGTAGAAATTGAAGGTTCTACTATGGGAACTAGTACTGTCCCGGTAGATGCATTAAATCCAACCCAACTTCAAAACTATTCATATTTCCCAATGTTTAAGCCTATTGTAGGGGGGGATGAACAACTTTGGGCTGGAAATTTGAAGAAATTTTCGGTTAAAACCAGTAGCGGCACAATCGTAGATCAATTAGATAAGCCTGTATTTAAAGATGGTAAAATTCAAGAAAAACTAAGTGATTATTGGTATGAAAGTGCTGGTAGCTCTGATGATGATGTATATATGGCTTGGGGTGGTTTATTAAGTAAACTTAAAGTTCATCATAAGCCATTAGTTGCTTCTGGAAATTTGGGCTTTAATCGAAGCATTTATTTGGATAATGGTAATGCTCTACAACATGCAGTAACAGATATACTTAATGCTAATACTACTGCTAATTCAAGCTTACATAATAAAAAACACTATTTGTTTGGTTTGTTAGGTTACTCAAAACTGACTCAAATTGACTTTGATGCATTGGTAAGTAAATCATATGCTGAGCAACTCAGTTACCTTCAAACTAAAAGTAGTGTCCAAAATTTCCAAATGGGTTCAGTGATTCATTCAACACCAATTATGTTGACTCAAAAAGGTTTTTTTGAGGAAAAAGATGGAGAATATGGAGTTTCTGAGAGAGAAGACTATATTTTAGCGGGTACTACACAAGGTTTAGTACAGGTTGTAAATGCAGATACAGGTAAAGAAGTCTTTAGTTTCTTACCAAGCGAATTTTTAACTCGCACTCAAAACAGTCAAGAAAAAGGCTTTGCTGAATCACTGGCAATGGGACGGTTTACAACAGCAGATACAGATAATTTCTTCTATGGTGTAGATGGACCATGGGTTGCGCATACTGAATACCAATATAGCTTTGAAGGCGATAAAGAAATTATGACGGCTAAAAAGCAATATGCTTATGGTGGTCTTCGTATGGGGGGCAGAAGTTATTACGCATTGGATTTAACTGATTTAGGCAAAATTTCTGGTAAGCCAAAGCTATTATTTGCGATTAAACCCGATAATCATACATCTGGAGCTTTATCTTATATGGGAGAAAGTTGGTCAAAACCAGTAGTCACCTATATTCCTTGGAAAGGGCAGAAAAAATTAGCCATGATTGTGGGTGGTGGTTATGATAGGAAGTATGAAGAACAACTGAGTAATACTGAATTAAGTGGCAAAGTGAAAGGTAATGGAATCTATATCTTTGCTGCTGAAGATTTGGATACCAATACTAAAGCGGGTAGTTTGCTGTGGTGGGGGAGTAGTAAAGCGACGTCTAAAGATGGTGCTATTGAATCTACAGAAATTAAAACAATGACACATAGTATTCCATCACGCGTTAAAGCAGTTGACCGTAATGGTGATGGTATAACAGATCACCTATATGTAGGAGATTTAGGTGGGCAAGTTTTCCGAGTTGACTTTAATTCTAAATTAGGGACAAGTGCAACAAATACTACATTGGTTTATCAAGCGAAGAAAATCGCTGATTTAAATACAAGTAATAAAACTCCAAGACGTTTTTACGAGCCCCCAACATTTACAATTCATAAAGATGACAACGGCAAACGTTTTGCAATGGTGACATTGGCTTCAGGAGATCGTAGTAGTCCATTAGACACGGGCACGTCTTATCCTCAAGATTATGTTGTTGCAATTAAAGATGATACTGTGACGTCTAGTCCAGTAGGTACTCCTACATTAATTACCCTAGATTCGATGCACGATATAAGTGGTACTGGTAGCTTTAATAAAGGTACTCATAAAGGCTGGTTTTTTCCAATGCCTAAAGTAGGTAAAGATGCGAAGCATCAAGTAAGAGCAATGGAAGAAGGTATAGCATTAGACAATGATTTGTACTATTCACTTTTTAATCCTGATGAAAGTACTGCTAAAGATGGGGATGCAACAGAATGTACTGGCGGGATTGTAGGTAGTAGTTCAGCTTACAAATTTTGCCTGCCTTATGGTGATAAAACTTGTTTTGGAACGACTACATCCACCAACCCTGAGAAAATTGGAGATCTAGGTTCAGGTATTATAGGCTTAACATTTGGTGCTGGTCGCTCAACAGCTACTAATAGAACCTTAATTTTTAATAAGGATATTGATCCTAAGCCACCAGAATATACGGTGTCTGACAAATTGATACCTAAACGATGGTTTGAATATTTACCATTTAATTCTGGTGGTGACTAATGATGAAAAATATTAAAGGATTCACTTTAATAGAGCTCATGATCGTTGTTGTCATCTTGGCAATTGTGGCAGCTATAGCGCTGCCCAGCTATCAAGCTTATGTGCGTAAAGGTAATGAAAAGCTTGCATTGCAACAAATTGCTGATCTGAGTCTTGAGCTTGAGAAAGAGAAGTCACGTAACTTTAGTTATGAAGGTATGAATGGAAAAAGTGTGACAGCAAATGCAGGAACAAAACATGTTTATACAACTACTGTCACTTCAGAGTTAAGAAAATGGTCAATAAAGTCTTGTGTTAATCAGGCCTTAGATGATTCAAGTTTATATAAAAATTATGCATCGAATAGTCAGGGGGCAACATGTGAATGGTCTGATACTTCTTGTACAGTACCAGTTAATTGCCAATGAGGAGTCAAATGAAATCATATAAACAAGGTTTTACGCTCATTGAATTAATGATTGTTGTGATCATAATTGGTATTTTGGCTGCAATTGCTTATCCAAGCTATACGGATTACCAAGAAAGAACCAAACGCGTTGAAGCTCAAAGTGTGATGTTAGATATTGCGCAACAGTTATCAGCATACAAAGTTGCACACGGAAGTTATAGAGATGCATCGACAGCAGCATTTATTACAACGAATGTACCCGATGACGTAAAGAGTAATTATGCTCTAGGTTTAGTGCTTGCTAATAGTGATCAGACATGGACACTCACAGCAACTCCGGTGCCTACTGGAAAATTACAAGGTACTGGTGCAATAACGTTAGATAGCACAGGCAAACAGTGCTGGGAGAAAACTTCCGGTGCATGTGAGCCATGGGACGGTAAATAAACCCAAAATTGTAGCCAACCAATTTTTGATCTTTCATTCAGGGTAAACTTCGCGTAAAATGTTGCCCTCTATGAAAGGGGTTTGAAATGTATCGGTGGTCGGTGCAGGGATAATCCGTAAAAACTATAAGGTTCTATCATGGTTGTTATTCGTCTTACTCGCGGTGGTGCTAAAAAACGTCCGTTCTATCAAATCGTTGTAACTGATAGCCGTAATGCACGTGACGGTCGTTTCATCGAACGTATCGGTTTCTTCAACCCGACAGCTCAAGGTAAAGCAGAAAAACTTCGTTTAGATGCTGACCGTTTTGCTCACTGGGTTTCTCAAGGTGCTCAACCTTCAGATCGCGTTGCTTCTTTAGCTGCTCAAGCTAAAAAAGCTGCAACTGCTGTTTAATATGGTAGTAGATTGCCCATGACACCAACACAGAATGTTCCCGAAGATCGTATTCAGATTGGACAGCTACGTTCAGCATATGGATTAAATGGGTGGCTCTGGGTCTATTCCAATACAGAACCCATGAGCAACATATTTGACTATCTGCCTTGGTACATTGAGACCAAAGCAGGTTGGCAAATTGTCGATGTAAAACGTTGGAAACCACATGGTAAAGGCCTGGTTGTTTCGCTTAAAGGTGTGAGTGATCGCACTGGGGCAGACCAACTGGTTGGCACCAATGTCTGGATTGCTAAATCGCAACTGCCTCAAGCGGGTGTAGATGAATATTATTGGTCTGATTTAAAGGGTCTAACAGTGTTAGGTCTGAATGATGAGGATCAAGAAGTGAATCTCGGTCAAATTTTTGAACTGTTTGAAACAGGTGCCAATGATGTGATGGTGGTTCGCGCAACTGCCGACAGTATCGATGGCGAAGAGCGCATGATTCCATGGCATAAAGATGTGGTACAACGCGTTGATCTTGAAGCTGGTCGTATTTACGTCAATTGGGGCGTAGACTACTAACACTTTTGGAAATACGGGAGTCTGCGATGTTTTTTGCAGTCATTACGCTTTTTCCTGAAATGTTTGAAGCGATTACAGCCTACGGTATTAGCGGGCGCGCAGCAAAACGTGATTTGATGCAAATTCATTGCATCAATCCTCGCGATTTTGCGACGGGCAACTACAAACGGGTGGATGAACGTCCATTCGGTGGTGGTCCGGGTATGGTGATGATGGCGGAGCCTTTGGCACAAGCAATCCACCGTGCCAAAGAGCTTGCAAATGAAGCAGGCGCAGTTCAGGTTCCTGTGGTGTATATGTCACCGCAAGGAAAAACTTTAAACGAAACTGCAGTACAAGACTTCGTTCAATATGACGGATTGATTGTACTGTGTGGGCGTTATGAGGGGGTCGATGAACGTTTGATCCAGCAATATGTTGATCAGGAATGGTCAATTGGTGATTATGTTTTGTCGGGTGGTGAACTGCCAGCGATGGTTTTATTAGACAGTATTATCCGGAGGCTTCCGGGGGCGATGTCTGATGAACAATCCCATGTGCAAGACTCCTTTGTGGATGGTCTGTTAGACTGCCCACAATATACCAAGCCTGACCAGTTTGAAGGTTTGGATGTGCCTGAGGTACTTAAATCAGGTCATCATGCAAACATTGAAAAATGGCGGTTTTTGCAGCGTTATCAACGGACACTTGAACGTCGACCTGAACTGGTCGAACAAGTAGAATTGACCAAGCAGCAAAAAAAATGGCTGAAAGATTTGTAAGACATTGCTGAGAAATTGGTGCTGTCTTCGAAAACGGTACTTAAATTGAGTTTAAGTATTCTTTAATAGGCTCTTTAAAGTTGAGATGGTCAACTTTAAAGGGAAAGATAATCGGGTCTATGCGCTTTAGCCTCTAGCCCCCGCGATGATCAGACCTCTTCTGACTCGCATTATTGGAGATACCCCATGAGCGGTAAGCATCCTTTAGTTCAAGTAATTGAAAATGCACAATTGAAACAAGACATCCCTGCTTTTGCACCAGGTGATACAGTGATTGTTTCTGTAAAAGTTAAAGAGGGCGACCGTGAGCGTCTTCAGGCTTTTGAAGGTGTGGTAATTGCGAAGAAAAACCGTGGCTTGAACTCTGCGTTCACAGTACGTAAAATTTCTAGCGGTGTTGGTGTTGAGCGTGTATTCCAAACTCACTCTCCAATCGTAGCTAAAGTTGAAGTGAAACGTCGTGGTGACGTTCGTCGCGCTAAACTTTACTACCTACGCGAATTGTCTGGTAAAGCTGCACGTATCCGTGAAAAATTACCAGCTCGTAAAGTTAAAGCTTCTTAAGTTTAGGCTCAAGTTAAGTTTTATCTCGAGTTAAAAAATGCGCCTTTGGGCGCATTTTTTATATCCTAATATTTATATAAGAACTATAAGCCTTGCAGTTTCAATCGATTGGCATGTTGACGATACACATCGACTGGGTCAGGGGCAAAGATGCTTTTCAGGCCCAAGACCATATTGACTTCATCCAGAGTAAGCGTCCGCTGAACCCCACTTTTTCTAACTCATTAATACCGCGATAGTGTCCACTTAAATTTAAGTGGACACCTATTTATGGATTTAAAGACAGTTATAGACAGTGCACCAACGCTAAAAAAGCCCCGTCGAACCTTCACAGCTGAATTTAAACATCAACTTATTCAGCAATGCCAGCAGCCAGATACATCAGTGGCCAAGGTAGCAATGCAACATCAGATC
>NZ_VOYD01000072.1:0-2382 GCF_013420435.1 Acinetobacter sp. YH01008
CATTTTTATTAAACATGCTAATTCTGGTTCAAGAGTAACCATTACTGGTGGGAAATTGCATGTAGATCCTTATGGTTGTATTCGGCTTGGTAGTGATACCGGTTCATTTATTATTTGGGCTAATAATCATGAGTTAGAATATACAAAGGACGGTAGGATTAGCATCACCAATAAATTTAATAATCATAAAGTTTTTATAGGTAATGAAATTATCCTTAGTGGAGGGCCGTCATCAGTAATACCAAAATCTGTTACTCGCTTTATTCCTGAAGTTTGTTCTACCTACGGCTATTGGATTGCTTCTCCCCTTTAAAAGTTATGTAAATGAGCCAGTCCCCATTTCCATCATAATTTCAACATAAAAACTCATATACAAATTTAGGTATTATTAGCTGATAAACCCTTTTTTTGATCTTTTTATATAAATCTTTCACGATATAGTAGAATACTATTAGATGACTAAATAAGATAAGCAAGCCTACCTGTATATACAAAATTCTTCGAATTTTGATATACAGGGACTTGTTAGGGGAAACCCCTAAGACCCCAAGCCCATCAAGATGGGCAAGTCAACAAAGTTGACTTAAAAGCAAAACCAAAAGCCTGTTAGTGGGATGTGTATATGCGAAATAAAACTAAAATTTTCAGACTCACAGAGTTACAGCTAGAACAACTTGAGCAGCACCTCGAAAAAGAGAACACGAATTTTACAGACTTCATTCTCTCTTTAATTCAAAGGGAAATCATGCAAGATGCTGTAACCGTAAGACGACCAGAAGAATATGAAAGGAAGCCTAGACTCAAAGTTAAAACAGTGATTGAAGTGGTTAAACGCTATCAAAAAACAGATCCTGCTTTACTGCTTGAGCTATCCAAAATCGGGAACAACTTAAACCAAATTGCACGAGCATTGAACATCATCAAAAATGCTGATCCGCAAGAGCAACGCAAGTTAGATATTTTCAGCATTTTTTCAGTTTTAAAAGGCATTCAAACCGAGTTAGAACAAGTATTTCCTGCACTTCCGAAAATCAGCAGACAAAGCCCTGAAAGGCTTAAAAAGCAATTGTCTTCGATACAGCTTGCTGAGGAGGATGAAAGTGCATATTAAATTTTTAAATCACGGTAAAGGATCGGCCGCACACGCTTCAGCGTATGTTTTAGATAAGTTCGATCATCTTGGCAATGTTCGGGCAGGTGTTGATGTTTTGCGTGGTGATGCGACTACATTTAACGCCATCTGTGACTCAAGTCCACATTTGTGGAAGTACACCAGTGGCGTGATCGCATGGTCAAAAGAAGACAGTCCGACAGATGAACAAATAAAAGAAGTCTTAGACGAGTTTGAAAAGCATGCTTTTTCGGGACTAGATCCCTCACAGTACCACCTTTTTGCCGTGCTTCACACAGACGATGACGGCTCGAAGCATATCCACGTTCTAGCACCACGCCTAGATATTCAAAGCGGTAAATCACTCAATATTGCCCCACCCGGCCATGAAAAGCATTTTGATTCTTTACGTGATTACTTCAACACAAAGTACCAGTGGTCACGCCCCGATGATCTGCTTTTGATGAAAACGACACAAGAGCCAAACTATGTCGCAAAACTCAACGCTCAAGCTAAAAATATTTTTACAGGTCAAGATCTTGAGGCGCTTACAAAAAAGCAGTTTGGCAAGCTCGTTGATAACTACGTACAAACATTTTTAAGGACTCTGACAGTAAAAAACAGAGCAGATATTGTCCAGTGTATTGAGCAACTGGAAGGAATCGCATCGGTCAAACAAAGTAAAGAATACTTAACTGCCACTTTGAAAAGTGGCAAAAGACATCGACTTAGAGGCGACTTTTATCATGAACAATTCGAAATTAACGCTTATTCAGAGCATCTCAGAGCAGCAGCAGAAAGCCGACCAACTACAGCAGAGCTTGCAACAGCTCTCCGAAACGCTGAAAACGTTCGAGATGACTATCGAGCAAAGCGAGAGACCTATCACCAACAGCACTATACTTTTAAACGAAGTACAGCAGACAACATCGGCCATAAAATCGCATCTCAGAGCGATTTTGACCGAAATAGGGAATCTATCACCCAAAGCCATAAAATCGCTAACAGCGAGCTATACGGAGCAAATAGACGCACTGCAAACGCAGTTAGCGAATATAGACCTATCGGAAATATCAAAAGTGAAATCGAGCATAGATTCGTTTTCAACCTCAATTCACGCTCTACAGGCTCAAGTCAACAAGCAGTTGCAGAGCCTCAGAATCGACGAAAAGCTCCTGCAGAACAGCATTCAACACCAAGTACAGCAAGCGATAGAGGGGCAGAGAGAGACAATAGAGAGTCAGTTGCAGAGCCTTTTGACGGAAAAATTG
>NZ_VOYD01000073.1:0-2188 GCF_013420435.1 Acinetobacter sp. YH01008
GCACTTGGTATCAGCCAGTCGAGCGTCAGCGCGCGTGTGAAAGCGCTGGAGGATAACCTTGGTGTCCTGCTATTTGAGCGCCATGCGCGGGGCGTTCGGCTAACAGACGCAGGCAGGCACTTCATGGAGCGTGTCACGGCGGGTGTCGATCAACTCGATCACGCAGTGAAGACCGCAGGCATGACAGCTCAAGGAGAATACGGCCGGCTTCGCATCGGCATCCATGCCTTAATCCCACGCAGCTTTCTCACGGAGCTGATCCGTCATTATCGGGAAGAACATACGGGCATTGAGGTTGAGATCACCGAAGGCACAGCCCGCGATGCGGTGATGCAGCTTCGTGCTGACCAGCTCGACGTGGTGTTCGTCGCGGGCAAGCCCGAGATGCCCGACTGCCATACCCGACCGATCTGGACCGAACCGCTGGTGGCCGTGCTATCGGATGGGCATCGCCTCGCCGGGCAGTCCGCAATCACTTGGTCCGATCTGGTCGGCGAGACTTTCATTGTTCGCTATGGTGGCACCGGCCCGCAGGTCCATGACCATATCGTGCTGCGCCTTGCCGGGCGTTGGCCCGCACCGTCGATCCGGCGCTTTGATGTGGGGCGCGACACGCTGCTATCTATGGTCGGACAAGGCTTCGGCATCACTATCGTCGGCGAGGCAACGTCATTGTTGCCGACGACCGGCATCGTCTTCCTGCCCTTCCTCGATGAACCGGAGCCGGTTGCCTTTACAGCCGTCTGGTCGCCGTTCAATCGCAACTCCGCACTGAAAAATCTACTCAACCTCGCAGGCAAAATGAAGCGTGACGGCGATTCGCCCAATCGTTTCCTGGATGGCACTCGACCGGCACGATAACGGCACAGGCGATCCATCCTATTTGCCGCCGATAGTATCCGGCAGCCCTCCGGCATCCTCTTTCCTGTTGCCCGTCCCGATTTTGCCTACTCTCTGATCGGCTCCGTCTCTTTTGCCGACTGGAGCCTGCATTGCGCGGAGGCCGAATCCTTTGGGGTCAGATCGCCGTAGTCATCACCATCGTTCTGGTGATGACGTGGGCGGCGACGCAATGGGTTGCCTTTCGCCTCGGCTTCCAGCCCCAGCTTGGAGCGCCATGGTTCGATCTGGCGGGCCTGCCGGTCTATTATCCGCCGGCCTTCTTCTGGTGGTGGTTTTCCTTCGACGCCTACGCGCCCGCTATCTTCGTCGAGGGCGGCATCATCGCGGTATCGGGCGGCTTCATCGCCATCGCCGCCGCCATCCTCATGTCGATCATTCGAGCGCGGGAAGCCCGCAACATCGCCACCTACGGATCGGCGCGATGGGCGGAAGACAAGGAAATCCGTGCGGCCGGATTGCTCGGCCCCGATGGCGTAGTGCTCGGCCGGCATACGCAAGACTATCTGCGCCATGACGGTCCCGAGCATGTCTTATGCTTCGCGCCGACCCGCAGCGGTAAGGGCGTCGGGCTGGTGGTGCCGACGCTGCTGACATGGCCGGGAAGCTGCATCGTCCACGACATCAAGGGCGAGAACTGGACGCTGACGGCCGGCTTTCGCGCGAAGCACGGCCGCGTCCTGCTGTTCGATCCCACGAACGCCAGATCGTCGGCCTACAATCCGTTGCTGGAGGTGCGGCAGGGGGAGTGGGAAGTCCGCGACGTGCAGAACATCGCGGATATTCTGGTCGATCCCGAAGGCAGCCTCGACAAGCGTAATCATTGGGAAAAGACCAGCCATAGCCTGCTGGTCGGCGCGATCCTGCATGTTCTCTATGCGGAGAAGGACAAGACGCTGGCGGGCGTCGCCAATTTCCTGTCCGATCCCCGCCGCCCGGTCGAGGCGACCTTGCGCGCCATGATGGACACGCCGCATCTCGGCGAGGCTGGCGTTCATCCCGTCATCGCGTCGTCGGCGCGCGAGCTGTTGAACAAGAGCGAGAACGAACGAAGCGGGGTGCTCTCCACCGATATGTCGGTCCCAAAGGCGAGCTCAGAGACCATGGAAAGCATGTTCTCGGACTTACGTAGCAACTCGTTTCTTTTCGCAGGTTGAGCCACAGAGGTGGATCAGGAAATTTGAACAACACTTATAAGTGATATTTTGCTCCCCAAATGATGTTATAAACATCAATATATGGAGTATTTTATGACACGTAGACCAAGAAGAAATCATTCAAATGACTT
>NZ_VOYD01000074.1:0-1908 GCF_013420435.1 Acinetobacter sp. YH01008
GCCATTATGTTAAATAACTTTTAGAAGCTTTAGTACAAGCTTGACAGATTGTCTTATCATTATAAAATAACCTTATTCAAATCATCCTCCCAAGAGTAACGCCAATGAAGTAAGTCATTTTCTCATCATTATTTTTAAACTTTTGATGTGCAAAATAGATTCTACTTGTGGCTATATATTCTTGGTCTCTACTTTATATCCTAAATAATATATTGTTTTTTATAAGTTAATCTTCACTATTTTGCATATCCTCTACATGAGGAATTTTTTATGCAACATGCATGTATTGCTTCAAACTTAAATTTAGAATTTTCTACACAGAAAATGTTTGATCAGCTAAACATTACGCTTTTATCAGGACAGGTTTCTGCATTAATTGGACGTAATGGTTTAGGTAAATCCCTATTGTTCAGAATATTAGATCAAAGCCAAGCTTTAGATATTCATTATAGTGGTCAAGTTTCATGGAATATCCAACATGATTATTTGGCACAATTAGAACGCCTTAATGCTGAAAATATTGCACAAGCATTAGAGGTAGATCATTTACATCATGCTTTTCGGCGTATAGAGAACAATACAGCTAGTTTTGATGATTATGAGTTAGTTGAAAATACCTGGGATTTACCACAAAAATGGCAAAATATACTTGAAAATGCTGACTTACCTACGGATTTGAACTTTCCAACAGAAAAACTGAGTGAAGGACAAAAAACAAAGCTGGCTTTATGTCGTTTGTTTTTAAAAAAGGATCACTATCTACTTTTAGATGAACCAAGCAACCATTTAGACTCAACATCTAGACAATGGTTAATTGAGAGTATTTTGGCACACCCTAGTGGTGTATGCCTGATTAGTCATGATCGCCAATTACTCAATCAAGTCCAACATATTTATGCTTTAACTGAATTAGGCTTACAACACTACAAAGGTAATTATGAGCATTACATTCAACAGCATCAGCTACACATGGATGCATTAACTCAGTCTATTAATAATGAGAAAAAAGAATTAAAGCAGTTAAAACAACGGCAACATGATAGCTTAATGAAAGCGAATAAACGTCAATCTAAAGGCAATGAACTTCGTGATTCTAATTCTCAAGCAAAGATTTTTCTAGATTTCAAAAAGGAAAATGCTGGACAAAGCTTAGGTAAGCTACGTGCCCAACAAACTCGACAAACTGATGATTTGAAAAATAGTCTGATTAATAGGCAGACCATTGTAGAAAAAATCAAAGCTCAGAAGTTTGAATTCCACTTACAGAGTACGAAGCAAGGAGAGATTTTAAGAATTCATGATTTAAAGCTACCCCATACAGCAACAAATAAAATTAATTTTGCATTGAAAGCTGGCGAAAAAATCCATCTTAAAGGTGCTAATGGAATTGGTAAATCAACCTTATTGAAATTGATTTCTACCCATCAACGTGATGATATTTTCTTTAGTGGAACATGTTTGTATTTAGATCAAAACTTTAGTTTATTAAATAATGATTTATCCGTAATCGAAAACCTTGCACTTTATAACTCCAATCTTACTGAAGTTGAGTGGAGAAATTTGTTAGGTCAGTTACGTATTCGTCGTGAAAAAGCTTTATTAAAACTATCAGAACTGAGTGGTGGTGAAAAATTGAAAGTCGCATTATTAGCAATGAGTCACTATCCTGATGGTATTGATTTATTATTGCTTGATGAACCAGAAAATCATTTAGATATTGAGTCTAGAGAGCTTCTATCGCAGGCTATTAGCCAATATCAGGGCGCTGTAATTTTAGTTTCACATGATCATTTTTTTGTTGAACAGTGTGAAATATCTGAAGAGTATTTAATTGAGTAAAATGACATTTTCAAATATATAGATTTATTAGTTCTACTAAAATTAACATAATACACCTTATACGAAATG
>NZ_VOYD01000076.1:0-1697 GCF_013420435.1 Acinetobacter sp. YH01008
CCGCATTGCGAAGCAAAAGATAATCGGATAAAATGTAGCAATTCATATTCGTAAGCGTGGAGTAATCAGATGGGAAATTCCAAGTCAGCAGACAAGTAAGCCGCAACAACCAGTATTGTTGTTGCGGCGCTCTGTAAGGCTAGTCTCATCTGATTGCTGACGAGCAGACGTCGCCCGGTATTCCTTAATCGAGGGTTGATTCGTCATGACCACCACACGCCCCGCGTGGGCCTATACGCTGCCGGCAGCACTGCTGCTGATGGCTCCTTTCGACATCCTCGCTTCACTGGCGATGGATATTTATCTCCCTGTCGTTCCAGCGATGCCCGGCATCCTGAACACGACGCCCGCTATGATCCAACTCACGTTGAGCCTCTATATGGTGATGCTCGGCGTGGGCCAGGTGATTTTTGGTCCGCTCTCAGACAGAATCGGGCGACGGCCAATTCTACTTGCGGGCGCAACGGCTTTCGTCATTGCGTCTCTGGGAGCAGCTTGGTCTTCAACTGCACCGGCCTTTGTCGCTTTCCGTCTACTTCAAGCAGTGGGCGCGTCGGCCATGCTGGTGGCGACGTTCGCGACGGTTCGCGACGTTTATGCCAACCGTCCTGAGGGTGTCGTCATCTACGGCCTTTTCAGTTCGATGCTGGCGTTCGTGCCTGCGCTCGGCCCTATCGCCGGAGTATTGATCGGCGAGTTCTTGGGATGGCAGGCGATATTCATTACTTTGGCTATACTGGCGATGCTCGCACTCCTAAATGCGGGTTTCAGGTGGCACGAAACCCGCCCTCTGGATCAAGTCAAGACGCGCCGATCTGTCTTGCCGATCTTCGCGAGTCCGGCTTTTTGGGTTTACACTGTCGGCTTTAGCGCCGGTATGGGCACCTACTTCGTCTTCTTCTCGACGGCTCCCCGTGTGCTCATAGGCCAAGCGGAATATTCCGAGATCGGATTCAGCTTTGCCTTCGCCACTGTCGCGCTTGTAATGATCGTGACAACCCGTTTCGCGAAGTCCTTTGTCGCCAGATGGGGCATCGCAGGATGCGTGGCGCGTGGGATGGCGTTGCTTGTTTGCGGAGCGGTCCTGTTGGGGATCGGCGAACTTTACGGCTCGCCGTCATTCCTCACCTTCATCCTACCGATGTGGGTTGTCGCGGTCGGTATTGTCTTCACGGTGTCCGTTACCGCGAACGGCGCTTTGGCAGAGTTCGACGACATCGCGGGATCAGCGGTCGCGTTCTACTTCTGCGTTCAAAGCCTGATAGTCAGCATTGTCGGGACATTGGCGGTGGCACTTTTAAACGGTGACACAGCGTGGCCCGTGATCTGTTACGCCACGGCGATGGCGGTACTGGTTTCGTTGGGGCTGGTGCTCCTTCGGCTCCGTGGGGCTGCCACCGAGAAGTCGCCAGTCGTCTAACCGACGACTGGTAGCAGGCCCGCTCCGATGCGGCGCACTAACCATCGAAACCTCGTGAATGTCGGTATCCTGTCTGGCAGGATACCGCTCATTTCCCTTGTTCAGTTCATCGCCGTCGCCGAGCATCTGAATTTTCGGCATGCGGCCAAGGCACTTGGTATCAGCCAGTCGAGCGTCAGCGCGCGTGTGAAAGCGCTGGAGGATAACCTTGGTGTCCTGCTATTTGAGCGCCATGCGCGGGGCGTTCGGCTAACAGACGCAGGCAGGCACTTCATGG
>NZ_VOYD01000077.1:0-1595 GCF_013420435.1 Acinetobacter sp. YH01008
TGTTCCATTTTAGAGATTTGTTTAAGATAAGATATAACTCATTGAGATGTGTCATAGTATTCGTCGTTAGAAAACAATTATTGTGACATTATTTCAATGAGTTATCTATTTTTGTCGTGTACAGAGAGAATATGCGACATTTTGAATTTTAGCTGTTTTCAGCAATTTAGGTTGTTCTATGTTGAAGTGGATTATTTTGGCGATTTTTATCGCTTCAGCGCTGTATATTCAACAGCGCGGCAAGGTGCGTCATAGTTTTTATCGTCAGTTTTTTGACCACTCTACCATCCTCGCACCGATCAACTATTTAATGTATTTGTTCTCTAAAGTACCAAATCAACCGTATATCGACACCCAGCACTTTCAAGATTTAAAGGTTTTGGATGACAATTGGGAAATGATTCGTGATGAAGCCAAAGCTTTATATGAACAGGGTGGTATTAAAGCTTCAAGTACTTACGATGATTTGGGTTTTAACTCATTCTTTAAAACAGGCTGGAAGCGCTTTTACTTAAAATGGTATGACTCCGCGCATCCATCAGCAGCAGAATTATGTCCAAAAACCACAGCATTATTAAAAACTTTGCCTAGCATTAAGGCGGCGATGTTTACTGAACTAGCGCCCGACAGTCGTTTAGTGCGTCATCGCGACCCGTATGCAGGTTCATTGCGTTACCACTTGGGATTGATGACACCAAATGATGACCGTTGTTTTATTGATGTCGATGGTGAGCGGTATTCATGGCGTGATGGTGAAAGTGTGGTGTTTGATGAAACCTATATTCACTATGCTGAAAATGGCACTTCTCAAAACCGTATTATTTTCTTTGCCGATGTCGAGCGTCCGTTAAAATCTCGCTGGATGCAAAAGTTTAATCACTGGTTTGGCAAAAATGTGATGACCGCAGCAAGCTCTCCGAATGAAGCAGGCGATCAGACGGGTGGCTTAAATAAAGTCTTTGGCTATGTCTATCAAGTGCGTTTAAAAGCCAAGGCTTTAAAAGCTAAAAATAGTCGTGTGTACTATTTCTTAAAATGGTTTTTAATGCTCGGGATTTTCTTCTTAATTTTTATTCGCCCTTATGTGTTTTAGAGTATTACAACGCCTTTCGGGGCGTTTTTTTATGACATTTTTGAGCAATTTCAGCAACGAGCTTTAATCCAGACCTACTTTTATGTATAGAATGAAGTAAATAGGGGAATTTTTATGCAAACGTTTCGTTCTAAAAAAGATTGGTGGGTTTTGGCTTTTGTGATTTGTATGTCTGGTCTATTGATTCAGTTATTGCTGACCATGTACGCCAAAGGCACGATGCCAGCATTTCCTGTGCACACAGGGGTGTATTTCATTACCATTTTTGTGTTGTGGTGGCCTGTGTTCAATACGCGCTATCAGGTCGATGCAGAACGCTTGCAGATCCGTTGCATGTTTTTAAAATGGGACATTCCACGCGACAGTATTCAAAAAATACTCTGTACACGACAAATTTCACAGAACCCTTATCCTATCAGGATTCTGCTTTCTTAAAATTGCCAAAATTTCCTTAAACTCTTCTTTTTTCCCAAAACCAATTAAACGCTGAATCGCCATTTGA
>NZ_VOYD01000078.1:0-1503 GCF_013420435.1 Acinetobacter sp. YH01008
ACCAGGCTCATCCATTCTGCTATTCTCCAAACGTTCTATTTCCTCTGCATCATGGCCTCAGGCATACTGCGGTCATGAATACGCTGCCTGATTTAAGCCAACTGACCCATGAACAACTGCTGGAATTTACCAGACAGTTGGCGATGCAGCATCAGTCTCTGGCACAATCTAAACAACAACTGGAACAATCAAATCAGCAATTAGATGCCAGAGTTCAACATCTTGAAGTCACCAATCAGCAATTAGATTCTAAAGTTCAACATCTTTCTATTCTCAATCAAAAATACGAGCATGAACTTGCACTATTTAAACAGCATAAATTCGGCAGTAAAAACGAACATCTCACCGCAAAACAAATCCATCTCTGGGATGAAGCGGTTGAAGAAGATATTGCAGCGGTTGATCTGGAACTGGAACGACTGAATGCAGATAAAACCAATGCAGCTGCACAGAAAGCCCCAGTCAACAAACCTAAACGTCGGCTGTTGCCAGATCATCTACACACCCTCCGTATTGAGCATGAACCTGAATCAACACAATGCAGTTGTGGCTGTACCTTGCGTCGTATCGGTGAAGATGTCAGTGAAAAACTGAATTTCAGACCGGCACAGTTCTATAAGGAACAGCATGTGCGTGGTAAATGGGTCTGTGATCAGTGTGACACTCTGACTCAGCAAGCGATGCCAGCCTATGTGATTGATAAAGGCATTGCTTCACCTGAATTGCTTAGCCATGTGCTGGTGTCAAAGTATGCCGATCATTTGCCTTTGTACCGTCAACGTCAAATCTTTCTACGCGCAGGTGTTGATCTGTCTAGATCAACGTTATCTGACTGGATTGGCCGCTGTGGGGTGGAACTGGAACCTCTGGCCAATGCCTTAAAACAGGTGGTACTGCAACAGCGGGTGATCCATGCCGATGAAACGCCGGTCACCATCATGCGGATGGGTGATGATGAGAAAAAGCCCAAAAAAGGTTATGTCTGGGCCTATGCCAGCACACAGTACAATCCAGTTCAGGCGGTGATCTATGACTTTCAGGATAGCCGTTCTGGCCAGCATGCTGAAGACTTCCTGAAAGGCTGGCAGGGTCATTTGGTCTGTGATGATTACAGTGGTTATAAAGCACGCTTTAGATCAGGTCAGGTCATTGAGGTGGGCTGCATGGCACATGCACGTCGTAAATTCCATGAACTACATGTGACCAAGAAAAGTCAGGTCGCTGAACAGGCATTAGTGCTGATTCAGAAATTATATGCGATAGAAGCAGAACTCAGAAAAAAGACGGATGGTACAGCGGAAGACCGCTGCGAATACCGACAACAGCATAGTCAACCGGTCATGCAACAACTATATGAATGGCTCAACCAACATCAGCTGACGGTGCCATCGAGTTCTCCAACCGCCCGGGCGATCAATTACAGCCTAAAACGTTGGACTGCTTTAAGCCGCTATCTGGATGATGGCAATCTACCCATTGACAATAATTGGATAGAGAACCAAA
>NZ_VOYD01000079.1:0-1477 GCF_013420435.1 Acinetobacter sp. YH01008
AGCAAGAGTGAACCACCTGATCCCTTCCCGAACTCAGAAGTGAAACCTCTTTGCGCTGATGGTAGTGTGGGGTTACCCATGTGAGAGTAAGTCATCGCCAGCTCATTATTCGAAACACCCCCTGCATAAGCAGGGGGTGTTTTTTTTGTGTATTTAAAATAATCAAGTTATTATTTAAATCTCAAGCTTTTCAAAAAATGATTGAGATATGTTCAAGTTTAGCTATCAAGATAGTTAGAATAGGACTAAGTGCTAGGTCTTTATTTAATAAATCCTGTGATAGCTTTCTTAGGTGTTACTGGCATGATTTAGATATTAGAATAGAAATTGTTAGAGTAATTGATAAAGATAACCGATTATTTGCTGAGAGCAGTTCGGTATCGTTCAGATATTCATTAGCGAGTGAGTCTTTTCATAACATTTGGTGATTTCAGCGTCGTGGATATTCGTTTTAGTCGTTGGCCTAAAATAGGTGTGTGGCAGAGAGTCTTTGAAGTGCTGTCACATGACAGTGACAATAAATAGCCATGTTCGACTCCACCATTGTGCTCATCAACACAGCGCTGGGGAAGAAAAGGCGATCGGACGGAGGAAAGATAACTTAAGTACCAAAATGCGTGCTCATAATGATGTCTTAGGCAATCCAATAAAATTTTATCTTACTGTTGCTGGGCAAGTTCATGATTTAAATGGTGCTGATATATTGCTGGACTTATTATTCAGTCAAACTTAGCCCATAGATAAACCCTAAAAGTCTAAAGATCGAATAATTGTTCCAATCCATAAAATTAATGTTTAAGGCGTGATACCCTCTAAAAATAACGCTATGAGTCAAGGTGATTATAAACCGATATTTTTATAAAGCACGGCATTTGATCGGGAACTTTTTTGCCAAGCTCAAACAGTATCGTGTTATTACCATACGCTATCATAAATTAGTTCAAAACTTTTTGTCAGCAATTTATCTTGCCTCAACAATAATTTGGCTTAATTGATGACAGATCATAGTTTCATAAATATAAATAGGATATAGCATTTAAAACCTAAATTTTAATTTTATATGCTGCAATATCAGTGCTAGCTTTTTTGGTTGCGTACAGTAGCTGACCCAGTAAAACTTCTTTGGAAGAAAGAATGACTATAAGCATTGGAAAACTAGGATGTTGAGTAGATGCCATAACAGCCTTACCATTATCTGCATCTAGGGTTATGCTCTGGCATCCTGTAAAATTAATTTCATTCATAAATGCATGAATCATAGCCAGAATTGAACTACTTACAGCCGCAAGTTTTCCATGATTTTCAACATCCTTTTTATGCACTGACGCAAGTTCAAAACCATCTGAAGAGGGCTTTGTTGCACAAACCTAGCATCAAAAGCTTATTCAGCAATATAATTTCAAAATGAATAAGCCTGCCTCTAAAATCTACCGTACAACCAATTGGTCATCCTATAACCGAGCCTTAATTAACCGAG
>NZ_VOYD01000080.1:0-1376 GCF_013420435.1 Acinetobacter sp. YH01008
AAATTCATGCACGTGTAGCAGTCCTCAACAGATTTACGGAATTAGGTCGACCACTTACCCAAGTTACGCCTTAAATTTGGCTCAATTAGGGGCGCTTTGCATTTCAAATCTTTGTGCAACAAAGCCATTCGTGGTTATTTGCAACAGTGCCAATAAGAGTTCAAATATTCTATTTAATTGTCATTAAACCGGATTCTGGCAGGGTGATATATGGAAAATTTGGACGAATTAAAAAGCCTGCATTTGCGGGCTTTTTAATGTCTGGTTTGGAGTTAGTTATTTTTCTTTTCTAATTTTTGGGCAACGGCTAATTCACATTCTAATTGGTGGAAGCTGACCAGATCTGCCGATGTACTTAACTTGCCATTTTCACGGTCGAAAATAAAAGAGACAGAACATTTTTGATTTTCCTGATCGGTGATTTGAACACCGTAATACCAGGTTTCCGCATCGCTAATCACTACGACGTTTTTAGTCTCACCTAAATTTTCTTTTAATACCGCCTGAGTTGGGGTGCTAATTGCACTAGCAATAAAATCTAATGAAACAGGTTTGTGCTCAGTGATTTTAGAGGTGATTTCTGGACTAAACAGTTGGTAATCATTACTGATTAACTGTTCATGATTATGTGCGTTTGCCAGTGATGCTGCGGATAGTGCTAATGTCAGCGTGATTAACTTGATTTTCATATTGTATCCCCATGATTCGAATATTTTAAAGTTTGAGTTTCTTTCAAATTTCTAAAATCATATACGATCTTAAAAATAATAAAGGGTTTGGAGATAAAATCTCATTTTTTTGTTTCACTCTGATGGGCATGCTGTTCCACAGTGGGAAAATATGCAGTCAGATCTTTAAGGATTTTGGGACCAATATATCGGAGACAGTTTATTTAACTGATGTTACGCATCCATTCTATATGTTGTAAATTTTAAAAAAATCGACCGCAAAATGTAGTGGCGAAGATGCTCAAAAATACACTTATTGCGTAACATCAGTTATTTAAGTTAGGCTGCCAGTTTAGATTTGCTAAAATTTACATAACGCACGTTAGACAAATTGAGAAAAAAGCCAGTTCAATATGTACTGGCTTTTTAGTGTCACGTATATAAATCTAAGAATTGTTTTAATCGTTGCTAAGATGATGTTTCACGGCTTCTAAACCATTGATTTAAAGTTCAGGATTTTGACTGGCATGACCTTACTTTGGCGTGTGCTCTAAAATTACATTAGGCCATTCAGTAAAGTTATAGGACTTACGCACTATTATTTATAGATTCTCTGTGGTAGCAGATGATTTTTATCGAGAATAAAGTCATCAATGAAGTTTTTGATAACTGGTCTAAATAATTTCTTCTGCCAACGATATACATTTT
>NZ_VOYD01000081.1:0-1270 GCF_013420435.1 Acinetobacter sp. YH01008
CACTGCTGTCCCATAGTTTGCTTTAAATAAAAAAAACCTGAGTCCTAACAGTTAAAATATGAGTGCAAACAAACACTTTAACGACCAGGATTCAGGTTTTGTCACATCAGAATACCGTATTTCATGAGCTAATTAAACCTGTTGTGCGACAGGATTTTGAACAACTTGCTAAAGTACACCATGTTGGACAGAAATTTAGAGCGGCTTCCCGGTGGGATCAGTTTATTGCCATATTGATGTCTCAATTCTCTTGTAGGCAAAGTCTGAGAGATATTCAATCCAATTTGGAGTGCCAACAGGAAAAGCTAAGTCATCTCGGAGCAAAGTCTATTCCCCGAAGCACGCTGGCACGAATCAATGAGCAACAGCCTGCTGCCTTGTATCAACAGCTATTTTACAAGTTGCTTAAATACTATGAACACTCAAAAGTAGCTCATAAATTTCGCTTTAAGAATCCCTTGTATTCCTTGGATGCCAGTCATATTGACCTGTCGCTTTCCTTATGTGAATGGGCCAAAGTTCACGACTCAAAAGCCAGCATGAAACTCAGTATAGGATTGAATCACAGCAATGATATTCCTGAGTTTGTTGCAGTTGAAAATGGCAAAGAAAATGACATGGTACAAGGCCGCAAATTCCAGTTTCCTGCTGGCAGCATTGTAGTTTTTGATAAAGGCTATGTCGATTACCAATGGTATGCAAATCTGACTGCTCAAAACATTGGATTTGTCACACGTTTTAGGCCTAAATCTGTGTATCAGGTGATCCAGCAACATCCAGTGCTTGAATCCAAAGGTATTCTAAAAGATGAAACCATTCAGCTGAATAGCGCACATGCCCTAAAAAGAAAAGCCCCAGTGTTAAGAAGAATTGAATATAGAGATCAGCAAAGTGGCAAGCACTTTAGCTTTCTCAGCAATAACTTTCATTTAGCCGCCTCCACCATTGCGGCGATTTATAAAGATCGTTGGAAAGTTGAGCTGTTCTTTAAGGCGATTAAGCAGAATCTCAAATTAAAAGCGTTTCTAGGCCGCAGCAGGAACGCAATTCAGACACAAATCTGGATTGCGATGATCGCCTATTTATTGGTGAGTTTCGCTCAACATTTAGGGAAAACAGGTTGGACAGTTCAACGTTTACTCAGAATAATTCAAGTGAATTTGTTTGAAAGAAGAACTTTAAAAGCTTTATTTTCACCCGATAAAATACCCATAAAACAAGAGGAAGCACAAATGAGCTTCCTCTTGTGAAAAATTGTGGGACAGCAATG